>JAERSQ010000178.1 GCA_016845525.1 Pseudomonadota bacterium
TTGTCGTTACGTCAGAGTCGAACGCCCAGCCCATCAACATCTCGGGAGGTTGGTGCGAAAGGGGAGACTCGAACTCCCACGGGTTGCCCCACTGGCACCTAAAACCAGCGCGTCTACCAATTCCGCCACTTTCGCGCCTGACAACCCCCGCCACTGCTTTATTTTCTGTCTTGAACACTGATGCCGATTTAGCTGGTGGGCCGTGTAGGGATCGAACCTACGACCCGCTGATTAAGAGTCAGCTGCTCTACCAACTGAGCTAACGGCCCAATGACCTGCCACCGCTAATCGCACAATTTGGAATTGGGGTGACCGATGGGACTCGAACCCACGACGGCCGGAATCACAATCCGGGGCTCTACCAACTGAGCTACGGTCACCGCATAAGCTTTCGCGAACCTTTAATTATCCAATAAATCGGTATCCTGACGCCACCAGGGCCCGCACGATCAACAAGAAAGCCGGGAATTAAAGGTCTGGCGCGCCCGACAGGACTCGAACCTGTAACCTACGGCTTAGAAGGCCGTTGCTCTATCCGGTTGAGCTACGGGCGCCGTACCGATCCGCCAAGTGACTGGTCGGGGCAGAGGGATTCGAACCCCCGACCCCCTGCTCCCAAAGCAGGTGCGCTACCAGACTGCGCTATGCCCCGACGGTGGGCGACGGCCTCCACCCAGGCGCGATTCTAGCGGATAACCCTCTGATAGCGCAGTCGTTCGCCATGCGGACTCCGTGGCTGGGCCGATGGACAAGGCGTTTTGCTACCGCCTGGCCCGTGGGAACGCGCTTGATTTTCACAATTGCAGCCCCACGTTGCACAGTAGGTAAAATCTTGCACCCCTCAAGCCACATTCAGCCGTCAGGAGTATCGCCAGATGACGCAGACAGCGACCGCTCAAACCCACAGTTTTCAGACCGAAGTCAAGCAGCTATTGCAGCTGATGATTCATTCACTGTACTCAAACAAGGAAGTTTTCCTGCGTGAATTGATTTCCAACGGCTCGGATGCCTGCGACCGTCTCAGATTTGCTGCGCTGACTGACGCCGGCCTGATGGAAGACGGCGAAGCCCTTGGGCTTAAGGTCAGTGTCGACAAAAACGAAAAGACGGTCACGATTGCGGATAACGGCATTGGCATGACAACCGATGAAGTCATTGAAAATATCGGCACGATCGCCCGTTCGGGAACCCGTCAATTCCTGGAAGCATTAAGCGGTGATGCGGCCAACGATGCCAATCTGATCGGCCAGTTCGGCGTGGGCTTCTACTCGGCATTTCTGGTTGCACACAAAGTTGAACTCACCACACGCCACGCAAGCGAGGGTGTGGAGGGCGGGGTCCGCTGGGTTTCAGATGGTGAGGGCGAGTACACCATCGAATCGACCGCCCGTGAAGAACGCGGTACCACCATTACGCTTCATCTCAGGGATGAAGATAAGGAGTTCGCAGAGGATTTTCGACTGCGCGGCATTATCAGTCGTTACTCAGATCACATTTCGCTGCCGATCGAAATGCCGTCCGAGGATAAAGAGAAAAAAGGCGAATGGGAGGCGGTTAACAGTGGCTCTGCCCTATGGTCGAGACCGAAAAACGAAATCCCGGAAGAGGACTATCACCGCTTTTACCAGTCCTTAAGCTATGACACCGAAACGCCGCTCGCGACCCTGCATAACCGGGTTGAGGGAAATCTTGAGTACACATCGCTTTTCTTTATTCCCAAAAAAGCGCCGTTCGACCTTTGGGATCGTGAACAGCGCCACGGCATCAATCTGTACGTACGACGCATCTTTATCATGGATGATGCCAAGTACCTCATGCCCTCTTACCTGAGGTTCGTGCGCGGTGTTGTCGACGCGGCTGATCTGCCGCTGAATGTCTCGCGCGAGTTTCTGCAGAACAACAAGGACATAGACAGAATCCGTTCGGCTTCGGTTAAGAAAATTCTTTCAGAGCTGAGCCGATTGGCCGAAAAGGAGCCCGAGACCTACTCCGCCTTCTGGACAGAATTCGGCAAAGTGCTGAAAGAGGGGGTCGTTGAAGACCACGACAACCGCACGGTACTCGCTGATCTCATGCGTTTCAATTCGACCCGCAGCGAAGACACCGAACAAACTGAATCGCTGGCAGCCTATTTCAAGCGCATGCCCATGAAGCAAAAAGCCATTTACTACATCACCGCGGAGTCCCATAGTGCTGCCAGCACTTCCCCTCACCTTGAGATTTTCCGCAAGAATGATATCGAGGTGCTGCTGCTCAGCGACCCCGTCGACGAATGGCTGGTGTCCTCGCTTAATGAGTACAAGGACAAGCCGCTTAAATCGGTCGCAAAAGGCGCCTTGGATCTTGAAGACCTGGCAACCCCTGAAGATAAAAAGGCGAACGAAGCAAAAGAAAAAGACCTGGCGGGGCTGACGGAGAAAATGCAGTCACTGCTCGGCGAGCGGGTCAAATCGGTTCGGGTCAGTCAGCGCCTGACAGATTCCCCGGCCTGTCTCGTGGCAGACGAGACAGATCTTGGCGGCAACCTCGAGCGTATTCTGCAAGCCATGGGGCAAGACGCGCCGGATGCCAAGCCGATTATGGAAATTAATCCTGACCATCCGCTGATCAGGCAGTTGAGTCCCGAGCACGCGCAGCTTGAGGACTGGTCTCGAGTGCTGTTCGACCAGGCGGCGCTCAGCGAAGGCGCCCCACTGCCGGAACCTGCCGCCTACGTGCAGCGGGTTAACGATTTGCTGACCAAAGCCGCTCTGACCAGCGGCTGACACTCAAAAAGAAAGAATCCGGCAAACAACCGGCGTCCGCCAACGCGGGCGAACCCGACTAGTCCGTGCGGCCCGTGAGTTCCCGGGCGTCACCGACCCAATCCAGCGCGCCATCGGTGTCAGGAATGCTTTCGCCACTCTGATCCACACAGTTGCGGCCGAAGACCAGCGAATCGCTGACTCTGGCCGCCGAGCCGATCCGGCTGTACTCAAAAAGAATACTGCGCGAGATCTGGGCGCCGCTTTGAAGATGGCAGCCCTGGCCGATCCACGTAGGGCCGAAAATTTGGCACCCCGGCTCTATCCGGGACCCGGAGCCGACGTATATCGGACCCTCCGCACGAATCTCATCCCAGTCAACATTTACATTCAGCCCGGTCCAGATTCGGGGCCGGACTTCTGTTCCCGGCATGCGTACCTCCCGCATCTTCCCGCGCATCATCTGCTGATTGGCCTGCCAGTAATCACTGAGGTGTCCGATATCAATCCAGTTGAAGGGCGCTTGAATCGCATTGAAGGCGAGACCCTTTTCAAGAATCAAAGGAAACAGCTCGCTGCCGATATCAAACTCAGTATCCTGAGGAATCAAATCGATGATCTCAGGCTCAAAAACGTAGATGCCGGTGTTCACCAGCTGGGAAAGCGCTTCGTCTACCTGAGGTTTTTCCTGGAAAGACTGGATGCGCCCGTCATCATCACAGACCACCACACCGTAACTGGAGACCCGTTCGCGAGCCACCTCACGCACCACGATACTGGCAACCGCTCCTGACTGCCAGTGTTGGCGAACCACCGCTCGAAGATCTAGATCAATGACAGCGTCACCACAGACGACAACAAAGGTGTCGTCGAAAAATCCGCCGTAATCCTGAATGCGACGGATGCCCCCTGCTGAACCGATCGGCACAGCAATGGTTTCGCCGTCCTGCAGGTGCCCCTCGAAGGAGTACCCGATTTCGACCCCCCAACGTCGGCCATCACCAAAATAGCCTTCGATGGCGTGTGCAAGATGGCTGACATTCACCATGATCTGGTCAAAGCCGTGTCGAGCCAGTTGCTCCACGAGATACTCCATGACCGGCTTGCCGAGAACCGGAATCATGGGCTTGGGCATGACATGAGTCAGCGGGCGTACCCGCGTTCCCTTGCCTGCAGCCAGGATCATTGCTTTCATGCTGGCTTCCGTGGAAATCTGCCGGGGAGTCTACCGCCTGGCGGCCAGATTGGCCACGCAAGGCGGAGAGTTGAGCGCAAGCGTGATTGATCCCCGGGGGGACTTTTGAATCAGGCGACCTGCGCTGTATTGTCTTCTTCTAAGCGAAACACCCAGTTACCTGCCACCACATCAGCCACAATGGTATTGCCCGGCACAAACTGACCCGACAGAATCTCCTGCGCGAGCGGATTCTCCAACTGCGTCTGAATAGTGCGCTTGAGCGGGCGCGCCCCGTAGACGGGATCAAACCCGGCCGCGCTCAGTTTATCGATGGCGGCATCCGTCACGCGCAGTGTCAGGTCTCGTGAGGCGAGCCGGGCCGACAGAATGGCCACCTGAATCCGTGCGATCTCATGAAGCTGCTCCTCAAGCAGAGGGTGAAACACGATCATGTCGTCCAGCCGGTTAATGAATTCGGGCCGGAAATGCTGACTGACTACCGACATGACTTGCGCTTTCATTTGCGAATAGCGGTCCTCACCGGCAAGCTCCTGAATGCGGTCAGATCCCAGATTGGATGTCATGATAATCACGGTGTTGCGGAAATCGACGGTGCGTCCCTGCCCATCGGTCAGACGACCGTCGTCCAGGACCTGCAAGAGTACGTTGAAAACTTCCGGATGCGCTTTCTCCACTTCATCCATGAGAATGACCGAATAGGGACGGCGGCGGACCGCCTCTGTCAGATAACCCCCCTCTTCGTAGCCGACGTATCCGGGCGGCGCTCCGATCAGCCTCGCCACCGAGTGCTTCTCCATGAATTCGGACATATCGATACGCACCATCGATTCGGGCGTGTCGAACAGAAATTCGGCAAGTGCCTTGGACAGTTCCGTCTTGCCCACACCGGTCGGCCCCAAAAAGAGAAAAGAGCCGTAGGGGCGTTCCGGATCTGAAAGGCCGGCACGCGACCGGCGGATGGCATCAGACACGGCGTGAATCGCCTCATCCTGTCCAATGACACGACGGTGCAGTTCAGACTCCATGCGCAGCAGTTTTTCGCGTTCGCCTTCAAGCATCCGGGATACGGGAATCCCAGTCCACCGTGCAACCACTTCCGCAATTTCCTCATCCGTGACCTTATTTCTGAGCAGTTGGGTCTCGCCACCGGATTCGTGATCCTGCGCATCCCCAAGCTGTTTCTCCAGTTCCGGAATCCGGCCATACTGAAGTTCCGACATCCGCGTGAGGTCCCCCGCACGCCTTGCTGCTTCCATCTCGCCACGGGCCTGATCCAGGGCTTCCTTGACATGCTGGCTGCCCTGAACCGCTGCCTTCTCGGCTTTCCAGATCTCGTCAAGATCAGCATATTCCCGTTCTATTTCCGAGATCTCACTTTCCAAAGCCTCCAGGCGTTTTTTGGATGCGTCATCCGTATCTTTCTTGACAGCTTCCCGTTCGATCTTAAGCTGAATGAGCCGCCGATCAAGACGGTCCATCGACTCCGGCTTGGAGTCGATCTCCATGCGAATCCGGCTGGCCGCTTCGTCAACGAGATCGATCGCCTTGTCGGGCAACTGACGGTCGCTGATATAACGGTGCGACAGCGTCGCAGCGGAAACAATCGCCGGGTCTGTGATATCTACGCCATGATGGACCTCATACTTTTCCTTAAGGCCGCGTAAAATCGCAATGGTGTCTTCCACCCCGGGTTCACCCACCAACACCTTCTGGAATCGCCGCTCCAGTGCGGCATCCTTCTCGACATATTTCCGATACTCATCGAGCGTAGTGGCTCCGATACAGTGCAATTCTCCGCGGGCAAGCGCGGGCTTTAGCATATTGCCCGCATCCATCGCGCCCTCAGCCTTGCCGGCGCCCACCATCGTGTGCAGTTCATCGATAAAAAGAATGACCTGGCCTTCCTGCTTACTGAGATCATTCAATACTGCCTTGAGCCGTTCTTCGAACTCGCCGCGAAATTTTGCCCCGGCGATCAGGGCGCCCATATCAAGCGCCAACAGACGCTTGCCGCGAACGCCTTCGGGCACCTCTCCATCCACGATCCGCTGCGCTAACCCCTCCACGATGGCAGTCTTGCCCACGCCGGGCTCGCCAATGAGCACAGGGTTATTCTTGGTACGCCGCTGCAAAACCTGAATCGTACGGCGGATCTCTTCATCCCGGCCGATAACCGGATCCAGTCTGCCCTGCTCCGCGCGTTCCGTCAGATCAATGGAATACTTCTCTAGCGCCTCCCGCTGCTCTTCCGCATTGGGATCGTTCACCGCTTCTCCGCCCCGCATCTCTTCTATGGCTTTCTCCACCGCGTCCTTGAGAACGCCCGCGTTTTTCATCGCCTCGGACAACGGACCCCGATCCTCAAGCGCTGCCAGAATGAAAAGTTCGCTCGAAATAAACTGATCGCCCCGTCGCTGCGCAAGTTTGTCTGTGAGATTAAGCGCCCGGCCCAGGTCGGCCGATATCTGGACATCGCCCGCGGTGCCTTCCACACGAGAAAAGCCGTCAAGGATTTCGCCGAGCCGCGATCGCAGGGCATTGGCGTTGGCGCCGGAACGGGTCAATAAAGAGCGTACACTGCCGCCGTCCTGGTCGAGCAATGCCACCATCAGATGAGCGGGCTCGATAAATTGATGATCCCGCCCGACCGCAAGGCTTTGTGCGTCAGCCAGTGCCATCTGGAACTTGGTTGTCAGTTTGTCCATTCGCATGGTGATTCGCCTCCTGAAGACGAGCAGGGTTCAAGGCTGTTCAGCCAGAACCCGAAAAATTTCTACCTTTTGAATATGGGGTTAAACTGAACTGAATCAAGGTGAATATAAAATTTCATCCTCAATTCAAGGCATGCAATTACAGGCATCGGAAATAAAAAGACTCCCACGCAGTCATGACTGAAATCCCAACCCATCAAGAACCGATGAAGCTTCCCAAAGACCAGATCCGGGACCAGGTGGCGCTGGCACTGTCTGAAGACATTGGGCCCGGAGATCTCACCGCCTCCCTCATCAGCGAATCCGAAAGGGTTCGCGCCAAGCTTGTCTGCCGGGATGACGCCGTGGCCTGTGGCCGTGACTGGATAGACGCCGTCTTTGAAGCGCTCGATCCCAGCGTACGGATCAATTGGCGCTATCGGGACAGCGAAGATTTAAACGCTGGGAAGACCTGGTGTGTCATTGAAGGGTCTGCGCGGGCGGTGCTCTCTGGCGAACGCACCGCTTTGAACTTCGCTCAGTTGCTGGCGGGCACCGCAACGGCAACCAGAGCCCTGGTCCGACAGTTGCATGGTACAAACGCGCAGTTGCTCGATACCCGTAAGACCGTGCCGGGACTGCGACTGGCACAGAAATATGCGGTGCAATGTGGCGGGGGTAGCAATCATCGCCTTGGCCTCTACGACGGTATCTTGATCAAAGAAAATCATATCCGCGCAGCGGGCTCGATTGCCGCCGCTCTGACTGCTGCTGAGACCCACGTCGAGACAGTGGATCTTATTGAGGTTGAGGTAGAGACACTCGACGAACTCTCGCAAGCGCTTGACGCTGGCGCCCGTCGGATCATGCTGGATAATTTTTCAATCACTCAAATGCGCGCGGCGGTTGAACGTAATCAGGGACAGGCGAAACTTGAGGCCTCGGGAAACGTCAATGCTGAAACCATTCGGGAAATCGCTCTCACCGGTGTCGACTTTATCTCCTGCGGCGCGATCACGAAAAATGTACGCGCTATTGATCTCAGTCTTCAGTTTGATCAGCTGGATCAGCCTTCGACGTAGCGGGACAGCCAGTCGGCCAATTCATTCTCCGTGACCGGCCCAATGTGCGAATGCACGACCTGTCCCTGGGGTGAGACCAGAAAAGTCGACGGCAGACCCTTAAGGGGCTCCATCGGCACCAGAGGCTCTTCACCAATGATCAGCACCGGATAATTGACGCCAAGCTTTGCCACAAACGTGCCAATTTCATCTACGGGGGTCTTCTCAAAGGCGATGCCGACAACCTGCACTCTGTCGAGATGGCGGTCTGCAAACGACATCAATTCCGGAATCTCACGGATACAAGGTCCGCACCAGGTGGCCCAGAAATTAACGATTACCCACTTGTCGCCATACTGATTGAGGTTCTGGACGCCTCCCCCCAGGTCCTTGAGTGAGTATTGGAGCGCGTCTGCCGACACGTGACGCGGCCCTGTCAGTCCCACCCCCACCAATCCGGCCACAAACAGGGCGACTATTCCTTTTCGGATATCCCACATGAGTATTAATGAATTTGATCCATCGATAGTAAACTCGCAGTAGTAACACGCCCTATGACGCGTTACGCTACCACGATATTACCGGTATGTAATTTTAGTTCAGTTGGAGATTTATCCCATGAAGCAATTTCTGGTTTTGGCAGCAAGCATTTTTCTGGGAACATCAGTCGCAATTGCACAAAGCCCGCCCGCTGACGGCGACGCGGCCGCTTGGTGCGAAGCCAATATGAATGCGTGCGCCACCTGGTGCGAAAGCAATCCAGATGCTGAGATCTGCCAAGAACCGGAGTGTGACTGATAACTGAATCTTGCCGGAATGTAATTTGTTGCAGTGCTGTGCTGGCTTATTTAATAGAAGTACATCGTACAGCCGAAGCGCTCAATGAATCGTAAGAGCACCATAAGGTGCTCGATTTTTTGTAAGTTTGTAGAATTTGTGACCAAGACAAGAAGTGATACAACCATTTGACTATCAGAACAGGAGAGTGATTTTGAACAATCTGAAACTCTGGACCGCAGGCGTTCTGGGCATGGCGCTGCTGCTGCCCCTGGGTGCACAGGCCAACAAGCCCGTCGGCATCACCGGCGACACCATGGCCGTCACCGTCATGCACAATGGCTCTGCTACGGACATCACCCGTAATCAGGACAACAAGAACACAGTAAATCCGGCCTTTGCCAAGACCTCGCGCCCTTGCCCGCCGTTTTGCATCCAGCCCGCCGTTTTGGCCCCGGGTGTTGAAACGATCGCAGAGCGTGAAATGATTCACTATGCCAAGATGATGAGCGACGGTGATTCATCAATCATCGTGATCGACTCCCGCACTCCGGATTGGGTCGCCAAGGGCACCATCCCGAGCGCCATCAATGTGCCGTGGACCAAATTGAATCCGGCAAAAGGGGCCACCCCGATCGAGATCGCGGAGATCATGCAGGACGTCTTCAATGTTTCGGAAAGCGAAGGTCTGTTTAACTTCTCCGACGCCAAAACCGCCGTCATGTTCTGCAATGGCATGTGGTGCGGCCAATCTCCGAACAACATCAAAAACCTGCTGAAATTCGGCTACCCCGCGCACAAAATCAAGTGGTACCGTGGCGGCATGCAGGACTGGGAAATTCTCGGCCTGAGCACTGCCAAACCGTAAGTGTCGCGTTTGAGATTTCAAAAAGCGGGGCTTTGCCCCGCTTTTTTTTCGCCTCAACGTTTCATCCAGATCACGGAAGCCATCCTTCCACATAGGCCCTGTCGCCGATAGGAAAACCAGCGGGCACTATCACCATAGGTGCACTCCCGGCTTGCTGCCGCGTAGCCGACCCGGGCCCGCTTCAGCCGGGCCACGATGAGTCCGGGCAGATCCGCAAAGTAGCGCTCACCCCCCGGCGAGATATAGCCCTCGTCCGACGCATCGTTTTCGATCAGCCGGCATCTCACATCGTGACCGATCTCGAAATATTCCTGGCTGATGGTGGGCCCGACCCAGGAGATGATTTCCCCCGCACTGCCCGGGATCACCGCCAGTCCAGACTCGATGATTCCCTCAACAAGTCCTCGCCAGCCTACATGCAGCAGCGCTACAAAACTCCCTTGCCGATCACTGAGAAACACGGGCGCACAGTCTGCACTCAAAACCACACAGACGTTCGCGTCCTGAAATGTCACACTGCCATCAGCGGCTCGCCTCCCCTTGGGGCCGGAACCCTCCAGTCTCAGCATCGTTGTGCCATGCCGCTGTTCAAGCCATGCAGGCGGGCAGGTCAAACCTAAAGTCTCTACCAGGACTTGACGGTTCGCCTCAACTTTGGCCGGCACATCGTCAACGTAATCGGCAAAGTTGAATCCATCGTGTGGATCGTCGGGATATGAGGCGGCGCGCTCTGTAGTCAGGGCATGGACGTGGGGCGGCGCCGGCCAGTCAGGCTCGACCCACGTCAACGGCGGGCGGCTCAACTGTTGGATTCCATGTCTGCGGCCAGAATCCTGATCAGTTCAGCCAGATCTGCGGGCACGGGGCTTTCCCAACTGAGCACCTCTTGCGTCACTGGATGCTGCAGCGCGAGCGCCCGGGCGTGCAGCGCCTGGCGCGGAAACTGCTGGAGCACGGTGATGAGTTCCACATCCGGTTTCGGGGGCAACTGAACACGGCCGCCATAGAGCGGGTCCCCCACCAGCGGAAAGCCTGCGTGCGACATGTGCACCCGGATCTGGTGGGTGCGACCTGTCTGCAGCGTCACAGCAAGCAGCCCCTGCCCCCGGAACCGCTCTTTCACGCGATAGTCGGTCAGGGCCGGCCTGCCCCGATCGGTGACTGCCATCTTCAGGCGGTTCCTTGGATGGCGGCCGATCGGCGCGTCGACCGCTCCGCCCGTGATGGGGCAGCCGTTTACGACCGCGAGATATTCTCTTTTTATCTCGCGCGCCTCAAGTGCGCGAATCAGTTCGCTGCGGGCAAGCTCGCTTAGCGCGACAACCAACAGACCGCTGGTGTCCTTATCCAGGCGGTGCACAATACCGGCACGAGGCAATCCGCTCACTTGAGGGAAACGATACAGCAGAGCATTCGCCAACGTCCCAGCGGCGTTTCCCGCGCCCGGGTGCACTACCCACCCTGCCGGCTTGTCAATCACCGCTATATGGGCGTCCTCATAGACCACTGGAATCGGCATCGACTCAGGCAGCCAGTCCGAGACCGGAAGTGGGGGAACGTCGAGAGACACCACTTCACCACCGCCAACCATGAGTCGTCCAGACGGGATATCGCCATCCAATCTCACACGACCCTCTTTAAGCCAGGCTTGCAGTTGAGATCGCGAATAAGGCGGGAAAATCTGGGGCAACACCTTATCAAAGCGCTCCCCTGCCGACGCTTCGGATACCGTCGCCGTCAGAACTTCATCACTGGTCTCTTCAATTGTCACGATCGTTATCTTCGTTGCCCGGTGAGCGAAAGTATAATAGCGGCTTATGCCTATTCCCTCCGTCTTGCACTTCCAACGGCGCATGCTGTCGGGGTTACTGCTGTTGGCAGCGATGCTGGTCAGCGGCTGTGCGATCCTGGAAGAAAAAGACGAGACAGCAGGCTGGACAGCGGAACAGTTTCTCAGCGTCGGCCAGAAACAGATGGCCTCAGGAGACTGGGTCGGCGCGATCGAGACCTACAAAAAACTGCTCGGTCGTTTTCCCTACGGCCGTATCGCCGAACAGGCGCAGCTGGATTCAGCTTATGCCTATTTCAAGAACAGTGAGCCGGCGCTCACGGTAGCCGCGGCGGATCGCTTTATCCAGATGCATCCAACCCACCCGAATGTGGATTATGCTTTTTATCTCAAGGGGCTTGCCCTGTTTGAGCCTCCCGACAGTCTGTTTGATTCCCTGTCAGGCTATAACCCGGCCAATAACGATATCGGCCCGGTGCGCGAAGCCTTCGTCGCCTATCAGGAATTGATCAGCCGTTTTCCCGACAGTCGCTATGCGCCCGATACCCGAAGGCGTCTGATCTACATTATCAATGTGCTGGCAACACACGAAGTCGAAGTCGCGTGGTACTACTATGCTATGGGTGCAGACGTTGCTGCCGTTAACCGGGCCCGGTCAGTGCTGGAAACCTATCGGAATTCTTCCGCGGTCGAGGATGCGCTGGGTATCATGATCAGGGCTTACGCCCGAATGGGTCTTGAAGATCTCCACGACGATGCGCTTCGGGTATTGAAGCTCAACTATCCCGACAGTCCCTACCTTAATTGAACCCTGAGGTAATGGGATAGCGTCGATCCCGGCCGAATGCCCTGCGCGTGATTCTGACGCCCGGCGGCGCCTGTCGTCGCTTGTACTCATTGCGCACAACCATCCGTGTGATTTTCTCGACGATGTCCGCATCAAATCCCTGAGCCTGGATTTGGTCTGCACCCAGATCATGCTCTATGAACGCCTCCAGGATCGGATCCAGCACCTCATAGGGCGGCAAACTGTCGGTATCCTCCTGATCGGGGGCCAGTTCCGCTGAGGGCGGGCGGGAAATCACCCGCTCCGGAATCACCGCTTCGACACTGTTTCGGTAGACCGCCAGATCGTATACCAGTGTCTTGAAGACGTCCTTGATAACAGCAAAGCCGCCCGCCATATCGCCGTAGAGCGTGGCATAACCGACCGCCATCTCGCTCTTGTTGCCGGTAGCCAGTACCAGCCTGCCGGTTTTATTCGATATCGCCATGAGCAAGTTGCCCCGGATCCGGGACTGAAGGTTCTCCTCGGTGGTGTCTTCCGGCAAACCCTCAAAGATCGGATCGAGTTGGGATCGATAACCTTGCACCAGCGGCTCGATCGGAATGACCTGATAGGCCACTCCCAGCCTCTTGGCCTCAGTCTCGGCATCCTCGGTGCTGATGCTTCGGGTATAACGCGAGGGCATCAAAACGGCCTGCACATTCTCTTTTCCCAACGCATCTGCCGCAATCGCAAGCGTCAAGGCTGAGTCAATCCCGCCCGATAAACCCAGCACCGCACCTTGAAAGCCGTTCTTGCGGACATAGTCCCTAACGCCCAGACAAAGCGCCCGGTAGACACTTTCTTCTCTCGGCAAGAGGGCCGTTGCGGGATTATCCGGTTCGATCCCGGCCGGAGTCAGGTCAATGCGGGAAAGCGTTTCTTCAAAAAACCTTTCCCGCGCGATTACCTCGCCGTCAGCACCGCAAACAAAAGACCCGCCATCAAAAACGAGTTCATCCTGACCACCGACGAGATTGACGTAGATGATCGGGACGCCCGACGTTTTCGCACGCAGACTGACCACCTCCTCCTCGCGCTCGCGGGCCTTATGCAGGTCGTAGGGAGACGCGTTCAGATTGACAATAAAGTCGGCCCCGGCCGATGCGCAGTCGGCGGCCGGCTGCGGGTGCCACACGTCCTCACAAATGGTTAGGCCCAGCCTGAACCCGTCGATTTCAAAAACGCAAGGCTGGTCTCCAGCCGCGAAATAACGCTTTTCATCAAAGACGCCGAAATTCGGCAACTCCCGTTTGCAATAACAGGCGACAACCTTGCCCTCTGAGATGACTGATGCGGCGTTATACAGTTTTTCACCGTCGAGGTGTGGGTGACCCACGACCATAACGATATCGGTGGTCGTATCCAGCAGTCGGTCCAAACCTGCTTTTACGCGCTCGAGAAAATCCCGCCGGAAGAGCAGATCCTCCGGGGGATAACCCGTGATCGAGAGTTCCGGAAAGATGACAACACGACATCCGAGCTCTGAGCGGGCCTGATGGGCCGCATCCAGCATCCTGTCAACGTTCGCGTCGACATCACCAACGGTAAAATTAAGTTGCGCGATTGCAACGGAAAGGCGATTCATCGCAAATGAACCATCATCTGTTTGAGCATAAGACCGGCAAAGGTCCGGACCCGAATGATAAAGCGGCCGGGGTCAGCATCACAACAAACCGCTCCATGCGGAGTATTGACGCAGGGCAATGGAACCAGATGGTCGATCCGGACAATCCGGGTCTGCGTCACGAATTCCTGACGGCGTTTGAAGAGAGCGGCTGTTGCTGCCCCGAATCAGGCTGGACACCGTGCCATCTCACTGTGCACCTGGATGGCGATCTCGTCGGCGGTACCCCGTGTTACCTCAAAACGCATTCTTACGGCGAATTTGTCTTTGATTGGGCGTGGGCGAATGCTTATCAACGTCATAGCCTGCCGTATTATCCAAAACTGCTGGTTGCAGTCCCATTCACGCCGGTGGGCGGGCAGCGTCTGCTGCATCATCCCGACCATGATGAGGGCCTCATCAGAAAGAGCATTGCAAAAGCGTTGCCGGCCGTCGCGGCTGAACTCAAGGCATCTTCAGTACACTGTATTTTCTGCACAGAAAGCGATCTTCGCCTCCTTTGCGAAAACCGCTTTGTGCGGCGCGAGGGCCGTCAGTTTCACTGGCACAACAACCAGTATCAGGATTTTGATGATTTCTTGACGCGCCTTTCTTCAAAGAAGCGCAAGAATATCTTAAGGGAACGGCGACGGGTCACCGAACAGGGTATTGCGCTTAAGTGGCACCACGGCAAAGACATCACAGAAGAGCACCTGGATCTGCTCTACTCATGCTACCGCAACACGATCGCTGAGCATGGGTCATATGCCTACCTCAACCGGAAGTTCTTTGAAATCCTGATCGAGACTATTCCGGACGGAGTGCAGTTGCTGACCGCGCACCATGCCGGCAGACCCATCGCTTGTGCGTTCTTTCTGCGCGGCAAGGACTCACTATACGGACGATACTGGGGCGCTCTGGCGCACGCATCTGATTTGCACTTTGAGGCGTGTTATTACGCCCCCATCGAATACTGTATTGAGAACGGCTTAAAGCGTTTCGAAGCTGGGGCGCAAGGGGAGCATAAGCTGAGCCGCGGTTTGACGCCTCAAGCCACGCTGTCAGCACATTGGCTGGCCCACGAGGGCTTTCACGATGCGGTGCGCCGATTTACTTCAGAGGAAGAAAGTCATCTCGCCGACTACACGGAGATTCTGGAGGCGCACTCGCCCTTCAAGCGAAACGGTGAGGGCGATACCCGGTGCTAAAATGGTTTTGTTATGGCAAATCTGCCGAAAACCTATCGATTTCCGCCGCTCGAGGCAGCATCGCCTGAGGGACTGCTCGCCGTCGGGGGAGATCTCAATCCTGACCGATTATTGAGCGCCTATCGTCAGGGAATCTTTCCCTGGTTCAGCGACGATCAGCCCATTCTGTGGTGGTCGCCTGATCCCCGAGCGGTGCTCCATCCCGCAAACGTGAATATATCCCGAAGCCTGCGCCGGAGCCTTCGCACGCGTGGGTTTGAAGTGAGCGCCGATCGCGCCTTTGACCGCGTTATCGCGGCGTGCGCTGAATCCCGCAATGCCGGCGAGGGCACCTGGATTACCTCTGGCATGCAGGAGGCTTATTGTGCGCTGCACCGGATGGGATACGCCCACAGCGTGGAAACGTGGCACAACGGAGAACTGGTCGGAGGCCTTTATGGACTCGCCATCGGGAAGGCTTTTTTTGGCGAAAGCATGTTCAGCCGGATTGCCGATGCTTCAAAGACCGCTCTTGTTGGTCTGGCAGCATCGGTGGCCGCAGAGGGTTATCGGTTTATTGACTGTCAGGTCGTCTCCGAGCATCTAACCTCTCTCGGTGCTGAGGCCATACCGCGCGACCGCTTTGCGTCTGAACTCAAACGGGCTGTCGAGTTCCCCGATAACGCAAAACGCTGGGGCTGGGTCGTGCCGGCACAGGAGCTATTATGAGCCGCCAGCAAAGCGCTCCTGATCTTTATCAGTCAACGGCGCACCCCTGCCCCTACCTGCCGAGCGAGACTGCAGCAAACCTGTTGATTGATCCGAAATATCCAGTCTCTTCGGCGCTTTATGACACCTTGATCCGAAATGGATTCAGACGCAACGGCGCTTTGTTTTACCGTCCGCATTGCCCGGCGTGTCGACAGTGCCAGTCGGCCCGCATCCGGGTTAAAGACTTTGTCATGAATCGCGCTTTTCGCAGGACCTGGAAGCGCAATCAGGATGTCTCGATGGAAATCCGGACTCTGGGTTTTCGTGAGGAGCACTTCGCCCTTTACCGCACTTACCAGGCGCTCCGTCACCCAGGTGACAGCATGGATAACCCCGATCCGGAAAAGTATCAGAAATTCATGACCGAATCCGGGGTCGATACCTTCATGATGGAACTGCGTATTGGCAAACGACTGCTCTCAGTCTCCGTTCTCGATCATGTCGGTAATGGGCTGTCGGCGGTCTATACGTTTTACGACCCAGCCGAGGCACGCCGCAGTCCCGGCACCTTCACCATCCTCCACCAGATCGAACTCACTCGCTCGGTGGACTATGACAACCTCTACCTCGGGTACTGGATAGAAGACTGCCCCAAAATGTCCTACAAAGCCCAATTTGCTCCTGTTGAAATTTTCGACCCGATCTCCCAGACGTGGTCCACCCCACAGTAAGAGGTTTTCTTTGTCTGAGATCCCGTTTATCCGTGAGCACGATTTTGAGTACGGCCAGATCGAAACACTCGCTCCCGGCATTCGCAGACTCACTGCCCGCAACCCGAGCGCGTTCACCTATTACGGCACCGGGACTTACATTATCGGGACGGGAACCGTTGCTGTCATCGATCCTGGGCCCGCCGATCCGGCACATCTCAATGCGCTGATGAAAGGTCTTGAGGGTGAGCGCATCTCTCATATCCTGGTCACACACTGCCATCTGGATCACTCGCCTGGTGCTCGCATCCTGCAGGCCGCCTGCGACGCGCCGACCTATGCGTTCGGACCCCATGGGGCCGCATCAGAGCACCGGGATGCGGGTTCCGAAGAAGGAGTCGATGTCGATTTTGACCCTGATGTGCGGCTCGTGCACGGACAGCGCTTTACCGTGGGAGAACTTGAAGTGGAGTGCATTCATACCCCGGGGCATACCAGCAATCATATGTGCTTTGCTCTGTCTGCTTCTGGCGACGTCTTCAGCGGCGACCACGTGATGGGATGGTCTACCAGCGTCATCATCCCACCCGACGGTGACATGGCCGACTACCTAAACAGCCTGCAACTGATGCTGGACCGAAAAGACAGCCGCTATTGGCCAACCCATGGGCCAACCATTGATACTCCTGGCAGTTACGTCTCAACGCTCATCGCCCACCGGCATCAGCGCCTGGATGACATCCTCGCGCTTTTGGCTGAGACACCCATGCACATCCCGCAAATGGTGGACCCGCTTTATCCCGACTTGGATCCTCGACTGATCGGGGGCGCCCGCCTTTCTATCCTGGCATCCCTGCGCTATCTGATGGCCAACGGAGCAATAGAGGCATCTGGTGAGACACCTATGCAGTGCACCTATCGGCGTGTGGCCTGACCCACGCCCCGGCGCTTAAGAGCCCAACCCACTCCTGCTCTCGACAAATCAGCGGCCTTTTTCGCCTTTAAGCGACTTGTCTGATTTTAATATTTCGATAATACTCGACATATGGACACATTAACTGCCGTAGATACCCTTTCTGCCCTCGCGCAACCATCCCGACTTCAGATCTTCCGACTGTTGGTAAAGCACAGTCCGACGGGGCTTGCCGCAGGGAAGATTGCCGATGATCTTGGCGTCCGTCACAACACGCTGTCGACGCACGTTGCGATCCTGACCCGGGCCGGCCTGCTGAAGTCGGAACGCGACGGCCGATCAATCATCTACAGCGTTGATCCGCAGGGCATTAAGTCGCTGCTTGCCTATCTGGTGGAGGATTGCTGTAACGGCCAGCCCGAACTGTGTACCCCAATGGCCTCCGAACCAAAACAGCAGGAGCGCTCAAAGCGCATTGCTGATTAAAGTTTGCCGTTGACCTCCCCCAAAACGACATGAATGCAAGCCCATATCAGGTCCTTTTTCTTTGCACCGGTAATTCAGCCCGAAGCATCCTCGCTGAATCCATCCTGAATCAGGACGGCGAGGGGCGCTTCACGGCATTCAGTGCAGGCAGCCATCCCAACGGACGGGTACATCCCGCAGCCATCGGCCTTCTTAAGAAACTCGGCCATCCTTTAGCCTCATTGAGATCGAAAAGCTGGGAAGAATTCAGCGGTCCCAAGGCACCTCGAATTGACTTGGTCTTTACCGTCTGTGACTCAGCAGCAGCTGAGGTCTGCCCCGTCTGGCCGGGACAGCCCGTCTGTGCACATTGGGGGCTGCCCGATCCTGCAGCGGTCGACGGCACCCACCACCAGATTAACCTGGCTTTCGCCGAGACCTATCAAATGCTCGAACACCGCATTGCCCTTCTGGTCGACCTGCCTCTGGAGTCTCTTGATCCCGCCAGTTTGCGAAAGCAACTCGACGCAATCGGCAACGCAGACATCAATTCCCGAAACACCTCATGATGCGTTTTACGCTTTCCCGTCGACTGGTGTCAGAGTGCCTTGGCACAGCCCTGCTGCTCGCGACGGTAGTGGGTTCAGGTATCATGGCCGAACGTCTTGCGGGCGGAAACGTGGCTCTGGCGCTTCTGGGAAACACCATTCCTACCGGCGCGATCCTGTTCGTTCTGATCACGATGCTTGGTCCCGTATCGGGGGCGCATTTTAATCCCGCCGTGACGCTGGCATTCTGGTTGCGCCGGGAAATCAAACTTAACGAAGCCCTCGCCTATGTCGGCGTTCAGATCATCGGCGCGATCATGGGCACGCTGGTGGCGCATGCGATGTTTGAGGAGATCCTGCTGCAGATATCGACCAACATCAGAACCGGCCCCGCACAATGGCTCTCAGAGGGTATCGCCACGTTTGGGCTCGTCGCGACTATTCTTGGGACACTACGTTGGCGACCGGAAGCCGTGCCCACAGCGGTAGGGCTTTACATTACCGCGGCATACTGGTTCACGGCCTCGACCTCATTTGCCAACCCCGCCGTCACCATCGCGCGCAGCCTGACTGATACCTTCAGCGGGATCGCACCCGAGAATGCGCCCGGATTTATTCTGATGCAGTTTGTCGGCGCGGCCGTTGCAACCGGCCTGATGGCCTGGCTGCTCAGGCCGTCGGCGTCGGATACTCAGTAAAACAGCAGCAACACCCACCCGCAGCTAGGTTGCCATCAGCAGCCGCAAACGATTACCCACTCTTTCTGCGAGATCAGCCAGGGTGGCGATCTGACGAAGCACCTGATGCCAGAAAATCGTCGCTACCCCGAGATCATCCTCAATCGAGAACAGTTTTCGGGCCGCTGCATCCAGTTGACGGTCCGTTTCGGTTTCAAGGCGGCCCAGCTCCAGAATCATCTCATCGACCCGGCGCACTTCCGCATCACCAAATCCGGTCTCAACGAGTTCATCTAGTTCATCAATGATGCGCTGGCCCTGCTCGCAGGCCGCTACCACGCTCCTCGCCAGAGACACGACTGGCTCTTTCATTACCTCCGGCAGGTGCATATTGCGCTGATCCGCCAGCTCTGCGATATCCTGGGTGATATCCGCAATGGAGTCCTGATAGTCGAGGATCTCTAGAATCGTTCGCCGGTCAAGCGCCATCATGAACCGCTTGGGCGTGTGTGAGCGGATCTCATGTTTTATCTGATCCGCTTCATGCTCGAGGCGATCGATTTCTGCCCTCCGATCACGGATACCGTCAATGCTGCCTGCCGCCATGGCGTCCAGCAGCGGGAGGATTTCCCGCGCACAAAGCACCGCCACACTCATGTGCTGCTGCATCGGTTTAATTGGTGATCTGCTCACCAGTTTGTCTATCCAGGCCACAATACCCTCC
>JAERSQ010000179.1 GCA_016845525.1 Pseudomonadota bacterium
AATCCCTAAAACCTAAATCCTATCCCCTAAAACCTATTACCTAAAACCTATTACCTAACCCCTAACCCCGCCATGAGCATCATCGTTTCCAACGACAAATCCAACGGCGACCCCAACGTCCCCAACGCCACCCAGACCCCCAAGTGGAAGTCCTACATGTGGCGGCGCAACACCACCGGCTCCGATGTCAACCTCTACCTCTGGGACGATACCGCCCCCGCCGACGCCACCTACCTCAAGTGGAAGAAAATCGGCAACTTCATCCAGTTCGACCAGCTCGGCAACCACGCCGATGATGCCGCTGCCGCCACCGCCGGCGTCATGGTCGGGGCCATGTACCACACCAACGGCACCCTGAAAATTCGCCTCGCCTGATGTCCGCCTTCGTCGTCAGCAATGACCGGAGCGACGGCACCCCCAACGTGCCGGATGCCAACGCCAATGGCAAATGGCGCTCCAACCTCTGGCGACGCAACCGGCAGGGAGGGCAGGGGACCAGCACCTCCGTCTACGTCTGGGACGATGCCCTCGCCACCCCGGACCCCACCTACCTGAACTGGGTCCCCATCGGCCACTTCATCAGCGCCGTGGACCTCTCCAGCCTCCAGGCCGGTTCCCCCCGGCTCAGCATCCTCAGCTCCGGAGGCAACACCTACTTTGATGTCGTCGAGTCCTCCCTCATCCTCGGCAACTTGTCCGGTAACCTCCCTGGCTCCAAGCTCCCGGCCAATGTCGCCCTCACCGACGCCGCCAATACCTTTACCCTCCATACCCAGTTCCCCTCCGGCCTCACCGGCACCCTCACCGGCAACGCCGATACCGCCACCACCTGGGCCGCCCCCCGTTCGGTCATCCTCACCGGCGACGCCACCGGCAGCGCCTCCGGCCTCGACGGCAGTGCTGACCTCATCATCAACACCACCGTCACCCACCAGGCCGTCGGCTCCAGCTCCCCCCTCTGGAACGCCAGCCACCTCATGTCCCGGCCCCTCAGCAACGATGTCCCGGCCGACGGCGAAGCCTACGTCTTTGAAGCCAGCTCCGGCCAATGGAAACCCTCCAGCATTGTCGCCACCTTTCTCACCAACCTGCAGGACGTTCAAATCTCCAGCCCCGCCAGCCAGCAGGTCCTCGCCTTCTCCGGCACCAGCGCCCGCTGGGAAAACACCGCCCTCACCACCGACTTCGTCGCCGAAGGCTCCCGCCTCTACTACACCCACGCCCGCTTTGACACCCGCTTCGATACCCGTCTGTCCAGTAAGTCCACCGACGACTTGACTGAAGGTTTACAGAACCTTTACTGGACCGACACCCGCTTTGATACCCGGTTCGACACCCGGCTCGGCACCAAATCCACCACCGACCTCAGCGAAGGCACTAATCTATACTGGACCGATGCTAGGTTCGACGCCCGCTTCGACACCCGACTAGGCACCAAGAACACTGGTGACTTGACCGAAGGTTCAAACCTCTACTACACCGACGCCCGCTTCGACACTCGCCTCAGCACCAAATCCACCTCCGACCTCGCCGAGGGCACCAACCTGTACTACACCGACGAGCGGGTCGATGACCGGCTCAACGCCTTTCTCTCCGCTGGCAACGGCCTCACCGGCACCTACGACGACCCTAATAACGCCTACGCCCTGGCCGTAGACCTCAAGCCCAGCTCCGGCCTCGCCTTCGACCAAGGCCAGCTCAAGGCCACCCTCGCCGACTTCACCACCACCGACCTCGCCGAGGGCACTAACCTCTACTGGACGGACGCTCGCTTTGACACTCGGTTCGACACTCGACTGGCCGCCAAAGACACCGGAGATTTAAGCGAAGGCACGAACCTCTATTACACCGACGCCCGCTTCGATGCCCGGCTCGCCAGCAAAGACACCGACGACTTAAGCGAAGGCACCACCCACCTCTACTTCACCAACGCTCGCGCCCAGGCCGCCCTGGCCAATAGCGCCAACAGCAACGGCGTCGTCCTCCAATCCTACTCCAACGCCAACGGCACCTTTGCCACCGTTAACCTCGACACCCGATACCTCCAATCCTTTACCGAGACCGACCCCACCGTCCCTGCTCACGTCAAGTCCATCACCGCCCAGCAAAAAACCGATTGGGACACCGCCTACGGCTGGGGCAACCACGCCGGCCTCTACCACGCCGCCGGGGGCGATGCCTCCACCGATTTCGTCGCCCGCCACCTCACCGTCCACGGCACCACCCTCACCAAGGACACCCAGCAGGTTAATATCGGCGACAACATCCTCGTCCTCAACGCCGAGGAAACCGGCACCCCCACCGATAATGCCGGGCTGGAGATTGAGCGCGGCACCAGCACCAACACCTCCCTGCGCTGGAACGAATCCACCGACCGCTGGCAATTCACCAACGACGGCACCACCTGGACCAACCTCACCCTCGACACCGACGACCTCGCCGAAGGCAGCGCCAACCTCTACTGGACGGATACCCGCTTTGATACCCGTTTCGATACCCGCCTCGCCGCCAAGGACACCGACGACCTCACTGAGGGCAGCACCAATCTGTATTGGGCGAACACCCGCTTCGATACTCGGCTGGGAACCAAGGATACCGACGACCTTAGTGAAGGCACCACCAACCTCTACTGGACTCAGGCCCGGTTCAACACCGCCTTCACCGCCAAGAGCACGGGCGACCTGAGCGAAGGCTCCAACCTCTACCACACCGCCGCCCGCGTCGATGCCCGCATTGCCCTCGCCTCCATCGGCGACCTCTCCGATGTCACCCTCACCAACCTGAGCGGCGGCGACGCCCTCATCTACAACGCCTCCACTGGAAAATTCGCCCCCGGCACCGCTGGCGGCAGCGCCTCCGCTGCCGGTGGCGCAGGCCAGCTCCAATTCAACGGCGGCAGCAACAACTTCGATGCCGACTCCACCCTGCTCTGGGACGACACCAACAAGCGCCTCGGCATCGGCACGTCAAGCCCCACCGCCAAACTCCACTGCGAAGGCAACGCCAAATTCAGCCACGGTTCCAGTAACCTTCAGGTCGATTTCACCGCGAACAACTCCGCCATCCTGAATTTCACCGCTGGAACCAACGAAGGCACCGTCCTTCGCTCCAACAAGTATATCCGCTTCGACACCGGCGGCAGCACCGAGCGGATGCGGATTGATTCCAATGGCCGAGTAGGAATCGGTACGACCAGCCCCAGTTACAATCTGCATGTAAATGGACACGCCCGATGTGATTTTCTATACACGCTGAATGGTGTCGGCTCCAACGGTAACAATCATTTGGTGTTTAATAGCAGCAATAATAATGCGAAGATTTATACTGGTGGCAGTGAGCGAGTGCGGATTGATTCCTCGGGCAATCTTCAAGCCACTTCCGCTAGTCAGGTGCGACTGACTCTTGGCTCGCAGGGAACCGCTGGAACCACCACTTCCAACTGGATTCGTGGTAATGGCGATTCGCTCGGACTAAATGGTGCAGCCAGTATCAAAGCTGAAGTGGCAGGGGTGGAACAAATGCGAGTCACAAGTTCTGGCGTTGGCATCGGTACGACCAGTCCCGCCTCCACTTACAAGCTAGATGTTAATGGCAAAGCGGTGGTGCGAGATGATCTTGATCTATGGAATGACTACTGCGTTCAATACTGGAAGAAGGCTAACGGAACAGACACCTTGGGGTGGATTCTGAATCGTGATGACAACCCTTGCCAATATATGTGGGCGGACGGCCAGCCACTTATGTTCGGCACGACGACAACGAGCGGGGCCACAACTGAGCGGCTGCGGATTGATTCCTCGGGCAATGTCGGCATCGGTACGGCCAGCCCCAGCTACAAGCTGCATGTAAATGGCAGCGCCCGGTGTGATTTTCTATACACGCTGAATGGTGTCGGCTCCAACGGTAACAATCATTTGGTGTTCAACAGCAGCAATAATAATGCGAAGATTTATACTAATGGCACTGAACGATTTCTAATTGATTCGTCGGGCAAAGTCAGCATTGGCTCACAGTCACCGCTCACTAACCTGCACGTTATGGTTAGCTCGGTCACTGGATATAATAGTGTTCAGAATGACGGTATTGTGATTGAGAGGAGCGGGGGCACCGCCGCACTGAATATTGCGACGGACAATAATCAGCAGGGGGCAATTTGGTTTGCGGATGGCGATGCGGCAAATTCGGGTAGAATTATTTACAGCCACGCCAATGACTCACTTCAGCTTGGAACCGCCGGTACTGAGCGAATGCGTATCAACTCCACCGGACTGGGCATCGGCACGGCTGCCCCTACCACTGGCTTTAAATTGGATGTGCGCGGCAATACCATCTTATCCTCCGGCGACCCGTATCTGAGGCTCCACGACACCAGCAGTTCGCGCAAGTGGGACATACATGCCAGTTCGGGTAACGCGCTCAATATCACGGATGCAACGGCGGGCAGTACTAGGCTGGAAATTGACTCCAACGGCGCAATTGATCTAAAGGCTTCCAAGATGAAGCTGGGCGGGTCTACTGGAACCAACGGCCAATTTCTCTCCACGGATGGCGCAGGGAATGTGAGTTGGGCAGGGGCCGCATCGGCCAACCATCATCACGATTCGGATTATGTGGCTCAAACAGGCGCAGAAGAAACTGGTACGCAAGCAGCAATCATTCCAAGTGGAGCCAACAGCACCCGCCCCTCGGCCTCTCCACAAGCGGGCTACTTGCGCTGGTCAACTACGGATACCAATTTGGAATCCTACGATGGCTCAGCGTGGTCACGGGTTCCGTTGGTGAATCAAGATACCTCTTGGACAGGTTCGCAACGGGCTACGCTGGTGACGGATAACGATGGCAGCTTCGACATGAATGCGGGCCAGAACTTTAAGTGTACCCCTACGGCGTTGGTGAACCTTCAGTTTACCAATGTGGCGGACGGCCAGAGCGGGTTCATCATCTTGGTCAACGGCTCGGCTTACTCGCATACGAAGGCGACCAGCGTGAAAGCGAGCAGCAGTTTCCTCACTGATATTGGCGCGGCGGGTACGTTTTTGATCAGCTACCTCAGTGACGGCACGAATGTTTACGTTACGAATACTCAAGCATTAAGCTAATGGCAGTCTTACAGCACGGCATGGCAGCAGCGGCAGCGGATACGAGTGATCCGGTGACGAATAGTTTGCGCTTTGATTCAGCCAGTAGTTCTGTTCTCACTAGAACTCCCAGCAGCAATGGTGATCGACAGAAATACACGATTGCCTTGTGGTTCAAGATTGGCTCGAAAAACAGCTATGATGTTCTCTTTGCCGCTAAATCTTCGTCATCTAGCGATCAAGATGCTATTTATTTTAATAACTCAGACAGTAAACTTATTGTTCAGTTCGACGGGATTGGAATCTGCTTAAAAACCACTCAGGAATTTAGAGATCCCTCTGCATGGTATCACCTCACTTTAACTGTTGATACTACTCAGTCTGGTGCGGGAAATCGGGCGCGGCTTTATATCAACGGTGTTGAGGTATCTGCGTTTGATACAAATAATCGATCAAGCATAACTCAGAACTCCAATTCAGCAGGTTTCAATAATACCCAGCTTCATGTTATAGGTAATGCTGCTCATGGAGGATACGATTATTATGATGGGTACATAGCAGATGTGTACTTTGTTGATGGAAGCGCAGTAGCCCCTGTAAACAACTTCATCCAAGACAACGGATATAATGGCTACAAGCCGAAGGCTTACGACATGTCCAGCCACGGCGGCAACAGCTTCCACTTGAAGTTTGACGACAGCAGCAGCATTGGCGAGGACAGCGCGAACAGCAATGATTTCACGACGAGCAACCTTGGCTCGCATGATGTGGTGCTGGATACGCCGACGAATAATTATGCGGTGATGAGTCCGATTGATGTAGTTAGCTACCAACTGAAGGAAGGAAACCTCAGGGCCACAGGTAACAATAGTGCTGGAAGGGTGCGTTCCACGATGGGCTTCAGCAGCGGCAAGTGGTATTGGGAGTTTTACCTGAAAGCCTATAGTAACGGTGGGGGTTATGGAATTGCTAAAATAGATTCAGAACTTTCGGGTAGCACGGGTGATCTGGGCCATGACTCTAATTCTTGGGGTGTTCTGACCAACAATGGCAACACGAAGCACAACAACAGCACCGGAAGCAGTAGCGGGTCTGCCACATCCAACGATATTTTGATGTGCGCCTTGGACATGGATAACGGCAAGGTATTTTTCGGTAAAAATGGAAATTGGCTGGACTCGGGAAATCCGTCTACAGGGGCTAATCCATTCTGGTCGTCTCTCTCGGGAACGATTGGTGCGGCTCTGGGGATGGGAAGTAATTCGTCTCAGGATTGGGTTTTTAACTTCGGGCAAGACCCTACCTTCGCCAGCAACAAAACTTCGGGGCAGGACACAAGCCAGGACGAATTTTATTATGCACCCCCCAGTGGCTTCAAGGCGTTGAGCACCGGCAATATGACCAACCCTCCCGTCAAAGCGCACCAGAACTTCAACACCACCCTGCACACCGGATACGTTTCCAGTGTTACCGGGGTTGGGTTTCAGCCGGATTTGACCTGGATCAAGCAGAGGTCGGGGCCGAACCGAAGGCATCACTTGCAAGACTCGGTTCGCGGGGCCGGAAATGTTCTGTTTCCCAATGACTCCACTTCCGAAACCAACAGTTCAAGTTATCAAACCTCCTTCGACCCAGACGGCTTTTCAATGGGAAGTAGTTCTGAGGTTAACGGGTCGGGCAAGACCTATGTGGCATGGCACTGGAAAGAGAACGCCAGCGCCGGTTTCGACATCGCCACTTGGACCGGCAGCTCCATCAACAGCGGCGATTACGCCACCGTTTCACATTCACTGGGAGTGGTGCCGGAACTGGTGATTGTCAAAAACCGAACCGGCTACGCGTCCCCCTACGGCTCCAATACCGACTGGATTGTCTATCACAAAGACCTCGGCACCGGCAGCTACGGCTATAAAAAATTCCTGCGGCTCAACGAGAACGCAACGTCGGAAGAGGGGGGTTATCAAGGTTATGCGGGCCTCATTGACAATCTGACGACCACCAGTTTCCGGGCCTACAATGAGGCGGGCCAGACCACCTACAACAACCACCTGTTGAACTTTGGTTACTCGGGCACGAACGACACTTATGTCGCCTATCTGTTCGCCAGTGTTGATGGCATGGTGAAGGTGGGGAGCTATGTCGGAAATGGAAGCAGCGATGGGGCGTTTGTTTACACGGGGCATCGGCCTCGGTTCCTCTTGATTAAGCGATATGACGGCGTTTCACGGTGGCGGCTCGTCGATACTGTTCGGGACCCGTATAACGTCTCGGACACCCAAGTATTTGCCGAGGACAATATTCCCGAAAACTCCGGGGGAGGGCATCACCTAGATATTCTCTCAAACGGCTTCAAGTGGAGAACATCCGATGGCGACCAGAACGGCCAGTATAGCAAATACCTGTATGTATCTATGGCTGAATCACCCTTCAAACACGCAAATGCACGTTAAATATTATGCCTTACCAAACTACAGACGGAAATACGCTGCCCCTCGACCGCAGCTTCACCCTCGGCGGCACGGATTACCCCGCCACCTGGCTGCGAACCGCCAGCGAGGAAGAGAAACAATCCCTCGGCGTGGAATGGGTGGATCCGCCCCAGTTTAAGGATGAGCGGTTTTATTCTAATGAGGTTCACCCGGACGGCACGGTGACCAGTCACCCCAAGGACCCCGTGGCCCTCCGCGCCCAAATCATCCAGCGCGCCAAAGCCAACGCCCGCGCCCACCTCGAGGGGAGCGATTGGCAAATCATCTCCCAGGTCGAACGCGGCCGCCCCGTACCTGAAGACTGGGCCGCCTACCGCGCCGCCGTCATCGCCGAGTGCGACCGCATCGAAGCTGAAGCCACCGCCGCCAACTTCGACGCCCTCCAGCTCATCCAGGAAAACTGGCCCGAAAACCCCGACGAAAAAGAACAACGCCTAGCCAGAGAAGCCGAACCTAACACCTAAACCCTAAATCCTAACACCTAAACCCTAAAACCTATGAACACCTACCAATTCTCCCGCATCGAACCCCTCGTCCAGGACCAGGACGGCCTCACCTCCGTCGTCACCAGCCTGGTCGTCGGCATGTCCGCCACCAACGGCGAGCAATCCGCCTACATCGACATCGCCCACCCGCTCCCCGAGCCGGACCCGGACAACTTCATCCCCTTCGACGAGCTGCCCAAGGAATGGGCTATGGACATCGCTGAAGCCGTTGCCGAAGAACAGGGATTCAAGGCCGCCCTCGACCAACAACTCGAGGCCCAGGCCGCCCAGCCCGTCTCTGCCGCCTTCGGCTGGCAAACCGAACCCGCCACCCCGGATGACTCGTGAAGATTGTCCCCCAAATCAGCCGCACCTTCTGGCAGACCCTCGCCGTCTCCATGACCGCCATGGCCCTCTTCCAGTACCTCGGCTACACCCTCGCCTTGGACATCCTCTGCGAGCGCTTGGACGAAATCTACCGCGCCGCCCAGCTCAATGACGGCTGGGTGCAAATAGAACTTAATCAGGAATAACATGAAAAAACTACTCACTATCATCGGGCTGGTGGGAGCCTTGACGCTCCCGGCAGCGGATCGCTGGGTCCCGGATTACCTCAGCAAAATCTCAGTCACCATCCGGGCCGAAGCCGGGTACTCCAAGAGCGAAGGGAGCGGCACGCTCTTCGTGCGCGACGTGAAGGACGGCAACAAAACTGTCAGCAAAGTTTTCGTATGGACCGCTGGCCATGTCCTGTCCGATCTCCGGCGCGAGGAATCCACGCTGATCAATGGCAAGCCCGTCAAGAAGGTCACCTTCGATAACCCCAAAATCCTGCGGGAACTACGGAATAAAGACGGCCGCCGCACCGGCCAGGTCGTGGTCGATACCAAGGTTATTCGTTATTCCCCGGCCAATAAACGCGACCTCGCCCTGCTCATGGTCATGGCCGAGGATTTCGAGGCTGAAGCCTCCGCTGAATTCCTCCCCAAGAACGCCCCGCTCATCCGCATCGGCGAACGCCTATGGCACTGCGGATCGCTCCTGGGCGCATCCGGCGGCGGACACAACTCCATCACCGACGGAGTCCTATCTGCCCGTGGACGGGTGTTGTTCAACGAACCCTTTGACCAACAAACCTGTCCAGCGTATCCTGGATCCAGTGGGGGAATTATTGCCACCTCCTCGGATTATCCGGGCGGGGCCGGCAAATACGCCTCCATGCTCGTCCGGGGAGCCGGGTCCGACTTTAACCTGTCGGTCCCTTGCTCAGCCCTCTGGGCCTGGGCGGAAAAGAACAATGTCGAATGGGCCATGAACAAGAAACTCCCCATCTCCATGGAGGAAATCGAGAAACTGCCCGTTGAAGGCCCCGCCGACAACGGGGCAGGGGACGGTTCCCTAAAGAACTACCCCTTCCTCATTCGCACCCAAACCCTAAAACCTAACCCCTAAACCCTAATACCTAAATACCTATGAACCCAGAACAAGCCCTAACTCTGCTGGTCCAGGCCGCGCGCCAGGCCCACATGAACGCCTCCGACCACCAAGCCGTCGAGGCCGCCAAGGACGCCCTCGTCAATGCCCTCGGCATTGGTCAGGAAGCTCCCGAACCGGATGCCAACTAAGTTCGCCAGCGTCACCGTGTCCCCGTCGAAAGGCGGAGCCCTGATGTCCAGGGTCTCCGCCTCGGCGGCGGGCATTGCCAACTACCTCACCAAGCGCGATTGGCGTCGGGATTCCGATTACGAAATGCGCCGCGAAGGTTGTGACTACTTTGGCAACTTCGACGGTCTCCCCGTCGGCACCCAGCCGTTCCCCGCCGGCCTCAGCAACACCGACCCCATCACCCTCATCCACATGGCCCGGTCCGCCACCGGCAAAACCCAGGTCATCGTCGGCACCCAAACCAGCCTCTACGTCTTTAACGCCCTCGAATACGAATACGTCCTCGACCCCAACTCCGCCCACAACCCCTACGTTGAGGAGGTCAATGTCCAGGGCGGCACCGAGCCCTACTTCGCCTACCTCGAATGGCAGCAAATCGGCACCGGCTTCTCCGCCGAAGGCCGCCGCTGGGAAGCCGTCAACGTCGCCGGCACCACCATCCTGAACAACGGCGTGGACCTTCCCGTCTCCTGGCGGATCGGCGACCAAGCCGTCACCCCCATGCACGAGCTGCGCGACCTCGGCGTCGCTCACGTCGGCACTCTCGCCGCCTTCAACAATGTCCTCATGCTGGGCGACATCCGGGAGATTCCCTCCGCCAATTACAACGCCTGGATGAATGGCTCCACCCCGTACGGAGCCTATCCCGCCGGCCAATCCACCGACCGCTACCAGTATCGCCTCCTCTGGTCCGCCGCCAATGCCCCCACTGAGTTTGGAGCCGTGGTCACCGCCACCACCACGTCCGGCTCCGCCAACATCACCCTCAGTCATCCTTCTGCGTCGTTCCTTTCGGGCGACCAGGTTGTTGTGATCGGGGCGGGCGTCTCAGGGGGAAACCTGTATGCCAGTGTCGTCGGCGTCAACGGCACCACCGTCACCTTGAGTGACGTTCCACAAGCCTCCAGCACGTCCGCCCTGATCCAAAAACAATCCGCCATCGGATCCCTCTCCGGGTACGACGACCTCGAGGATGACGCCTCCGGCATCCTCAAGATGGCCGAACTCATGGGCCAGCTCGTCATCTACAAGGACACCGCCGTTTTCCTCGCCCGCTACACCGGCGTCCCCTCCGTCCCCTTTGAATTTACCCGCGTCCCGTCCCCGCCCGGCCGCGCCCTCTACTACAAACACACCCTCGTCAACGTCGACGGCCGCTACCACCTCTACGCCGGCCGCTCCGCCTTCTACCGGTTCGACCTCCAGAACCGGCAGCCCCGCGAAATCCCCGAGCTCGATCTCTGCAGCAACCTCTTCTTTGAGGACCCCAACACCTCCATCGCCCATACCGACTCCATCTTTGCCGCCGTCAACGCCAATACCCGCGAGGTCTGGTTCGCCTTCCCCTCCACCACTTCCGACCAGGCCCTCTGCTACGATACCCGCTACGGCACCACCTCCACCACCGCCCAGCCCCTCACCGCCGCCAGCACCGTCAAGCGCCCCACGCTCAATATCCAGCCCGTCGAATCCGAGGACTGGTTCGTCATGGGCACCAGCAACGGCGTCCTGCTCATGTACGGCCTGGTCGATCAGGCGCTCCCCTGGTGGAATAATCAAACCGCCATCTTTTACCGGCGCACCTCCCGCACCAACACCACCGATACCGATCCGTACCCCTCCACACTCTCCGCCGGCCTGTCCGATTTCCGGGATGAATTCAACGAGAAAGACCTCCGCTCCTACCTGCCCAACCTCTCCAGCCAACAGGGCTCCGTCACCAACCTGGGCCTGGGAGTGAAAATCTACGCCGCCCAATCCCAAACCGGCACCGAAACCCTCGTGGTCGATCATCTCATTGACGAACCCCGCGAAAACCTCGTCAGCCTCTTCGCCCGCGCCCATAATTTCCGGGACGAAATCATCGTCAACGGCAAGGACAACCCTGTCAAACTCGCCTCCCGCACCTACGAGGTCTCCCGGTCCCGATCCCGCAGCGCCATCCGGAGGGATGATTGATGATCGGAGTCACCCGCAAAACCGCCACCCTCAAGGTCAACGCCTCCGGCGAACTGCCCGAGCTGCCCGCCGACCCCGCCCAGTACCCCGACTGGTGGGAGGAATCCCGCATCGTCCTCAACCGCCAACGCACCGACGACCACCAAACTCACCAACCCGTCAGCACCTCATTCGATTCCGCACTTGAGTGGAATCATACTCATCGCCTCGGCCGCTACCCCCTCGTCCAGGTCCTCGAC
>JAERSQ010000180.1 GCA_016845525.1 Pseudomonadota bacterium
TTCTAAAATATGCGTGCGTTCTTCCCAGTCGTCCCCAACCGGATTGCCTGAAGACAATGGGATATTCTGCCAGTCACCATTACTGTCCTGCACATCAACGGCGACGTTTGCGAGCCCCGGCAATAAAGACTCATAGGTCACCGTTACCTTGCTATTCACGCCTGCAGGTAAGGCTCGCGTGATGTAATTGGCACTTTCAGACATATTGCCCAAAATCGCCTGCAATCCGGGGAACATCACCGGGCTTCGTAGGTCAGAACCGCGTAAGACCGCTTTCACGTTCACATCGCCATTCAAGCGATCACGCAAGGCAAGCGGTCTGTCATCCGCAATGCGGATTTCCTTGCCTTGCTCATCGGTTAAGACGATCTCGACATCCGTATCGGTTGCGGGGCGCTCAATATTGGCGAGCGCAATGACATCAGACACATCAGAGACCGTGATATTGCCCAGATCAATCGTGCGTGTGGTTGCTGTAAAACGGGCACCAAGCAGACGGAAAGTTAAGTCCCGGTCCTGATGCGGTGTCCATGTGCTGGCATTTGATGAGGAGAGCAGCACACCGACCTGATAGGGCTGGCTGGTGACCCATCGCTCATGAACCGCATCGTATTTGCCAAGCTCAGCCACACGAACGGCTGGTTCGGCATCATCGGTTAAAATGACAATGGCATATTCAGTGCCTGCATCCAGCCATACCGGAGCCCATTCAATGCGCGTATGACCACCACTGAGATTGATATCTTCTGCCTGAACATGGGCTTCAGCGAGAATGGTTTGATTGGGGATGCCTGTTGTGGTTTCCCTGATCTGAGCAATCACACGGCGTGTGCCTTTCTCCGTAAACCACAAATCGACACCGCCAATATGGCGGCCTTGATTGAGGGTAAAGGTCTGTGCAAGCGGGTCGGAACGAAATCGCCGGACAACTACTGTTGTTTGTTGTTGGCGAATATCGGTCAGGGTAGTCACCCGGCGGCGTTCCTCAGTCGTGATAATGCCACGTGCCGTATAGGAGGCTTCGCCATAATTACCCTCACTCCCAACAAACTGCATGAGCTTAGTGCCCACGGGGATATTGGGCGGGACGGTAAATCGTCCACTGATTTTACCGTCACTATCTGCAACTAATTGTGCCATATAAGTTCTCCTATGCTTCTAAGGGTTCAATTTCGATGCCATCAAACAGCAGCGTTTCCAGCTCTTCTCCGGGGTCAAACCCTTCAATTTCAAAGCGCTGGGTAATTTGCCGCATGAATTCGGCATTCACCGATGTTGAGGACAGCAGCTCGCTGGACTCAGAGCGCTGCACGCGTAACAGCACATTGCTGGTCGTGCGTGATTGCACAACAGAGCGATTGCCACTCCCAACAATGCTGGTGCGTGTTAGCGGGCTGGTGAACTGGCTGAAGCGCCGTGTAATGGGGCTTGACCATGATGTGTTCACCTCTGTCCAGCGATCTACGGCCAGATTAAGCGTGACTTTTGCTGGCACAGGCTCAAAAGCCTGATAGGGATTAACCTTCATATCCGTTGTGCGGAGCAATTGCTCCAGCACAGGCTCCAGCTCATAGCTTAGGGTGAAGGCATCACTTTCACGGCCTGTTTCTGCAATATCTGCCGCAATTGGTAATGTGAGTTCACCATCAACAATGGCGGCTGTTTGTTCCATGCCCTGATCGCGCATATCGTCATCAAAAAACGGATCAACAAAAACTCCCAGTTTAGCTGATGGTTCCTGAGAATTTGCATCGTTTCTCAGGCGTTCTTGCGCGACGAGGCTATAGAGATCGTGAATAGACTCACGCATTGCCTCAATGTCGCTCATCGGGATGGCATGCACAGCGGTGCTGGTAGTCTTAACGGGGATATCATTTTCCCATGTTTGCTCAATCAGGGCGATATCCAGCTGACCTTCAGGCGAACGCGGAATAGAAGGACGCCATTGATGCGCCAACCCTTTTACGCGGCGAACATTGCCTGATGCGTCAATGCTGACCAAATCAAAGCGCGGCATCTTCCATTTGTAATCCACCAATATCAGCGAGCCTTCAACAGCACCTTCGACATCAAAGCCTGTATCATCCAGATTGGTGGGTTGGAGCTGCTTACGGTAGCGGTAAGTTACATCATAGCTACTGCCCGGTGCAGGCTCTGCACCACTTGGCGACCAGTCCACATCACCAGCAGTCAGGCGATAATCGGTTCCGGCTTCATAGGTGGTGCCGCCTTGCGTGATTTCGACAATCTCAAGGACGGCTTCATCCGGAAGAGGATCGGTCGCACCTGTGAATGAGCCATGGGTAATCGTTACGCTTTTTTCAGCAGTAATATCGATTTTATCAACTTCATGGATTGGCGTATTATTGAGCGTCAGACGCATCACGCCATTTTCATCCGCCTGAAAGGTATGGGGCTCTGATTCAATTTCATCGATATCAGGGTCTTCCGGGAAGCGTACACGCAGTCCGTGAGGCAGCTCGATTTCATAGCCGTTGACATGGGCTTTTCCTTCAGTGATGACAAAGACCTGTTCGCCATTATCCACTTCCAGAAACCGAACTTTGAAGCCTGAC
>JAERSQ010000181.1 GCA_016845525.1 Pseudomonadota bacterium
AAAACATTTCAACCAGGGTTAACGCGCTGTGCAAAGAGGTGAAGAGCTTTATTCGGGTAAAGCCAAGTCTGTCTTTCTGACGGATGACGCCACCCGGCTCATCCTGGAGTTTCGGGACGATACCTCGGCGTTTGACGGACAGAAGGTAGATCAGCTCGACCGCAAGGGCATGATCAATAACCGTTTTAACGCCTTCATCATGGAGCACCTTGAGACGCAGGGTGTTGCCACGCATTTTGATGCACTGCTCAGCGACAATGAATCCCAGGTCAAGCGTCTCGACATGATTCCGGTCGAGTGTGTCGTGCGTAATCTCGCGACGGGCTCTTTGTGCCGTCGTCTTGGGGTAGAAGAGGGATTGGATCTTGTGCCGCCGACCTTTGAGTTCTTTTTAAAGAATGATGAACTGCACGACCCCATGATCAACGAGTACCACATTGCCTCTTTCGGTTGGGCGACTTCGGCTGAAGTCGAGTCCATGAAGGCCCAGACCTTCCGAGTCAATGAAATCCTCAGCAAACTTTTCGCCGACGGGGGCATGATTCTGGTGGACTTCAAATTGGAGTTCGGCCGTTTTGACGGCGAACTGCTGCTCGGTGATGAGTTCACACCCGACGGTTGCCGACTCTGGGATGCCGATACCCGTAAGAAACTCGATAAAGATCGATTCCGTCAGGGACTCGGCGGTGTTGTAGAGGCCTATGAAGAGGTCGCTCTGCGGCTCGGTGTCGATCTTGAGGCAACCATTGCGGGCTGATTGCCCGGTGGGAGCCACGCCGTGCTGATGCTGGGCGGCGGCCCCGCTCTCACGCCGTTCAGCCTCGAGAAGTTTGCGGCCCGTGCGGCGGATCGGCAAATCACGCTGGGCGCATGCTCAGTCTGCTTTTTTTATCTCGTCGACAGCGGCCGACCGCTGGACCCGGATGAGCTCCAGATTCTCGAAAACCTGCTCGATGCCTCCTCGGAGAGTGCGCAGGAACTTGTTCTTGGCGGTGATCCGATTCGGGTTATTCCCCGTCATGGGACCCGGTCTCCCTGGTCAACCAAAGCGACCGACATTGCCCGTCACTGCGGCTTGTCTTCGGTTCGAAGAATTGAGCGTGGCGTTGTCTGGCGAATCGAGGGTGCTGACGGCAGCGAGGGGTCTCGGAGCGAACTGATTTCGTTACTCCATGATCCCATGACGGAATCCGTGGTTGAGAACGTGGAGGGGCTTGAACAGGTGTTCGCGTTACAGCCGCCCGCCCCCCTTGAAGTTGTGGATATCCTGAACGGCGGATTGGAGGTGCTCGAGGCTGCAAACGAGCGTGAAGGTTTTGCGCTGACACACCAGGAGTGCGAGTACCTCGCTGACGCCTATCTCGAGATGGGCCGCAACCCCACGGATGCCGAGTTGATGATGTTCGCGCAGGTCAATTCAGAGCATTGCCGGCACAAAATCTTCAACGCGCAGTGGACCCTGGACGAGACAAGTCAGGACGCATCCCTTTTCCAGATGGTACGAACGACACATGCGCGGCATGGTGAAAAGACCTTAAGTGCATACAGTGATAACGCGGCGGTGCTGACGGGATACCCCGCCTCATGGTTCCTGCCGGATCCATCGGGCGGCGAATACGGCCAGATCGCCGAACCGCTGCATCTCGTCGCCAAGGTCGAAACCCACAATCACCCCACGGGGATTTCTCCGTTTCCCGGTGCGGCCACCGGCTCGGGCGGCGAGATCCGGGATGAAGGGGCAACCGGCCGCGGCGGCAAGCCAAAAGTCGGGGTAACCGGATTTTCGGTCTCCGACCTGCGCTTGCCGGATGCCCAAATGCCCTGGGAATTCCCCCGCCAGAGCCCGTCCCGCATCGCGTCACCGCTGCAGATCATGCTCGAAGGGCCGATCGGGGCTGCATCCTTCAACAATGAGTTCGGCCGGCCGAATGTCGCGGGGTACTTCCGCACCCTGGAGGTGGCAACGGTTGAGGGCGATCCTGCCCGCCGGCATGGCTACCACAAGCCGATCATGATCGCCGGCGGGCTTGGCAATATCCGCGACTGCCATGTACATAAACAGACCATTCCGCCCGGGGCCAAACTGATCGTACTGGGGGGTCCGGCGATGCTGATCGGACTCGGGGGTGGTGCGGCATCCAGTGTGGATTCCGGTGAAAGCGCTGAAGCACTGGATTTTGCATCCGTGCAAAGGGGCAATGCCGAGATGCAAAGACGGTGTCAGGAAGTCATCGACCGGTGTATCGCGCTGGGTCCCGAAAACCCGATCATCTCGATCCATGACGTGGGCGCGGGGGGTTTGTCTAATGCGCTCCCAGAACTCGTCCACGACGCCGGCCTGGGTGCCCGATTTGACGTCAACGCCATCCCTTCTGACGAGCCTGGGCTGTCCCCGATGCAGTTGTGGTGCAACGAGGCCCAGGAGCGTTATGTCCTCGCCGTGTCGCCGGAAAACTTCGATACGTTTAAAGCGCTCTGTGATCGGGAACGGTGTCTTTTTAGTGTGGTTGGGGAGGCCTGTCCGGAAGCCTTGTTGCGCCTTGCCTCTGCCGAGACGTCAGGTGAGTCGAAGGACGACGCGGACACTCACCCGGTACCGGTGGATCTTCCCATGTCTTTGCTCTTTGGTAATACACCGCGGATGCATCGGGAAGGGGTCAGCCGCTCTCGTGCGTATCCGGATCTTGATCTCGATGGAATCACGGTCAGCGACGCCGTGGATCGGGTATTGCGCTTGCCGGCCGTCGCCGACAAAACCTTTCTTGTGACCATCGGTGACCGGAGTGTCGGGGGTCAGGTGGTGCGGGACCAGATGGTTGGGCCCTGGCAGGTGCCCGTGGCCGATGCCGGTATCACGACAGCGGGTTTCGATAGTCATACCGGGGAGGCCATCTCAATGGGCGAGCGGACACCGCTTGCACTCATCGATGCTCCGGCCAGTGGCCGTATGGCGGTCACTGAGGCGATAACCAACATCGCCTGCGCGGGGATCAGCGAACTGTCGGACATTCATCTTTGTGCCAACTGGATGGCGGCAGCAGGTGAGGCGGGGCAGGATGCGGATCTCTTTAAAACGGTTGAGGCGGTTACGCTTGCACTGTGTCCAGCGCTGGGCATTTCGATCCCGGTCGGTAAGGATTCCATGTCCATGTCCAGCCGCTGGACGGACAACGGAAAGAGTTTCAGTGTGTCGTCGCCCTTGTCTCTTATTGTGACTGCATTTGCACCGGTGGCGGATGTGCGTCGTTCTGTGACGCCTGTTCTGGATGTCTCGGGTGAATCGGTGCTGCTGCTGGTGGATCTGGCGCGAGGCAAGCAGCGGCTTGGCGGTTCTGCGCTCGCTCAGGTTTATGGACAGGTGGGCAATGAGGTGCCGGATCTGGATCACCCGGAGGATCTGTGCGGATTCTTTGCTGCGACGAGACGGTTATTGGCCAATGATCTGGCACTGGCCTATCATGATCGTTCCGACGGCGGTTTGATTGTCACCCTGATGGAAATGGCGTTTGCCAGCCGTTGTTCACTCGACATCGATATCGGAAAAGCACACGACCCGTTGGCTTGTTTGTTTTCTGAAGAGCCGGGCGCCGTGATTCAGGTGAGCAAAAACGAACTGGATCGGGTACATCAGATTTTTGAAGAAGAGGGTATCGGATCGTGGGTACGGCCGTTGGGTGCGGTTTCGGCAGGAAACGATTCGATCCGTATTGCCGGCAACGGCGAGGTTTTGCTCGAATCAAGCCGTTCTTCGCTTCACCGGACCTGGTCGGAACTGACCTGCCGGATGCAGGGGCTTCGGGATAACCCTGATTCCACAGTTCAGGAGTACGAGCGGCTACAGGATTTGTCAGACCCGGGCCTCAGCGCTGAGTTGACCTTTGATCTGGCATCCAATCCTGCCACCCAAGCCATCTTGGGCGGCGCACGTCCGCGAGTGGCCATCCTGCGCGAACAAGGGGTTAACGGCCATATGGAAATGGCTGCCGCTTTTGACCGGGCCGGATTCCGAGCGGTGGATGTGACGATGTCTGATCTTAAGGCCGGGCGTCAGCATCTTGAAGCGTTTCAGGGTCTTGCCGCCTGTGGCGGGTTCTCTTTCGGGGATGTCC
>JAERSQ010000182.1 GCA_016845525.1 Pseudomonadota bacterium
GCTTAAAGTCGTTTCAGGCCGCACGCCCAGCGGGGCGGAACTCGAAGACCTGCTGTTTGCCTGGACGGTGGCCAAATTCGTCAAATCAAACGCTATTGTCTACGCCAGAGACCAGCGAACGATCGGAGTCGGTGCCGGACAGATGAGCCGTGTGTATTCCGCGCGCATTGCAGGCATCAAAGCGGCGGATGAGGGGCTTGAGGTTGCAGGATCGGTAATGGCATCAGATGCCTTTTTCCCTTTTCGTGACGGGATCGATGCCGCTGCGGAAGCAGGGATTCGAGCCGTCATTCAGCCCGGCGGATCGCAACGGGATGACGAAGTCATCGCGGCCGCAAACGAACATGACATCGCGATGGTCTTCACCGGTATGCGCCACTTCCGGCACTGATGATGCGGGTTCTTGTCATCGGCAATGGTGGTCGTGAGCATGCACTGGCCTGGAAACTGTCGGCCTCGCGCCAGGTTGAGCAGGTCTTTGTCGCGCCTGGCAATGCCGGCACCTCACTGGAGCCTGGTGTCGAAAACCTGCCGATCCCGCCTGACGATACCGATGCGCTGATCAACGCTGTCCAAACCCGCGGGATTGATCTCACGGTGGTCGGGCCTGAAGCACCGCTGGTGGACGGCATCGTCGACCGCTTCCAGGATGCTGGCCTCGCCTGCTTCGGACCCTGCGCGGGACCCGCCCAGCTCGAAGGCTCCAAGAGTTTCACCAAAGCCTTCCTCGATCGCCACGCCATTCCCACCGCGTCCTGGCAGGTATTTTCAGACCCAGATGCGGCCCGTCAGCATATTGAAGACCACAACACCCCCCTGGTGCTGAAGGCAGACGGACTCGCAGCCGGCAAAGGCGTCATTATTGCCAAAAACCGCGAGGAGGCACTGGCTGCAGTCGATGAGATTCTCGTCGATCAGCGCTTTGGCGGAGCAGGGCGACGCCTTGTCATCGAAGAGTTTCTTGAAGGTGAGGAGATCAGTTTTATTTGCGTGGCAGCCGGAGCCGAGGTCCTGCCGCTCGCTACCTCGCAGGATCACAAGGCACGTGAGGCAGGTGACCGGGGCCCGAATACCGGGGGGATGGGTGCTTATTCACCCGCACCCCGTGTCGATGCGCAACTGCATCAACGTATCATGGATGAGGTGATTCATCCTACGGTTCAGGGCCTGGTTAAGGAGGGTATGCCGTATCTTGGCTTTCTCTATGCCGGGTTGATGATCGATCACCACGGCAACCCACGCGTGCTCGAATACAACTGCCGTTTTGGAGATCCGGAGACCCAACCGATTCTGATGCGCATGCGGTCGGACCTTGCACAACTGTGTCAGGCCGCGTTAAACGGTCGCCTTGAACAGTTCGAAATCGAATGGGATGCGCGTTTTGCGCTGGGGGTGGTCATGGTGTCGGACGGCTACCCCGGAGACTATCGGCGCGGCGACAAAATCAGCGGTCTCGATCAGGTCAGGTCGGATAACGTTAAGGTCTTTCATGCCGGAACACGGCAGGAGGCAGGACAGGTCGTCACCGACGGGGGCCGGGTCCTTTGTATCACGGCGCTCGGCGACACAGTAGACGCCGCCCAGCGGCAGGCCTACAGTGCAGTCAGCGGCATCGATTGGGATGGCGCCGACTGGCGGCCAGACATTGGCTGGCGGGCGTTGCATGGCTGACACGACGACGGGAATCGGAAGCGCAGGCTGTCAGAGACGAGAACCCAGGTCTGCCGGCATCGCTCGAATCGACAAACGCCTGACAACCGATCTGGCCGCCGCGGTAGACTGCCTGAAACGCGGTGGGGTGATCGCCTATCCCACCGAGTACTGTTTCGGGCTCGGCTGCGATCCCAGCGATGAAGCTGCAGTAAGAAGGATTTTGTTAATGAAAGAGCGGTCGTGGGAGCAGGGGCTGATCGTCATTGCTGACCGACCTGAGAGGCTGCGCAATGTCATCGACCAGGAGCAACCGGCATTGCTGGCGCCAGCGCTTGCCTCTTGGCCCGGCCCTCACACCTGGTTGCTGCCTGCATCAGCCCGAGCGGCGCCATGGCTTAAAGGGCGCCACGCATCCATTGCTGTACGGGTAACGGCATTCCCTCTGGTACGCCAACTGTGTAGCGACAGCGGAATGCCGCTGGTGTCGACCAGTGCCAATCGATCCGGTCGACCGCCCTTGCGCTCCGGCAAAGCAGTGCTGGCCGAATTCGGCAAGGCGCTGGACCTGATTCTGGACGAACGGGTTGGCACGGCAACGCGGCCCAGCACGATAAGGGATGCCGCCACCGGCCGTTGTCTTCGAGGCTGAATCAACCCCTCCTCCCCACCACGACATGGACCAGTCCGAAGAACTTAAAGAGGTCACGCAATATTTGCGGGGCCTCCAGTCACACATTTGCACCTCACTTCAAGAAGCAGACGGCGGCGCGACTTTTCGTCAGGACGTGTGGCAACAGGACAACGGGTCGGGACGAACCCATATCCTAAACAACGGTCGGGTGTTCGAGCAGGCCGGGGTCAATTTTTCCCATGTCCATGGCTCGGCGTTACCCGCCGCTGCCTCAGCGAGACATCCCGAACTGGGGGGCAGCCCCTTTCAGGCAACTGGCGTCTCACTGGTCGTTCATCCACACAATCCATTCATTCCGACGTCTCACATGAATGTCCGGTTTTTCTGCGCGAGCACACCTGCTGGACTGGTTTGGTGGTTCGGCGGCGGATTTGATCTGACGCCGTACTATGGTGACGAAGCCGATGCCATCCATTGGCATCAAACGGCTCTCGACGCGTGTTCGCCATTCGGCAGCGATATCTATCCAAGATTCAAAGCCGCCTGCGACGATTATTTTCACCTTCGTCACCGTAATGAGCAGCGTGGCATCGGAGGCCTTTTTTTTGACGACTTCAGCGAAGGGGGGTTTGAACACGCGTTTGCGCTTACCCGTAGCATCGGAGACCACTACCTCCCGGCGTACCTGCCGATTGTCACCCGGCACCGTGATACCCCGTTTTCTCCCCATCACCGCGAATTTCAACTCTATCGCCGGGGACGCTACGTCGAATTCAATCTGGTATACGACCGCGGGACACTGTTTGGCCTGCAAAGCGGCGGCCGGATCGAATCCATCCTGATGTCGCTGCCGCCAAATGTCGCCTGGCGATACGACTGGCGGGCGGAATCGGGCAGCCCTGAGGCGGATCTCGTACAGGATTTTCTTCGGCCGCGGGACTGGCTGGCCCAGGCAGTGAAGCCGGAATCTTCTTAAGCAGCTACATGGCTCACCGGCTATACACCCTGCTGCTGTGGCTCGCGCTGCCGGTCGTGCTGATCCGACTGGGCCTGCGGGCCGCGAGAAGTCCTGGCTATCGCGGCCGTCTCGGCGAACGCTTTGGGAGCGGCAAATCAGATAAGCAATTCTGTGACGTTTGGGTCCACGCGGTCTCCGTGGGAGAAGTGAATGCGGCAACGCCGCTCGTGCAGCGACTCCTCGATGAAAAGAGCGATCTGGATATTCTCATCACCACCATGACGCCAACAGGGGCACAGCAGGTAGTCGATACTTTTGGCAATAAGGTGCGCCATCGTTTTGCCCCCTACGACTACCCTTTTGCCATTCGACGCTTTATCGATCACTTCTCGCCAAAACTGCTGATTCTGATGGAAACAGAAATCTGGCCGAACATGATTCGTCTCTGTCATCATCAAGGCATCCCGGTCGTCATGGCAAACGTCCGTCTGTCTGCGCGCTCGGCACGCGGTTACCGTTCAGTCCTGCCCTTAGTGCGGGAAGGGCTGAACAAGGTGTCACTCTTCGCCACGCAGTCGGAAGCAGACCGCGAGAATCTTCTGTCTCTTGGTGTTGATAGATCGAAAACACACCGTACCGGGAGCATGAAGTTCGAGATCAAGATGCCGGCCAGTGTGAACGAAGTTGCGCAAGCGGTGCGGCGGGACTGGAGTCCCAATCGCCCTGTGATCGTCGCAGGCAGTACACACGAAGGAGAAGAGGAACTGCTCCTGCACGCATTCCGGTCATTGCTGAACGACTTCCCGGATCTTCTTCTGGTGATCGCGCCGCGCCATCCCGAGCGTTTTGAATCCGTCGTCAAGCTCGTCGCCCGAAATGGTTTCAAGGCAAGTCGTCGGACGAGACAATCCGGCGCACTGGATGCGAGCGTCCAGATTCAGATTGCCGACACCATGGGCGAGTTGCCGGTGCTCTATGGCGCTGCTGATATTGCCGTTGTTGGGGGCAGCCTCATTCCGATTCGGGGGATCGGCGGGCACAATATTCTCGAGCCCTGTGCAGTTGGAGTCCCGGTCATCTTCGGCCGGAACATGGGGAATTTCCTGGAAATCAGCGAAATTGCGTTAAGGGCCGGTGCAGGCTTTCAAGTTAGCGATGAAGCGGCTCTGATTACGCAGTTGCGGGGTCTCCTCGACGATGCGCCCTTGAGAGGTTCAGTGGGGGAAGCCGGTCGCATGATGGTGGAACAAAACACAGGTGCGACACAAAAAACATGCGACCTCATTCTTCCGTTTTTTGCGCCGCGTTAGCGAATAAACATACAAACACGCCCTAACTGTTTTTCAATTGGCGTTTTTGACAACACGATTTACTTTCTTCACTTTTAGTGACTCGCGCGTTTAACGTTTAACAACAACACGCGCAAAACTTCATGCAGTTTCTGAAGTGAGTTGTGACAACACGTTGCGTTGTGTTTTGTTGCAGTACGCATGGTGAAAAAATACGTGAAATGCATTGACGTGTTTGCTTGACATTTAACTTTGCATGACTATAGTTCGCCTGCAAGGAGTAACGTAAACATGGTTACTCCAATGTTTACCGGTACGCTTCCTCGTTTCATTAGATCAACGAAACTTAATGTATACGGGAGACGCAAAGTGGTATTGCTGACAGAGGCGGTGTGTCGATAAGCCAACAATGTGAACTTGAGTAACAGTTCGCAGGTAAATCAACCCTAAGCAGGAGGCCATTATGGCGGCGAAAAAGAAGGCGACCAAGAAACGAGCAGCATCAAAAAAGAAGGTAGCGAAGAAAGCAACGAAGAAAAAAGCAACGAAGAAAAAAGCAAC
>JAERSQ010000183.1 GCA_016845525.1 Pseudomonadota bacterium
CTACTCCTCAAAAAACGCCCTGGGGTCATCGAACACAGTTATCGCATGCCATGCTATCAGACTCTGGGACACAGTTCGTGGACATTATTAGATCAGGAGGAAAAATCAAAAATACTGTGTATGCGCCTAGGTTTATGGTGGTATATTCCGGCGCAATAAACAGGGGATGAGTATGGACAGAGCAGGCTATCAGATCCATTCGACCGCGGTTCGTCGTTTCGGCTTTCTCCTGCTACGCGATTTTACGATGATGGCGTTTTCCGCCGCCCTCGAGCCTTTGCGCACCGCGAACCGTGCCGCAGAAACAGAACTGTATCAGTTTCCCCTTTTTACTCTCGATGGCCAACCCGGGCAGGCGAGCAACGGACTCAGCGTCACCCCGGTTCGTCAGCTCACCGGGAAAGAACCCCTGGATGCCCTCTTTGTTTGCGCGGGAACTGATCTCCACTCGGTCAACCCCGAATCCCTGATGGAGAAACTCAAGCCTTTTATCAAACGGGGTGTCGCGATTGGTGGTATTTGCACGGCGAGTTATCAACTCGCTCGTGCCGGTATTCTCGATGGCTATCGCTGCACATTGCATTGGGAAAATATTCCGGACATGCATGATGAGTTTCCCCACCTTGTGGTCTCCTCTGGCCTCTTTGAGCTTGATCGCGACCGTTATACGTGCTCAGGAGGAACGGCCCCTATAGACATGATGTTGACCCTGATTGCACAGGAACGCGGCCGTGCGCTTTCCGACCGGATCTCCGAGGGTATGCTGTGCGAGCGAATTCGAGACAGCTCTGATCGACAGAGAATGCCTCTACGCATGCGGTTGGGCTCCAGCCAACCCAAACTGGTCGAAGCCGTTGAACTCATGGAGTCTAATATCGAAGAGCCGATGACTTTGGACGAACTTGCAACGCACGTTGGAATTTCCCGCCGCCAACTGGAGCGTCTTTTCCAGAAACATCTGCAATGCGTGCCCACCCGATATTATTTGGAAATCCGGCTTCGCCGGGCGCGATCATTACTGCTGCGCAGCTCGAGATCTATCGTCGACATCGCATTTGCCTGTGGATTTGTATCCGCCCCTCATTTCAGCAAATGCTATCGAGACTTCTTCGGCATTCCCCCCCGGGAAGAGCGCCTCCCAAGAAGCGCTCCTGCGGCATTATCGGTAGCGGAACTGATGCAGGGCAAAAGCAGCCCTGATCCGATAGCAGCATTGGAAGAGGCAGGTCAGGAGCCGACTGAGCTTGCGTCCTGATTGCCTGCGCGCAACTCAGCAAAAAACCCCTCAATCAACACAGCGCAGTCGTTCCTCAGCACACCTGCCGTTACCTGGCATTGGTGATTTGCAAGCGGAGACTGCAGTAAATTGGCTGTACTGCCGACCGCGCCTGCTTTTTCGTCGAACGCCCCAAAAACAACGCGCTGAACCCGCGCCTGCAGGATTGCGCCCGCACACATAAGACAAGGCTCCAGGGTGACATATAGGGTTGTGCCGCCAAGACGGTAATTCTCAAGATGCCAGGCCGCATCCCTTAATGCAACAATCTCGGCATGGGCAGTCGGGTCGTGCGTCCCCAGAGGCTGGTTATACCCTTCTCCGATTACTTCATCACCTAAAACCACCACCGCGCCCACCGGTACTTCATTGCACTCAGCCGCGCGCTTCGCCTGGGTCAGGGCGTGACGCATCCAGCGCTTATCAATCTCCACCGTTTTGATCCTCAACCCTCGTTAAACCAAAGCGCTCATCACCGCAAACCTTCAGAATGACTTCAGACTCAACGCAACCATAAAAGTCACGATGACTCCCAAACCTATGAGGGTGCGAATCCAATTGAAACGGATCCAGCGAGTTTCAAATAACAGACGTTCCTTACGCAAGGCGCTTGCATCCCACTCCTCAACATTTACCGTTTGGATACGTCTATTCAGCGGCAAGTGAACCAAAACCGTAAGTCCTTGTACCCCCAGCAGATACACAAAGCCCGCGATGATCACCAACACTGTCTCGACCGAGTATGGCCCCATAAGTGAGACGATCAGGTTGCTGGTAACCGAAATCACAGAGCCCACCCAGACGATCATGAAAATCGGCTGATTGTTTTGAATTAGTTCATCGGTAACCTGAAACGCCCTGATGAACTCCTTGTCCGTGAGTTTCGCAAGGCCGGGCATGACAATGACGGCGTAGGTAAAGACAAAGCCGGTGACCAGGGCGCATGAAAGTGTGGAGGTCAGCACAAGCCCGACAGACAACGTCATCATCTCCTCCGGCAGTTAGATGCCCTCACTCCCACTCAATTGTCGCCGGGGGCTTTCCGGAAATATCGTAAACCACCCGGGAAATGCCTTTGACCTCATTAATGATCCTGCGGCTCACGCGATCGAGAAAATCGTAAGGCAGTTCTGCCCACTTGGCCGTCATGAAGTCCACTGTCTCCACGGCACGAAGGGCAACAACGTAATCATAGGCGCGGTTATCCCCTACCACGCCGACCGACTTGACCGGAAGGAAGACGGCAAAAGCCTGGCTGACTTTGTCGTAGAGCCCCTCGCGCCGAAGCTCTGAAATAAAGATCGCGTCGGCTTGTCGCAATAGGTCTGCATAAGGTTTCTGCACCTCTCCCAGAATGCGCACCCCCAGCCCCGGACCGGGGAACGGATGACGGAAAATCATCTCTTCAGGCAATCCCAACTCTCGGCCAATTTTCCGCACCTCGTCCTTGAAAAGGTACCGGAGCGGCTCCACGAGGCGCAGCGCCATATCTTCCGGAAGGCCGCCGACGTTATGGTGGGATTTAATGACCGTTGCCTTGCCGGAGGAGTCGCCAGCGGATTCGATGACGTCCGGATAGATGGTTCCCTGCGCAAGCCACTTCACGTCAGGGATTTTTCCGGCTTCCTGGTCAAAAACATCAATAAAGGCGTGCCCAATTCTTTTGCGTTTCTCCTCTGGATCCGTCACGCCTTTCAGATCCTCAAGGAAGCGGTCCTCGGCGTTTACACGCACGACCTTCAC
>JAERSQ010000184.1 GCA_016845525.1 Pseudomonadota bacterium
TCAGATGCCCTCCTAGTGCGCATCTGAGACATCAAGTGCCCGGCAGTCCTCCATGGACCAGCCGAACTTGACCGTATCTCCCTCATTGAGCAGCGCATGATGCGATGCGTTGGGAATCTTAACAATAAAATCATCGTGCCCGCAGACGGAAGCCCGGGTACGGATATGATCACCAAGATAGATGAGTTCTTCGACCTTGGCGTCAAAGACATTGGGGAACTTGCCAGGTTCGGGATTGACCTCGACACGCTCCGGCCGTAGCGACAGCGTGGCGCGTTTTCCGACGCCATCCACGTTGACTTTGAGTGCCCTAATCACTTCGCCGTGGTCTATCTTGACCTGGCACTCTTCACCATCGATTGCCTCGACCGAGCCGAGCAATCGGTTGTTTTCCCCGATGAACTGCGCGACGAAGGCATTTTCCGGGCGCTCATAGAGATCGCTGGGCGGTGCGAGCTGCTGAATGACGCCGTCGTCAAAAACAGCGATGCGGTTCGACATGGTCAGCGCTTCAGATTGGTCGTGTGTAACGTACACCACGGTCACGCCGAGACTCTCGTGGATGTGTTTGATCTCGTACTGCATTTGTTCCCGCAGTTGTTTGTCCAGCGCGCCGAGGGGTTCATCCATGAGCACGAGGTCCGGATCAAAGACCAACGCACGGGCAACGGCCACGCGTTGCTGTTGGCCGCCGGAAAGCTGGGCGGGCCGCCGATCGCCGAAGGCACCCAACTGAACCATGTCGAGCGCACGCTTGGTGCGGGTTGCGATTTCGGATTTGCTGAGCTTGCGGACTTCAAGCGGAAACGCCAGATTTTCGTTAACCGTCATATGCGGGAAAAGGGCATAGTTCTGGAACACCATGCCGATGCCTCGTTTGTGAGGCGGCACCGCGTTAATAGGGCGGTCACCCAGAAAAATCTCGCCATGGGTAGCAGGCTCAAATCCCGCCAGCATCATGAGACAGGTGGTCTTGCCAGACCCGGAGGGCCCCAGCATGGTGACAAACTCACCACGCTCGATATCCAGATTGAGATTCTTGACGACTAATGTTTCGCCGTCATAACTTTTCTGGACTTCTTTGAAGCGGACAAAGGTATCCCCGGTACTCATCTCAAGACTTGCTCCTCCAGGTGGCTTTCTTTGATGACTATTTTTATAGTCCAGCACACAGGCGCCGGACCGGGATTCTGATTGCCGTCTTGGTCTTAAAGACGGATCCTCATGCACCCGAGCAGGAAGGGTCGCAAATTCAGGGCCGTTTTGCAACGTTTTGGGCGAAAAGCGCTGACTCCGCTCGGACGGGGTTGTTTTCATTTTGCGGTTGATGAGAATGCGTGGGCAAGAACGATAGTCCAAAGCCCTGTGGGTAGGGTCAACACGCACATCACAGAGGAAAGATCAGGTGTTGGAAGACGGAAAGGCAGTAATGCTTCTCAAGACCGATGCACGTGACAAGATATGGATCGATGCCTTCGCTCAGGCCATGCCGGAACTTGAAGTCCGTCTTTGGCCGGATATGGGGGATCCCAGCGAGATCAACTGTGCTTTGCTGTGGGGTCCGCCACCGGAATTATTCGATGCGCTTGATAATCTCGAGGTAATTTTCTCAATCGGGGCAGGCGTGGATTCACTCTTGACCTGTCCGACCCTGCCGACTCACCTGCCGATCGTGAGAATGGTGGAGCCGGAACTGACGGCGGGCATGGTGGAGTTCTGCCTTTTTCATGTCCTTCGTTTTCATCGGCTTATGCCCCAACTTGAAACCAATCGTATTGCGCGGCATTGGGAGGAGTTGACTCAGGCTCCAGCCAGTGAGATCACAGTCGGCGTTATGGGTCTTGGAGTGCTTGGGATGGCTTTGGCACGTCAACTCACCGCGCTTCGATACCAGGTGATCGGCTACCGCCGGGGCCCCGGAGAAGTGGACGGCCTGGAGGTGTTTCACGGCGAGGCGCAACTCGAGGCCTTTATGCGCCGCAGTGAGATTCTGGTTGCCCTGATGCCCTCGACCCAAGAGACCAGAGGACTGATTAACAGCAGGACGCTCAGCTGGCTGCCGCCCACTGCATACGTCATCAACGCGGGACGTGGCGATCTCGTCAATGAGCGGGATCTTGTGAAAGCCCTGGATGAGGGCAGTCTTGCCGGTGCGGCCTTGGATGTTTTTGAAACCGAACCTTTGCCGCGGGACAGCGTTCTGTGGACGCACGCAAAAGTGTATATGACTCCGCACGTTGCCAGCATCACGCATCCACCGACTGCCTGCCGCTACATAGCAGAAGCGATCGATGACTTCCGGCAGGGAAAGCCCTGGCCTAATCTTGTTGAGCCAGGGCGGGGTTACTAACGACCACGGCGCAATGGAAGGGGCGGTCCGAATCAGTGAGCGAGAGGCTTCGCCGACGAGTTTAATCGGGCAAGATCCGCAGTCAATCTTTCAGGCGTCTGCGCCGGCTCCGATGTCTGCAGAATCATTGTCCACCCGCCGTCGTCGGTGCGATGCCAGTACTGCTCCACGGCGAATAGGCCCTCTTGTTCCGAGGAGCCAATCCAGCGCGCTAACGCTCGCTCTTTTTTTCCGGGATACAGCACGAGATCGGTCATCCGCGCGCCTTCGTCCGGGCCGTAGCCCGAAGTCAATGCGGCGTGATGATTGGAGGAGGCAGCTAAGCCAGAGGCCGAGGCAGTGATTGAGGCAAGAACGACCTTCTTTGCCTGATCCAGGTCTTGGGTTTCGATCCACTGCGGCGTGTCGTCAATCACGATCGGGATATCCTGGTGTGACCCCAACTGGGTCAAAAGCTGCTCAAAGTCTGAATTGCTCAGCGTCAGGCATCCCTCACTGGCCCGAGGCCCGCGGTTAACCCATCCCGGTTCTGTGCCATGCAGCCAGATCCCGTATCCGGTCCGATTTAAAAACCGGTCCAGCGCGTTGGGATAATCCGTCGTCAGGGCGCCGACACCGTATCGGGCATGGAGTTGTCCGCCCGGGATGTAGCCATTGATCCGGTAGACGCCGACCGGAGTCTTGAGATCGCCCTCGCGCTCTTTGCCGAATCCGGCGCGGCCGATGGTGATGTAGTAGTCCGAGAGCCGAACCAGTCTGCCGCTTTGTTGCGCAAAGACATGAAGCCGCGAAGAGGGCAGATCCACATAAAGGACAAACGGTATCGCCTCTGATAGGTGCAGGAGTTTCGCCGGGACTAATTTCTTTTTTGCTTCAAATGTCTTTGCATGATTCCAGCGCAGTCGAAGCTGCTTTTGAAGTTCTGCAATCGACGCGCCGGTCTGTCCCGCGCCGGCTTGTCCTGAAAGCCAAAAAAGAAGATCAGCCTTAAGCAGATGCCCGATACGGCTCAAGGGATAGTCAGCCGTCAGACTGTTGATGCCGCTCAGGGCGTCCGACCAGTCTGCGCCCACAACTGCGTCAGTGCTCGCAACCAGGCGGGCCTCATAGCTGCTCTCTGTCTCTGCAAGCGCTACTGTCGGTAGCGACACGGTAAGCAAAAGGGCGGATAGGAAGCGATGCGTCAAGAAGAGACCTCTCATCGGGGGAGAAAACGCGGTCCTGACTCGGTAGAACGCCCCGGATTCTACCTTTTCGCGTTGGGGCCTCCAAACTCGAAGCCGGGACAGCTGCAGATCGGGTCAGTGTGCGAGGGTCGGGATCTCGTTTAGCGTTTCAAGGGGCAAGGTTCGGCTTGAATCGGCCTCATCCGGATCAAGCGTCGCGCTGAGCGAGCGGGCGGCCTGTTCCGCATAAATTCGGGTCAGGTTATCAAAAAGCGCCCTGTACGCCGGGTCGGTATAAAGACCTGCACGCAGCAGGGAGGACGCTTGATCCAGTCTGCCTTGCGCGCTGTAGAGGCGTGCGAGGTTGTTATACGGTTCAGGCCGTGCGGGATAGCGCGTAATGAGGTCTCGATAGGCGTGTTCTGCATCTTTAGTGTTGCCCATCGCGTCGAGAATCCGCGCGCGCAGGAAGAGCAGCTCTGCCGGATCCGATGTGGATGATGCGATCTCGTGGTCGATCCGCTCAAGAGCCGATGTCGTTTCACCGTTCTCGATCATCGACCCGATCGCGTTGAGATCAATGCCATCCGCGGTGGCCGTCGTGCAAACGCTCAGCCCAACAACGAGGACAGCGAGAATCCTGGACAGCAAATCGAACCTCCGAGTAGAGAGGGCAGTGATTGAAGTCAATCTCAGAGCTTGTTCTGAGACCGGATATCGTCCCACCGTTTTTGCCAGTCTGCAGAGACTGATCCCGGGGTCGTCAGCCTTTCGCTATTTACCCAGCCGGCGACCGATCGGGTAACGCGAAGGCGAATCCAGTCTCCCTTGCGGCTTTTGATCTCAACTGGCGTACCCTTGTCGAGCAGACCCAGTACGTCGGATTCGGTGCCGGTGGAGGGTAGTGAGCGGATCCTGACCCGGTTGTTGTTTATTTGCCCGGCGTTTCCGGTTTCGCTGACGAACTTGCCGTAGACCCAGACATCCAGACCAATGGGGCTCTCGATCATCAGCCACTCTCCCTTGCTGCCGATGACTTTTACCGGAAGATCTTTTGCCAGGTCATTGAGCTTGGGTGCATCGGGTGTAGCCCGGCCGAAGACGGACGTGTTGTCACTCCTCACCCAAGCGGCCCGAAAGGCCGAAGGGGCGGAACTGACGGATGCCGTTTTCGCTTTACCCGGCGCGGCATGGGCAAGCGCGTTGAAGTTATCGAGCCAATCCTGTGTTACCGGATTCTGTTCGGATACACCCGACAGCCGAACCCAAGCCGGGGTGGCCTTGCGGCTGCTGATGTGCTTCCAATCCCCTGTACTGGTGTGAACCGTTACCGCGTCCCCTTTGTTGAGATGGGCGACGACCTTTGAGTTTTCTCCGGTTGTCGGTCGATTCCTCAGGCGGACCTTGTTCGCGGTAATACGGCCTTCAGGAGCGCCTTGAACGTAATCTCCAAAAACCCAAAGCCGTATCTGTTCTGGAATCTCGACCCTGCCCCAGGATCCCCGGGTTTCGATAATCTTGACGGGCGTTCCCTGCCGCAGGGTCTGCAGGACCGGGGACTGACTGCTCGGGCCAGAGCGCAGTTCGAGCTTATCGACGCTGACTTCAGCGGCCCGAAAACGGGCTGTGACAATGACAGCACTCGGAGCGGCCTTTTCTTTTGTGGCTTCCGGCTCTTGGGGTGTCTTCGGGAGCTCTTGTGCTGGTATCTGCTGCTGCTCAGTGGGCTGTACTGTTACGGATTCGATCTCTGCAGATTCTGCCTGAGTGACCGCGGAGGCAGCTGAAGTACTGGACGATGTTGAGGCCGGATTCTGGCTTTTCGCGTATTGCTTATCGATGATGCCGAGGACACGCCGGGCATCGGCGTGGCCCTTTTCGGCCGCCTGCGTCAGCCAGTTTCTGGCTTGATCAATATCTTTTTGTGCTCCCTTGCCGAGATAATAGGCAAGGCCCAAGTTGTACTGGGAGGTGACATCACCCGATTCTGCCGCTCGCTCCCACCAGTCCACCGCTTGCGCAAAATTTTGACTGAGACCCCGGCCTTCCCAGTAGGCAACACCCAGATTAAACATCGCGGTCGGGTGGCCTGAGTTTGCGGCTTTTCGAAACCACGCAAGGGCCTCGTCGAGATTCTTGCTGACCCCCTGTCCTTCGTAATAGAGCACGCCCATGGCAAATTGGGCGTCACGGTTTCCCTGATTGGCGAGCGGCTCCCAGACGGCCATGGCTGCCGCGTAATCGCCCTCGTTATAGGCATCGATCGCGCGCTGGACATCTGCGCTTTGAGCCGAGGATATTCCGCTTGCCACGAACAACAGAGTGAAACAACTTACGCCGCGCAAATACCGTAAAACGATTTTGGGGAGGATGTCTTTCATTTCAGTTCGAAAGTTAAGCCTGGGCCAGTACGATCAGTTCTCGTGATCCTTCCCAGATCATGACCAGTGCGACCTGAAGAATGACCACAAGGCCAATGTACGCAATCCAGGCGTATCGCTCAAGTAGCCGGGCGATCAGGGTGGCGCCAAAAGCCATGAGCGCCACGGACAGCGCCAAGCCAAAAACCAGGATGACCGGTTCATGGCGGGCAATGCCGGCCACGGCCAGCACGTTGTCGAGCGACATCGACACATCCGCTATGATGATCTGCACAATCGCCTGCCGGAGTGATTTAGCCGGGGCGCCGGATTCTCCGTCGGCTGAGTCGGTTGATTCATTACGGCTGCGCAGTTCCCGCCAGAGCTTCCAGCAGACCCACAAGAGCAGCAGACCCCCGGCAAGGACCAGGCCAACGATCTGCAGTAGCTGCACGGTTACCAGGGCAAAGAGAATCCGCAGGATGGCCGCCGCCGCGATGCCCAGCATGATGACGCGGGGACGCATGGCGGCCGGTACGCTGGCTGCGGCGAGTCCGATTACGATGGCATTGTCGGCGGCGAGCATCAGGTCTACGAGGATGACCTGAAGCAGCGGCCAGAATTGGTCTGGGCTCATGCGGGCGTTTGAAGCAGTTCGGCGAAAGGCGGCCGTGATCAGAAAATTATTCGAACGCGCTATTATACGAGCCTGATATCAGGGTTCGAATACTGGTTGAAAGCGTCGGGTGGTCTCGACACGGTCCTGGGATTCTTGCAACCTGAAATAACTTCGCCTGCTGGCAAGACGGGAGTACTGAAATAATGACCAAATCCACAAAGACCGTTACTGCTTTTGATTGGGCAGATCCGCTGGTGATGGACGACATGCTGACGGATGAGGAACGGTTGGTGCGCGATTCGATCCGGCGCTTCTGCCAGGAGGAGCTGCAGCCCCGCGTGCTCGAGGCTTTTCGGGAAGAGAAAGTCGATCGCTCTCTCTTTCCCCGTATGGGTGAGTTGGGGTTGCTCGGCTCCACCATCGATGGCTATGGCTGTGCTGGACTGAACTACGTTTGCTATGGGCTCGCTGCGCGAGAGGTAGAGCGGGTGGATTCAGGCTATAGATCCATGATGAGCGTTCAATCCAGCCTCGTTATGTATCCGATTTTTGCTTATGGCTCTGAAGAGCAGCGTGAGAAGTATCTGCCCCGGCTTGCCACAGGCGAGGCTGTGGGGTGTTTTGGGCTGACCGAGCCCGATCACGGTTCAGACCCCGGAGGCATGAAGACCCGCGCCCGGACCGTCGATGGCGGCTACCGGATCAGCGGAGCCAAGATGTGGATCACCAATTCACCTATTGCGGATGTCTTTGTCGTTTGGGCCAAAGATGATGAAGGTGTGATCCGCGGGTTTATTCTGGAGCGGGAGATGACAGGACTCAGCACGCCCACCATTGAGGGAAAGTTCTCCCTGAGAGCCTCTGTGACCGGTGAGATCGTGATGGAGGATGTTTTCGTGCCGGCTGAGAATATCCTGCCCGATGTCAGCGGCTTGAAGGGCCCCTTCGGCTGCCTTAATCGCGCGCGTTACGGAATCTCGTGGGGCGCGATGGGCGCGGCTGATTTTTGCTGGCACGCTGCGCGCAACTACACCCTGGAGCGGGAACAGTTCGGCAGACCCCTAGCGGCAAACCAGCTGATTCAGAAAAAACTTGCCGATATGCAGACAGAAATCACACTCGGCACCCACGCTTGTCTTCGACTCGGGCGCCTGTTTGATGAAGGGCGCGCTGCCCCGGAGACGATCTCGCTGCTGAAGCGCAATAACTGCGGCAAGGCGCTCGAGATTGCGAGAACAGCGCGAGACATGCATGGCGGTAATGGGGTCTCGGATGAATAC
>JAERSQ010000185.1 GCA_016845525.1 Pseudomonadota bacterium
CTGCCTTTTGGGATTTTAAGAATTGGCGATTGCCTGGCGCCCAGCACCATCGCAGCTGCTGTCTATGATGGCCACCGAGCAGCGCGGGAACTCGATAACCTGCCGGACCCTGACAGCGTGCCGTTCAAGCGCGAGTGGTCCATCATTGACCGACCCTGACGCGCGCGGCTAGTTGAGATCGTTCGCCTGATCTTTCTCGCGAAGCGCGGGATCGCGTTTGGCAGGGTCTCCATAGCCGCCACCGCCCGGCAGTTCCATCAGCAGACGTTCGCCGGCAGGGATAATCTGCTTGCCTTTGGTCTTCAGTGTTTTGCCGCTGGTGAGGCGAACCGTTCCCGGGGCACCGTCGGCGCCCCCGTGGCGCCCCCGCGCCGGATGATCTACGCGGTCAAAGAGTGCATAGATGGCGAAGGGCGCACCCTCTGCATGTGAGACTTCAATCACCTGTCCGTGTCCGCCGCGGTATTGGCCATCGCCGCCAGATCCTTCGCGGAATTCTTTGCGATGAAAGATCACAGGTGCAATGGATTCGGTAATTTCGACGGGTGTGTTGCGCACCCCGGATGGAAACGCGGTGGCCGACAGGCCGTCACGCCAGGGTCGCGCCCCGGTGCCGCCGGAGTGAAAAATAGTCACTGAGAAGGGTGTGGCGTCACCGTAATTCTCCCCATCCAGCAGACCGGGGCCTCCCGTCATCATCGGGTTCCACAGGCTCGAACTGCCTTCAGCCGGCGCTTTGCCGGGCAGGGCTTTTTCGAGGCATCCCAGCACCACATCGGGCAGCATCTGGCCGATGACATGACGAACAGCCACGGCGTGCGGCCGCGGTGCATTGAGAATGCAGCCCTCGGGTGCGCTCACTCGGATGGGATCCAGCGAACCGGCATTGTTGGGAATGGCAGAAGCAATCACACAGCGTACGCCAAAGGATGCGTAGGCCTGCGTGTAACTGAGAGGCACGTTGATCCCGAACGGTGAGACGGCAGAGGTGCCCTCGAAGTCCACCTCGATACCCTGCGGGCTGATGGTCAGGTTGGCTTTCAGGGCGACTGGCTCGCCGTAGCCGTCTACGGTCATCTCGTGATGCCAGCTTCCCTGCGGCAGATTGGCCACTTCTTCCAGCACGGCACGGCGCGAGCGCGCGATGATGTGCTCGCTGATTTCTTCCAGATCGGTGAGAGCAAATTCCTGCATCATCTCGGCAAGCCTGCGGCAGCCGACCGCGTTGCCCACTGTCAGTGAATACAGGTCGCCAATCACCTGATCGGGTTCACGGACATTGGCGCGGACAATCGCCATGACTGCCTCGGCGGGCTCGCCGCGTTCAAAAAGCGGCAGGATCGGAACGCATAGCCCTTCTTCAAATACCTGACCGGCGTCAGGCCCAAAGCCCCGGCCGCCAATATCCACCACATGCACCGTTGAGGCCAGGAGGCCGACCAGACGTTCACCGATAAAGGCCGGCGTGACCACCGTGAAGTCGAAAAGGTGACCCGTGCCGAGCCAGGGATCGTTGGTGACGTAGACATCGCCCGGTTGCATACGTTCAAGCGGTATCTCTTCCAGAAAGTAGCCCACCGACGTTGCCATGGCGTTCACATGACCAGGTGTGCCGGTAACAGCCTGGGCCAGCATCCGCCCGTAAAGATCAAAAATCCCGGCCGACAGGTCACCCGCTTCACGTACGGTTGTTGAGAACGCGGTGCGGATCAGGGCCTGGGCCTGCTCTTCAACAATACTGATCAGCCGGTTCCAGATTACCTGACGCTGAATGGTGCTGGACACGGAAGACGCCTGCATCTCAATGGATGCCTCAAGGTCTGCCGTTGCCACAAGGTCGCCGTAGGCGTTTGCCTCCAGTGTCCATCCCTCGGGCACAACCAGCGTGGTCTGGTCTTCTGTGATGACGGCCGGGCCTGAAACGGGATGCGCTGCAGACACCGTTTCCCGGGGCACCACCGAGCACTCGGTCGGGTGATCGGTTCCGGGCATCCATACCATGCGCGGGTGCGAGACGTGTGCCGCGTCCGCTGACATGGGCTGCGCCTGCGCCCGGATCTCTGCACCGACCTCGGCGGATGCTGTGAGCGACCAGGTCAGGATTTCAAGGGGCACCCCGGGAATGCCCTGGCCGTACTGCGCCCGGTAGGCCTTATCAAAAGCATCGGCAATCGTTCTGCGGTCGTCGCCCGTCAGCGGGCGATCCGGAAGGGAGATCTTGATTTCATGGCCCTGTCCTGCATAGCGGATAAAGGCGTGCCGGACCGTCGAGATGGCGGCTGTGTCGGCACCGAGGCGCACGGTGGCCCCTGCTTCTTCCTCCATTTCTGCAAACAAAGCGTTGATGGCTTGCGGATCAAGATCCTCCAGCAGGGTAAAGCGGCTGCGCACCACTTCGAAGGCAATGGGGGCGAGTAAAAAGCCGACGGCAGATCCGACGCCCGCATCCCGGGGAATGATGACCCGGCCAATGCCGAGCTTACGGGCGACTGCGATAGCGTGCAGCGGGGCACCGCCCCCGAAGGCGATCAAGGTGCGTTCAGTGACATCCAGCCCCTTTTCAACCGCATGGACCCGTGCCGCACTGGCCATGTTCTCGTCAACGATTTCAATCACCGCCTGCGCCCCGCCCGGCGGGTCGGTTTTCAATGAATCGCCTACGGCAGTTTGAACCGCTTGCTGCGCGGCGGTCGTATTCAGCGGGATGCGCCCGCCTGCGAATCCGTCAGCATCCAGCCTGCCCAGTACGAGGTTGGCATCGGTCACCGCTGCCCCTTCGCCGCCGCGGCCATAGCAGGCAGGCCCCGGTTCGGCACCCGCGCTCCCCGGTCCCACCGTGACGCGACCCAGTTCATCCACGCTCGCAAGAGAGCCTCCGCCCGCACCGATTTCGACCATGTCGACCACCGGGATCTTGATGGGCATACCGCTGCCCTTCATGAAGCGGTGTGCGCGATCGACCTCAAAGGTGCGTGACAAGGGCAGTGAACAATCATCAATGAGGCAGATCTTGGCCGTGGTGCCTCCCATGTCAAAAGACAGAACCGAGGACTCCCCCAGCGTTTCGGCGATATGGGCTGCCAGGATGGCGCCGCCGGCAGGGCCCGACTCGACAAGACGCACCGGAAAGGCGGCGGCGGTATCGATCGTGACCTGGTGCCCCCCGGAGGTCATCAGGAGACAGGCACAGTTGAAGCCGTCATGGGCGAGGCGTTCGCGCACCTCAATCAGGTAACTCGCCATCAGCGGCTGGACGTAGGCGTTGGCACAGGTGGTACTCTGGCGCTCGTACTCGCGAATCTCCGGACAGACTTCGCTGGAAAGGGAGATGGAAAGATCGGGTAAATGGGTTTGCAGGATCTCCCGAATACGCTGCTCGTGCGCTGGGTTGGCGTAGGCATGCAGCAGGCCCACGGCGACGCTTTCTATCTTTGCCTCTTTGAGGAGTGTGATGAGGTGTTCAACCGAGCCCTCATCAAGGGGCGTCAGAACGTCACCCCGGTAATCGATCCGCTCGGCCACGGTCCAGCGCAGACTTCTTGGGACCAGCGGCGGATTGCGGTCGGCATCAAAGTTGTACTGGTCGAAGCGGTTTTCATAACCGATCTCCAGCGAGTCGCGATGCCCCTCGGTCACGATCAGCGCGGTTTTGGCGCCCCGGCGCTCAATCAGCGCGTTGGTGGCGAGCGTGGTGCCGTGCGTAATGAGTGCGACATCATTGGGCGAAACCCCCGACTCGGACAGCAGTTGCGAGACGCCCTGCATGAATCCTTCGGCAGGATTGCGGGTCGTGGTCAGGACTTTGGCGGTATATCGGTCGGTCCCTGCCTGCAGGACCGCATCGGTAAAGGTCCCACCGATATCAATCGCTATGCGCGGCGCGCTGCTCATACTGCCGGCCGCGGCCCCACGAAGTCAGTCAGTGACACCAGTTCCCGAGGATTCACGTTTTGCGCTTTCTGATGTAGGGCGGCACAGGGATACCGCTCTTTAGCCGTGGATCGGACTGCGGCTCGCCGCTTTTTAAAGCCAGCGGGATCACTCCGGCCCAGACATCACTTTCGTAGTCGGATTTTTCGTCACTCGGCGGCCCTTCGCTGACTTTGACCGATGCTTCTTCAAGGCTGAAGCGGACCACCGTGGTGGCGGCCAGTTCCTTGGGTTTTGATGCTCGGATGTCTTGGGTGCGGCCGGGAATCAGATGCTCAGTGAAGGCATCCAGTGCGATCTTTTTGTTTTCCCCAGTAACTTTTTCTGCGCTGCCCAGAATGACGACCGAGCGGTAATTCATGGAGGAGTTGAAAGCAGAGCGTGCCACCACGATCCCATCGAGCAACGTGACCGTGATACACGCCGGGTTTCCCGCAGCCAGCAGCTTCAGCATCCTGCTGACCCGACTGCCATGCAGGTAGGCGTAATCATGGATACGGGCGATGGCGGTCGGGATCACGAAGGGCTGGCCTTCGTCGACAAACCCCACATGACATACCGTTGCCTCATCGAGAATGGCATTGACGGCTGATCGGTCATAGCGCGCGAGCTCGCGCAGGCGCCGGACTTTGGTGCGGGCAGAAGGTGCCGTGGATCGGGTCATTGGGCTGAATAAAGGTGCAAGGACGGGAAGGGTTTCAAGGACGGGTCAGAACTGATCCTTGAGTTCGCGGGTTCGGGCAAAGACCTCCACCAGGGGTTGCCCGCTCAGACCAATGGTCTCCTGTAGGTGGGGACTGTCCGGACGCAGAAAGGGATTGGTTCTTTTCTCAAGACCGATGGTGGTGGGAACGGTGGGTTCTCCCCGTTGCCGGGCAGCGTCAATGTCGTCGTTGCGGCTCAACAGATCCGCGTTGTCCGGTTCCACTGACAGGGCAAAGCGGGCGTTGGCCTGAGTGTACTCATGGGCACAGTAGATCAGCGTCTCGTTGGGCCAGGACAGGATCTTCTGCAGGGATGCCCACATTTGCTGCGGCGTGCCTTCAAACAGCCGGCCGCAGCCAAGCGCAAAAAGCGTATCCCCCACAAAGCCGATCCCGGCCTGGGGGCAGTGGTAAACAATGTGACCGCGGGTGTGCCCCGGCGTGTCGTGAACCGTGAAAGCCCATGCTCCGAGCATCACCGTATCACCTTCTGCCACCGCGCGGTCGATACCGGGGATACGGTCTGCATCTGAGGCCGGGCCAATGATCTGACACCCGGTTTGCGATTTCAGTTCGAGGTTGCCACCGGCATGATCATCGTGGTGATGGGTATTGAAGATAAAGTCGAGTTTGAAGCCCTTGGCATTGAGTGCCGTATGGATCGGCCCGACTTCGGGTGTATCGATAGCGGCCGTGAGGCCGCTATCGGGATCGTGGACCAGATAGCCATAGTTATCGGAAAGACAGGGAAACTGGTGGACCTCAAGGCTGCTCATCGGCTTCAGCCCTTGCGGTGACCGCTGATCTTGGCGTGTAGCGGCTTGGTCGTTTCAAAAGCCGCTTTTTGCTCCTCGCTCGCCTCTTTCTGGTAATCCCGTTTCCATTCGTCATACGTCATGCCGTAGACGATTTCACGGGCCTGGTCATAGTCCATCTCAACGCCTTTTTCATCTGCCGCTGCCATGTACCACTTCGACAGGCAGTTTCGACAGAAACCGGCCAGGTTCATCAAATCGATGTTCTGTACGTCGGTCCGCTCACGAAGGTGTGCGACCAGGCCGCGAAAAGCGGCGGCCTCAAGTTGGGTGCGGGTTGATTCGTCCATGTCGTCTCCCGGATGGGTTGGGACTCGGCAGGCGGTAACCGGTGTCCCCCGCGCTGCTTCGCTCCTGATTCAACCGGGCATGATAACAGTCGATCACACTTTTCGAAACGAAGCACGACTGCGTTGACAGCACCGGTACAATCAAATGATAAAGGTGCGGCGATCGCGAACTCAACCAGTTCCCATTGTAGGGTTTTCAGATGAACGATCTCATTCGCAGGCTAAAGGTGCGCCAGCCTCAAAGAGAGCATTGAACCCCATGTTGAGAGTTAGCGGAGCGATTGCCTTTATCTTGGCATGGGCGCTGACACTCGGCGGCTGTGCCAGTTCCTCGAGCAGCGGCATCGAGTTGACCGTCTCCCGGGGGGATGCGACCGGTGCCTATGCCGGAACCTATTCCGGCACGATTTCGCTCACCTCAACCGCCGATGTGGTTGCATTGGGTTCAGCAACGGATCAGCGCATCGAGAGCGTTTCAGTTGAAGTCACCCACGATGGGCTGGTCTTTCTGTCTGTGCGAGGCGTCACGATTACCGGCGTGGTGGACAATGCCGGCAACTGGGGATTGCAGGCGTCGATCAATGATCTGCGTCCACTGCTGAGCGAGACGAATATTTCCCGCCTGAATGACGCTGGCTGTTCCCTCGGGGTAAAGGCGGCCCGTATCCAGGGCGTTATCACGCCGCCTGACATGACAGCCAGCGTCAGCGGCACGCTGAAATGCAAAAGAGCGGAAGTGACCGTCGCCACCCTGGCCACCACAGGCACGCTCACCGCGAGCCGTTAACCTGATGCACAGTTCATTTGCGGGGTGCGGTTATGTGGGACGACAGGTCGCCCTGCGCGAACTTGCCGATGGCGGCAGTGTATCGGCAATGGTCCGAACGGCTGAGAGTGCCGACCGACTCAATCAGGAGGGCATCCTGGCCGTTAGTGCGGACCTAGAGAGCGATGGTCCCCCGGAGAAATTTCTGGACGGGCGCGTGCTTTACTGGTTTGCGCCCCCTCAGCCAGACGGCGATCAGGACCGGCGACTGCGCCACTTTGTTGGCTGCGCGCAAAATGCGGGCGAACGGCCTTCCAGGGTGGTCTTGATCAGCACCACGGGAGTGTACGGGGACTGTCAGGGAGATTGGGTGACCGAGGATCGTACGCTTGCGCCCATCACCGGGCGGGCACGTCGACGGGTTGATGCGGAGCGCACTATGCGGGATTGGTGCCGGCGGCACGACGTTCCGGTGGTGGCGCTTCGGGTCCCGGGGATTTACGGTGCAGGAAAGCTTCCGCTCAAGCGTTTGCGCGAAGGTCTGCCGGTGTTGGCTCCTGAACTGGCTCCGTGGAGCAACCGTGTGCATGTCGAGGATCTCATCAGCGCCTGTCTTGCCGCTGCGCGAATTGCCGAACCCCTGCCGGTCTACAACGTCAGCGACGGGCATCCGTCGACGATGCCTGATTTTTTCTTCAGTGTTGCAGACGCAGCGGGCCTGCCTCGCCCCCCCGTCGTCGATCGGCAGGAGGCGACCGCGGCGCTCAGTGCCGAGATGCGCTCTTATCTCGCCGAATCCAAAAGAATTGACAACTCCCGAATGCGCGAACACCTTGGGGTAGATGTTCGCTATCCGGATCTCGCGTCCGGTTTGTCCGCACTCTTTGGGAAATGACGGCCGGTCTGCGGCAGCCGACGCCAGATAAAGCCAAAGAGCAGCGGTGCGCTGACAGCGATCAGGACGATCCGCCAGGTATGCATCGTGCCGATAAAGGCCGTATCGGCATTCAGCGCAACCGCGATCAGGCCCATCTCCACAAGACCTCCCGGCACCAGTGCCAGCAACAGCGACAACGGGTCGATCCCCAGCATGGGGGCTATCCATTCCGCAATGATCAGGGCGCCCGCCAACATAACGATTGTCGATCCCAGTGAGGTGATGACTGTCCGCAGTACATGACCCCCGCGCAGTTTGGCAAACTGGGTGCCGATTGAGGTGCCGATAACAATCTGCGCGGCAATGGTTACGAAAGGCGGCAGGGTAATCGTTATCACTTCAAAAATGTAAACAATCGCACACAAAAGCATGGGGCCCAAAATCTCACCAAACGGCATGCGGATCGCACGCGCACCGAAGAATCCGACCAGTGCACAAACCCCCCAAATGAACCAGTTGCGCCAGTGCGGCAGCACCAGGACTTCAGAAAGTGTGTCCGATGCGGGGACAAGGTCGACTCCGCGAACGAGTGCCAGGTAGATGGGCACGGAGGACACCACGCAGAAAATGCGGATGACATGGGCGATCGGGATCAACTGGTTGTCGCCACCGGCTTCCTCACCCGCGATCGTCATCGGACCCAACCCCCCGGGCATGCTCGAAAAATAAGCAGTCGGCAAGTCCATCCGGCCCAGTCGGCGAAACGCGCTTAAGGAGAGGATGGTCATGGCGACGACATAGATGCTGACCAAAAGCGCTGCCAGTGACCACAAGCCAAACTGAGACAGCGCATCGGCACTGAAATAACTTCCCAGCAACAGACCCATCACAGCGATCATCCCTTTCCTGAGTCTGACCGAGCGGTTGAAGGGCATCCCACAGACAGCACCGACAGACACCAACAGCATGGAACCCAGCATCCAGGGCAGGGGCAAGGATAGCCAGAAGAAGAGCAGACCCCCGCAACTGCCGGCAATCAGCGACAGCAGTACGCGGATACTGTGCTGCCCGCGAATAGCCTGATAGAAGTCCATTACCTCAAAAAGCCCGCCGCGCTACTAATCATTGGGGGCAACATTGCGCGAGAGGGTCTGTGGCGCTCGTCGCGTGTTTATGGCCTTAGCGTTCGTAGGATTCTTTTCGGGAGGCTTCGGACAGTGCGATCAGATACTCCAGAGGGTCGGGCAGGATAGCCTCTCTTGTCTTCTCCAACGAGTCGCATCCGGCATAGCTCACGGCTGAACGCAGGTGGCCACGAATCCGGTGCAGGATATCAACGACGCTGCCGCGATAGGGCACCTGGATTTCCTGTCCTTCGGGCGGCGTTGCCAGAGCGGCATCGACTGCGTCCGAGTCCTCTGAATCATAAAGGGATTCCATCACCGCCTCGGGGGAAGTCATGCCACGGTAGATCTTTTTCTTGGTGTGTGTGGCCGGGTCCTCGATGACCCGCCCCGGGGCTTCGTCCGTACCGGAAAGCGCGCTGCCCAGCATGACGGTGTCTGCACCGCAGGCGAGCGCCAGGAAGATGTCCTTGTCGAAGCGAACGCCGCCATCTGCCATGATGCTGATCTCCCCGCCGACTTCGCACCAGGCTTCGCGGATCGCCTGAAGCTGCGGTACCCCGGCAGCGGTTTCCAGTCGCGTCCGGCATCCCCGCCCGGGACCGACTCCCACTTTGACCGCATCGGCACCCAGTTCGCACATAAAGCGTGCTCCGGCACCGGTGGCAATGTTGCCGCAGATAAGCGGCACCTCGGGAAATTCGGCACGCAAGCGCTCGATCCCCTGCTGCATCACGAGTGAGTGGCCGTGGGCGATGTCAACGAAAAGAGAGTCAGCGCCTGCTTCCAGCAGTGCTTGTGCCCGCTCCATGAAGTCGCCCGCGCAGCCAACCGCGGCTCCCGTTAGGAGCCGGCCTTTGGCGTCCTTGCTCGCGAAGGGTCGTTCACGAAGAAAGCGCACGTCCTTGCGCGTGATCAGTCCGTGGATGCGGCACTCATCGTCCACCAGTGGCAGCCGTTCAATGCGTCCCTCGAACATGATGCGTTCGGCCTCTTCCGTCGCCACATCCGGCCCGGCGGTCTTCAACTCAGCCATCGGCGTCATGAAGCCCTCAATGACTTCGTGGTCATGGGAACGATCCCAGGGAATGTCTCGACGGGTCAGTACGCCCGCGAGGATTGCGCTGCCGGGGGTCGTTTCTATCAGGATGCCATTGATCTTGTGTCGACGAGCGAAGATTCGCGCTTCGCCGATGGTGGCGCCGATAGACAGGGTTCTCGGATTTTCAATCACGGCGCTGTGACTGCGCTTGACGCCCGCCACCGTCTCACACTGCCGCTCGATACTCTGGCCTCGATGTATGACGCCCAAGCCGCCTTCCAGCGCCATCGTTCGCGCCATGTCGCCCCCGGTCACGCTGTCCATATTGGACGAGACAATCGGGAGCTCCAGCGCCAGCGCAGTGGTCAGCTGGGATCGAAGCGGGATGGCCGCTCTGGTTGCCGTAATACCCCTCTGGGGCCGGAAGAGAAAGTCGTCAAAGGTCTTACCGATCCACGCGGGATCGAGAGAAGGTTTATTCATTGGAGGCAATAGGGGGGTGACGGCTCACAAGGCCGAGCACAGCAGTGGATTACAGCCAGATCATAAAACCCCCGCTGCCAAGGCTCAAGAGCCTCTCAGGCCGCGTTGGGGTGCCAGCCAGCGTCAGCCCAGAGTTGGCCGCTCACAGCGGAGTTTCTGACCATAAAGCAGATGGCATCGGCAATCTCTTCCGGGCGGATCAGCCTGCCCAATTGGGTATCGGGGAGGATGTTCTGTTCGACATAGCCCTCGGGCATACCCTGCAGCAGCGGCGTATCGACAAATCCCGGATGGATGACCCCGGTGCGCACACCGTGGAACATGGCTTCTTTCATCAGAGTAGAGGCCGCACCCTCGAGCCCGGCTTTCGTGCTAGCGTATGAGACCTGTCCGCGGTTGCCCTGGGAAGATACCGAACCAATGAAAATAATCGTGCCCTGCACTTTCTCATCAGGATGCCATTTTTTGAGACCTTGTCGGTTCCGGTCAACGGCAATGCGGGCGATGGTTTCCATCGCCCAGTAGACGGGATGGATAAGATTGACTTCGAGCACCTGCCGGAACACATCCGCCGGATAGATGTCGGCGTCGCCGGTTTCCCGATCAATCTTGACCGCCAGCCTGTCCCGGAAGATGCCCGCTGCGGGAACCATGATCTGTACCATGCCGCGCTGCTCGGCGGTTTCATCAAATACCCGTGACCGAAAAGTTTCATCCGTCACATCACCGGCAAAAGCCAGGGCCACATCGCGATCCGCCGTCGCATTGATCTCGTCGGCCAGTGCCACGACGGCAGACTCGCTGATATCGACCAGAGCGAGCCCTTTGACGCCTTGGTTGATCAGTTCGAGCGCGGTGGCGCGACCGATTCCACTGGCAGCGCCTGTGACTAATCCCACTTTCTCCTGAATCTGCATGCTGGCCTCCCGCGACCGTTGGCGCGACTGGCCGGATGAATGCCCGCGCGATGTATGGATCACGGATGGTGCACTGCACCATATTTATTGTCAACTCGATCGGGGAAACGGAGATGTCTTTTGAAAAAGGCGAATTTACGGGTTTTTCAGAACCTGCCTGTTCCAGTAACGCTTGGGCGGTGCAACAAAACCCCTGTGGCTGTCTGTCTGTTATAGCGCCACCCGGATGGCAAGCGCGATGAGAATGATACCGAACAGGCGGTCAAGCAGGCGGGCCCGCGCGCGAAGCCGTTCGAGGATGATGGAGTGCGAAAGTACCATGGCCACAATGATGTACCAGAGCGCGTCGATTACTCCGGCTGTGGCCGCCATGATGGCTTTTTCGGTCATGCCCGCTTCGGGCCGGACAAACTGACTGAATAACGCCAGGAAAAAAAGCGCAATCTTGGGATTCATGATTGCAATGAGAAAGCCGTCCCGTGCAGCGGAAGCGCTGGCAGCCCGACTGGACACCTGCAGGACCTCAGCCGCTCCCGCCGTGCTGCGCAGGCTGCGGACCCCGAGATACACCAGCAAGGCGGCTCCCGCGTAGCGCATGCCGTTGAAAAGCGCCGGCTGCTGCGTGATCAAAAGACCGATGCCGCCCGCAGTAAGGCCGGCCCAGATCATAATGCCAAAGCCGTGGCTGATGCCGGTGATTACCCCCTGGAGGCGTCCGCCGGAAAGCGTGTTCTGCACCACTACGGCCAGACTCGGTCCGGGAGACATGGCGCCAAAAATGCAAATGAGCGACATAGAGAGCCAAAGTGACAGGGGCATAGCAGGATCACCAACAATGACGAGCATCTAGAATATCTGCTTCGTCTATCACGCGCCAAGGGTTCTCAAGGACTATGTCACCGGTCACGTTGGTTCTTTACTCCCGCAGCCACTGCCATCTTTGCGAAGACATGCAGCTGCAGCTAGAGGAACTGCAAGGTGAATATGGTTTTGAACTGGTTGTGCGTGATGTCGATACCCATCCGGATTGGGCATCAGCCTATGGTGACGAGGTCCCGTTGCTTTTTGCCGAAGACGTGGAGATTTGCCGCTATTTTCTGGATCTTGAGCGCCTGAAAGCCCAACTTGATCTTTAGAATTGCGTGTTTTCCGATTTTAAAAAATTGAAAACAGAAATTAAAACAATGGGATAAGAAAATATTAGGGAAAATACATAAATAAATGTAGAGTGTCCCTCCTGGGCGTTGCCCAGCCCATTGGGACCCTGCGGAAGTGTTTCTCCTCTTGTTACAGACCATTAGTTCTTTTGAGAGATCGTTGCGCGTTGCGCGTCGAGTGATCTTTCTTGCCATCGCGTCGGGGGCCCTCGGATCCTGTTCGAATGGAGGTCCGTCGAGTTCGAGCGGGGCTGACCAGCTGGCAACCGATGTCTCTCAATCGCCGGCCACAGCCATACCGGAGGTCAGAGATCTCACCCTTGAGCAGGCAGTCTCGGTGCTGCGCGGTTGGGGGTTTTCCGGTCAGGTGATCGAAGTCGACAACGGCAGGTGCGTAAGCGGCAACCGGCCAGGCAAGGTTTACAGACAGGAGCCGCCGGTGGGGCAGGTTACGGCGAGTCTTGGCGAAGTTAAGCTTTATACGGGATGCTTCGACGTCGTATTTTCAGTTTCGGCCGGAGGTGATATTGAGGCAGTGCTGGATGATCCCGCCGAGCGCACGGGCGTGGCGAACCGCTTTAACCTAAAGGCCTATAACAGTCTGGATTTCACTGTAGCGGCAGACTCGGGTTTCACTCTCGAGAGTGTTTCCGTGAACGGATCCACGCTGGCGGCACAGGCCGGCGGGAGTTACCGCTTGCCCGAGCTGACCTCGGATCAAACGGTTGCCGTTGTGTTTTCCGAGAATCCCGCACCCGAACCTGCACCCGCACCCGCAACAACTTACACGATTACCGCGATACTCCTGGGCGGTGACTGCGCCATTTCGCCCACCGGTGCCGTCAGTGTCAATGAGGGAGCCGATCAGAGTTTCGACATCACCGTCAATTCAGGCGTGGTCCAGTTTCTGGATGTCGATGGCACGTTTGAAGCGTGCAACCAGTTTGGCTGCACTTATACCTTTAACAACGTTTCCGCAGACCACACGCTCAATGTGCTCTGCAACTGAATGCATCCAGCGTAGCTGTTCGGCTTTTCAGCCGGCTTGGCGCACGGCTGACCAAAGCCGGCGAAATTCGAGTTGCGAAAGAGGCTTGTACAGCAGTCCGGGGGCCTCGTCATAGCGGTTCTCTGGTCTCAGCAGCGCGACGGCAAACGCTACGAAGTCCGCGGTGCGGGCTCTAGCCTGCGGCTTTACACAGATGGCGTCCTGCACAGCCAGTTCAATCCGCGTCGGGTGGTCACCGGGAGTGTCTGGGACCTTCTCTGGCTGGGGCTTTATTTTCATCCTCGGCCCGAACCCGCCCGTGTCCTTGTATTGGGTCTTGGCGCCGGCACGGCGGTGCTGCAGTTGCAGTCGTTGTTCCCGGATGCGAGGTTCACCGCAATTGAGCAGGATCCCGTCCATATTGAAGTCGCCACGAATCACTTTGGGCTCGACAAGCGCAGGACCGAAATCTATCGCCAGGATGCAGCGGCGTTTGTAACGCGTTACCGCGGACCGCGCTTCGATTTTGTAATTGATGATCTTTTTACCGGAGACGCCGGAACGCCAAGACGCGCCCTTGAGTGTGATCGAAAATGGCTGCAGGGTCTGCAAAGGTGCCTCGCCTCTAACGGCACACTCAGTATTAATTTTGCGGACCACGCTGAACTCAAAAACTCTGCCGTTAGGGGTTGGTTAAAGGAGTCGCGTCACTTCATGAGCGGCTTTGGGCTCAGGAGTCCTGCCATCGAAAATGTCGTTGCCGCTTTGCTGCCCTTCAAAGCACAAAGCGCAGATCTGCGAGCCCACTTGGCAGCAACCCCCGACCTGGCAGGTTTATTGAAAAGTGACCATCTGCGCTTTCAGGTTCGGCGTATTGATCAGGATCGCTAACGTCCTGAAACAGGCATAGCACCGTTATTGCGGTACGGTTAGACTTCACTGCACCAGCGCACCCGTGTGCGTTTTCTGCATCTCCCCCCATCATCTTGGATTATCCGGTATGAGCAACGACAACTCTTCGCAGAACATGGCGATCTTCTGTGACTTTGAGAATATCGCGCTGGGTGTGCGTGACTTCAGCGATAAACCTTTCAACATGAAACTGGTTCTGGAAAGGCTGCTGCTTAAAGGCAATATCGTGGTCAAGAAGGCTTATTCCGACTGGGACCGTTATCAGAGTTTCAAGGCCTCAATGCATGAGGCGGCATTTGAGTTGATCGAAATTCCCCACGTACGACAGTCAGGCAAAAACTCTGCCGATATCCGAATGGTCGTTGATGCGCTGGACCTTTGCTATACCAAGTCCCACGTCAACACTTTTGTCATTCTGAGCGGGGACTCAGATTTTTCTCCGCTGGTCAGTAAACTGCGGGAAAACAATAAGACAGTGGTGGGGGTTGGGGTCAAAAGTTCCACCTCGGACCTGCTGACATCCAACTGCGACGAATTCATCTTCTACGATGACCTTGTAGGGCGTGCGGGCCCCTCGCGCAAGAAAAAGGCCAAGGCGAAAAGCAAAAAGAAAAAGTCGGCAATGAGTGAGGATGAAAAGCGTCATCAAGAGGCCATCGATATGGTGATGGCGACACTGGATGACATTTTCGAGGAGCGTGGCGACGGCACCCAGGTCTGGGGCTCCATGATCAAGCAAACGCTGAAGCGCCGTCAGCCCGGATTTAGTGAGCGGTATCATGGCTTCTCCTCGTTCGGTGCGCTTTTGGAAGAAGCGGCCAGTCGCGGATTGCTGCAATTACAGCACGACGAAAAGTCGGGTGGTTATATCGTCACCGGGGCAGGCTAAGTAGAAGCTGTAGTGGGCTTGATGCGCCACGGCGTGACCCGAGAGATTGCAAGAAATAGATGAAGGGATTTGTACCGCCTGATGCCGAGACGAATGTCTCTCAGGAGTATTGGGCCGTGATTTACATGCCCGGCCGTAACCGACAGCGCTACCCTGCAAACTGCGTCAGGCTCATGGGGTCTGAAGAGGAAGCGCGAGCCCAGGGCCGACCGGCACAGCGTCTCTTTCCGGCCAGGGTACTGGGGCCTTCGAAGTCCTCTGAGGGTCAGGAGGTCTACTATCTTGTGGAGTGGTTGGCGCCGCAATAGGCGGTACCGCGATCAAGCGGACGATGACTTCAGCGTCTTAAGCGCCGCAAGCGCCCGCTTGCGGCCCACATCCGGTTCGACGAGCGGTATCGGGTAGGTTTCGCCCAGGCGGATTCCGGCGTCACTCAGGTCTTCAGCGGGCGCAAGCCAGGGCGCATGCAGGTAACGGTCAGGCAATGGCGCCAGTTCCGGAATCCAACGACGCACGTATCGGCCGTTTGCATCGAATTTTTGCCCCTGCAGGATCGGGTTGAAGATTCTGAAATACGGGGCGGCATCCGCGCCGCATCCTGCCACCCATTGCCAGCCCGCTACATTGTTCGCAAGATCCGCGTCAACCAGGGTGTCCCAAAACCAGGCCTCACCATGCCGCCAGTGGATCAGCAGGTGTTTGACGAGAACCGAGGCGGCAACCATGCGTACCCGATTGTGCATCCAACCGGTTTGCCACAGTTGACGCATCCCGGCATCGACGATGGGAAACCCCGTTTGGCCGGATTGCCAGGCCCTGATCAGTCCAGGGTCATCCTGCCAGGGAAAGTCTGCAAACTCCGGACGAAAGGGTTTTTCGGGCAGGTGGGGAAAGTGGAACAGCAGGTGGGCGCTGAATTCGCGCCAGCCGACTTCCCGCTGGAATGAGGCCGCGCCCGGGCTCGGCTTTTGTCCGGAGGTTGTCACCCCAGCATAAGCCTGTGCTGCGCTGATGTTGCCAAAATGCAGGTAGGGCGACAGCCGGGACGTCGCATCCTCTGCCGGAAAGTTGCGCTGACCGTTATACACAGAGGCCTTTGCGGCGAACTGTTCCAGCAAGGCACATCCGGCGATTTCTCCCGGTTGCCATGTCTGCGCGATTCCTGTTGCCCAGTTCGGCTGTGAGGGCAGCAGATCCCAGTCCTCCAGACGATCTCCAGAAGGGATATCCAAGGAAAATCGCGGTGATACCGGGCCAAGGGGGGTGCGCATTCTGGCGCGGCTGGCAAGGCACCGTTTCCAGAACGGGGTAAAGACGCGAAAGGGTGCGCCGCTGCGGTTTTGAATCTCCTCGGGAGGAAACAGCAGGCTTCCCTCAAAACCCTGCGCGCCGATGCCATGAGCCTCGAGGGAGGAGGTCAACGCGGTTTCATCCCGTCGGCTCTGCGGTTCTACGGCGCGGCTGAAAAACACCGCACCGGCTTGGACCTCAAGAGCGAGTTCGGTCAATACGCTGACGGGATCACCATGCTTTAGCAACAGGCGGCCGTCGCGCTGGCGAATACGCTGATCCAGTTCAGCGAGACTGTGGTGCAGCCACCACCGGCTAGCCGCTCCCGGTCGCCGAGGGTGCGCTTCGCGGGTGTCCAGCACGTAGCAGGGAATCACAGATCGACCGCCTGCTTCCGCTGCTGCAAAAGCCGGATGATCGCTGAGTCTTTGATCCTGGCGCAGCCAGACGATAATGGGAGAGGTCAAGTTTGGCGGTCTCGAGATGAAAAAATCAGTCAGGCTGCAAGGGTAACGGCGGAACGCTCTTGCACATGGAGCATTCACAAGGAAAATGACAGAATTCGAGTCTACGTCCTGCCCGCGAAATAAATGTTAAGCAATTCCTTTTTTCTTGCCTTTTTCTGCTGCGCGTTGATATCGCTTGTGGCCTGGGTGATCAGCCTTGCCAGGCGTGATGCGGGGGTTGCTGATGTTTTCTGGCCCTGGCTCGCCGTAGCAAGCGCCCTGGTTTATTTGCAAAGTGCCGGGCCGCCCGCCGGCATCGCCTGGATCACCCTAGCGGCGATCGTGATGGCGGCGCTTCGTCTGTCGGCGATGGTCGTCGCCCGCACCGCCCGAGCCGGGGAGGACAGGCGGTATACAGAGATCCGTTCAGGCTGGGGCCCAGGATTTGGGATGAAAAGCCTGCCGGGCATCTTTTTGCTGCAGGGCGCGATGGGTTTTGTTGCGGCGATCCCGCTGTCGGTTGTCATGACCCGGTCAGGCAGCTTGCTGTGGGCGGATAACCTGATGATCGGCTTGTGGCTGTCAGGATTTGTCATCCAGGCCGTTGCGGACCATCAACTGGCGAAGTTCTCAGCAGGGGACGACGGTACCGGGGTGCTGAAGACCGGCCTGTGGCGATACAGTCGTCACCCAAACTATTTCGGGGAGTTATGCATGGTGTGGTCGGTTTTCGGCCTGGCCCTCATCGGCGGCGGGGGATGGACGGTTTTTTCGCCCTTGCTGATGACCTGGTCCATTCTCAGATTTACGGGTGTTTCCCGAATGGAGCACGAAATGCCGTCGCGGCGGCCGGATTATCCAGCCTACGCCAGAGTCACCAGCGCGCTGATTCCCTGGCCGCCGCGCCGCTGAAGGCGCCCGTTCACACTGTTATCACGGTCAAACCCCAGAATTTACTGATCATTTCAATTGGATACTGAAATTATGGAAGTCCAAACCAAAGGGAGCGTGCTGTTGGTCGAGGACCATCAGGACATTGCGGAACTTGTCTACGATTACATGGAGGATGTCGGTTACGAGCTCGATTACGCGCCAGACGGAGAAGTCGGCATCAATCTTGTGGCGCAGAACGAATACGACGCGATCATCCTGGACCTCATGCTGCCGCGCCGAGACGGCCTGTCCATGTGCCGTGAGTTACGCGAAAAAATGGGGAAGACGACACCCGTATTGATGCTCACTGCCCGGGATACGCTGGAGGACAAACTCAAGGGATTTGAGTTTGGAGCCGACGACTATCTCGTTAAGCCTTTTGAGATTGAAGAGCTCGAGGCGAGAGTTCGCGTGCTGATCCGGAGAGGTCACTCGGCCCCCTCAGTAGAGGATACCCTGCGCGTCGGCGGGATCGAGTTCGATCAGAAGTCGCTGGTCGTGAGGCGAGACGAGCAGGAGCTTATCCTGTCTCCCATCGGCTACAAGCTGCTCAAGATTCTGATGGAGCGCTCACCGGGAGTGGTGTCCAGACAGGATGTGGAGCGGGAGATCTGGGGCGACATGCTGCCCGATAGTGATACCCTTCGCAGTCATATGTACAACTTGCGCAAAGTCATCGATAAGCCCTTCGATAAGTCTTATCTGCAGACTCTGCCGGGGATCGGCTACCGACTATGTGACCCGGATGCCGCCCATTAGGACAGGTGGCGTCCGGCGTTTTTCCCGGACGATCACATTCCACCTCCTGTTGGTGGCCTTTGCCGCCGTCCTCGGCACCTGGGGTGCCGGTTGGATCATGAAAGAGCTCCTGATTCGTCAGGCCCTTGATACAGAAGCCGAGTATTTCTGGGAGCATCGCGAAAAAAACACGTCTTTTCCGCTGCCTGATACCCGCAATCTAACCGCCTATTTTTCGAATGCGGCGGATACGCCAGAGGCATTGCGGGATCTCGCACCCGGCTTTCACGATGTGATGGGGCATGACCATTCCTACAATGTGCTGGTATCACAGCGCGAAGGGGAACGGCTCATTCTGGTCTTTGAGGGCGAACAGGTTCGGGCCCTCGCTTTGTGGTTTGGCCTCGTGCCGTTGGCGCTGGTGCTCATCGTGGTCTATGCGTCCCTCTATCTGGTCTATCGTGTTTACCGCAGTTCGGTTTCGCCGGTCGTCAGGCTTGCTGATCAGGTCGAGTCACTCCAACTGGAGTCATCACAGCATCCCGATTTTGACGTCAGTGATCTGCCCGACGGAACGGATCGGGAGATCGTGGTATTGGGAGATGCGCTCAAGCATCTGGTCGAGCGGGTGAATGCCTTTGTGGCACGTGAGCGTGAGTTTACCCGCGACGTGAGTCACGAACTGAGAAGTCCGTTAACGGTGATGCGTGTCGCCTGTGATCTTGCCCTCAAGGACAATGCACTGTCAGAGCGGGCGAGAAAATCGGTGACCAAGATTCAGCGGGCGGCGGTCCAGATGACCAATCTCGTTGAAGCCTTCCTGCTGTTGGCGCGTGAGCCGGATCGTGATATCGA
>JAERSQ010000186.1 GCA_016845525.1 Pseudomonadota bacterium
GTCTCGGATGACTCTTCGGCGCTCGCCCCATCTTTCATGGTGCTGCGAAATCCTTTTACGGCTCCGCCAAGATCTGTCCCGAGATTGCGTAATTTCTTGGTACCAAAAAGCAGCAGCACAATCACCAGAACGATGAGTAACTGCCAAATACTGATGCCGCCCATTCCCATAACTCGTCTCCTATCCTGCTTTGTAGTTTTGTGTAATCGTTTCCTGCGAAGCCGAAAAAGGGCCTCCGGCAGGTCGGTGCGGTATCACCCGAACGGGAGACCGCTATTTCTTCCCCACATGATAACCGCTTTTAAAAACCTGTGGGAAGTATATGATTCTTCAGGGAACCTGAAAGGCCTGAACGCACATTTTCGCATTGGAGCTTATTGCTACAGAAAACTGCCTCGTAAGAGCGCGCTCGCTGGGCTATTGCACCGCATGAACCCTTGGAGAGCGTGAGTCCGATACCCGACGGATATCGGCTCCGCACTGCGAGAGTTTTTCCTCGATACAGTCATAACCGCGGTCAATGTGATAAATCCGGTCAATGACGGTCTGTTCGCGAGCCACCAGCCCCGCAAGGACCAGGCAGGCGGAAGCCCGTAAGTCTGTCGCCATCACCTGCGCGCCACCCAACTGTTTGACCCCCTGCACGAGCGCGGTATTTCCGTGCAGGTTGATGTCCGCCCCCATGCGTTGGAGCTCGTGAATGTGCATAAAGCGGTTTTCAAAGATATGCTCGGTCACCGAGGCCGCACCTTCGGCCACACAGTTCAAAAGCAGAAACTGGGCCTGCATATCGGTGGGAAACCCGGGGTAAGGGGCGGTACTGATCGAAACAGCCCGTGGACGTTGGCGCATTGTCAGGCTGACCCCACTTTCAGTCATCGAGATCTCTGCCCCGGCATCGCGCAGTCTTGCCGTAACCGCATCCAGATGAGCTGGATTGACATCATGAAGATGCATCTCCCCTTGCGTGACGGCAGCTGCTACCAGGAAAGTGCCGGCCTCAATGCGGTCCGGAATCACACGGTGCGATGCCCCTGAGAGACTCGACACGCCTTCTATCTCAATTACATCACTGCCTGCCCCGACAATTCGCGCCCCCATGGCGATAAGACAATTGGCGAGGTCGATAACTTCTGGTTCGCGGGCGGCATTTTCAAGAACCGTCGTGCCTTGCGCCAGACTCGCGGCCATCATCAGATTCTCGGTTCCGGTCACCGTCACGGTATCGAAGACGATTTTGGCACCGTGCAAACGACCTCCTGAGGTGCTTGCCTTGATATAACCGCCCTCGACGGCAATGGTCGCGCCCATCTGCTCGAGTGCGCGCACATGCAGGTCGACCGGTCGCGAGCCGATCGCGCACCCACCTGGAAGCGACACCTCCGCCTCTCCGAAGCGGGCAAGCAACGGGCCAAGAACCAATATCGATGCCCGCATGGTTTTAACCAGCTCATAGGGGGCTCGCCTGGAGGTCAGTGTCCCGGCGTTAACCGTAATGACGGACTTTTCATCGACTTCGATCCGCGCTCCGAAACGGCCTAAAAGTTCCAGTGTCGTGGTGATATCCCGAAGGTGGGGCACATTTGCGACCAACAGGTCCTGATCTGTCAGGAGGGCACTGATCAATACCGGCAAGGCCGCATTTTTAGCGCCGCCGATGCGAACCTCCCCGCGTAGTTCACGGCCGCCCCTGATGATTAGACTTTCCAATAGTTTGACCGTTCAGGAAATCAAAAAAGCGTACCCAACATGGCACGCCGAGGTTGGAAGTTTAACTGAATAAACAAAAAAGGCGCCCAAAAGGCGCCTTCTTTCAGATTGTGTAAATTGTGTTCCGGATATCCGCGCTAGGCTGCCGGCGTCTGTGACAACGCTTTTTTGAGCTCACCGTTTTCATACATCTCCATCATGATGTCACTGCCTCCGACAAACTCTCCGTTGATATAGAGCTGCGGAATGGTCGGCCAATTGGAGAACGCCTTGATTCCCTGACGGATTTCATCGTCCATCAGCACGTCGGCCGTTTCGAACTCTGCTCCCAGCGCCTGCAAAATCTGGATCGCGCGACCTGAAAAGCCGCACTGCGGGAAGTCGCGATTGCCTTTCATAAATAGCATGACGCGATTGCTGTCTACTGTTTCCTTGATTCGTTGACTGACGTCCATGAGGTTCCCCTGTGAATAATCTGTTGTTGGCAAGCTACGGTGATTGCCTTTAGTTTGTATCCAGCCTAAGCAGAAGCCTTTTCTTCCGGCGTTAAGGTGCGCATCGACAACGCGTGGATCTGCACTTTCATTCGATCGCCGAGCGCTCCGTAAACCATCTGGTGCTGTTGAATCCGGCTTTTACCGGCAAACGCGGCGCAGACGATTTCCGCTTCAAAATGGTGGCCATCGCCAGAAATTTCAACCGACGACCCCTCCAGATTTTCTTCAATCCAGCCTTTGATGTCTTCCGGACTTACCATCTATTTGCCCTGTTCTCGTTGCGCCTCAAACCCTTAAGAATTAAAGGTTTTTTGAAGCCTTTTCCTCAAGCGATTCTATCAGGGCATCGATCCCGTTGGCGTCAATGTACTCGCCATACTGGTTGCGGAAACTGATAATCAGACTGATTCCATCCACTTGGATATCGTAGATCTGCCAATTGCCATCGGCGGTGAGAAGGCAATAGTAATCTACCGGCACGGACGCTTGAGCCGGCAGCACCACCTCGGTAGGCACCACCGCGATGCGGCCCTCTGCCCGTAGGGTCACCTCACCAAAACGCAGTTCCTGCTCACCGGTGTACTCAAACATCGCGGTCGCGTACGTTCGCATCAGCAGGTTCATGAAGCCCGTTGTAAACCGCTCACGCTGCACCTCAGTCGCGGTTTTCCAATAGGGGCCCAGAATCAATCTGGATACCTTAGTCACCGCGATCCTGGGAATCACGATGTCCTCGACGAGCGCGTAAAGCGCGCC
>JAERSQ010000187.1 GCA_016845525.1 Pseudomonadota bacterium
GGCCGCAACTGCAGCAACTGAAAAATGATGTCTGCAATACGGTCTTTGATGATGACTTTTCCGGCTGGCGCTTTGCCGCCATGTACGGCGTATAGTTCTTCTTCAGTCACCACCTGATCGCCGAATTCCTCTTTGGCCAGCTCGTAGCCCCAGTTCCGAAAGGCGCCTTCGGTGAACTTCATGATGTTGCCTTTGTGAACCAGGGTGACGCTCTCACGGTGGTTGTCGATCGCGTACTGGATGGCTTTTCTGATCAGCCGCTTGGAGCCAAACGGACTGATGGGTTTGACGCCAAGACCTGCATCTTCAAAAAACTCAGCGCCCATTTCTGTTCGCAGGAATCTGGCGAGACGGACGTTGTCTTCCGTTCCGGATTCGTACTCAAGACCAGCATAGACGTCCTCGGTGTTCTCCCGAAAGATGACAATGTCGACTTTTTCCGGCTCCTTCATGGGAGAGGGAACGCCCGCGTAATAACGCACAGGCCGGACGCAGGCATAAAGATCGAGTGCCTGGCGGAGCGAGACATTCAGCGAGCGAAAGCCGCCCCCGACCGGCGTGGTGAGAGGACCTTTGATGGCCACAATGAGTTCCCGTATCGCCTCCAGGGTTTCATCAGGAAAATAATTGCCGCCGTAGATACGGCCCGCTTTCTCGCCCAGATAGAGTTCACACCAGTGAATCTGCCGCCCCCCGCCGTAGGCTTTCTCCACCGCCGAATCCAGTACCCGCAGCATGGCGCGGGTGATATCGGGACCGATACCGTCACCCTCGACGTAGCCCACAATCGGGTTGTCCGGGATATGCAACCGACCCTCCTTGACGGAAATCTTTTCTCCCTGTTCTGGCAGGTGAATGTGCTGGTAACTCATTTGATCGAACCTCTGGTAGATTCCGGGCACGCCTTTGATCGGAGCCGCGGATTTGTCAGCTCACGCCGGTTTTGGGAAGGCGCAAACTGCATGTTAGCGAGTAGACCGTAAATTTTACCATTGGTGACTCGTCTAACCGTTTAGGCTGAGTAGTGTTTGACTTGAGTCAAGTCAATCTTTGGCAGGGAGGGGTGCGCCAAACTTCGATGACAGGTGAGATGAGCAACGGTCAGACCAGCGGTTCACTGTGGACGCGTCACCAGGTGCTGACGCTGGCTGCGCTCATCAGTTGCCTCAGTATCTACGGGATCACCATCAGCCTGTTTACGCCTTTGCTCTCCCTCATTCTGGAAGAAAGAGGTGTCAGCACGACCGTCATCGGTGCGCTGGCGATGACGGCACCGGTGGGCGTCATGATTGGGTCTTTCATTATCCCTAAGGTCATGCGCCGACTGGAGGGGCGAAATCTTCTGGCAGCGGGCGTCGTTATTGAAATTGTATTGATCTATGCGTTGATGACCACCGAGTCATTAGCCGCCTGGTTCATCATCCGTTTTCTTGGCGGTCTGACGGGAGTCGTGCTCTTTGTGGTGACGGAAACCTGGATGATCGAGATTGCGCCAAAGCCGCATCGAGGCCGGGTCATGGGCCTATACAACACTACGCTGGCCTTAAGTTTTGCGCTCGGTCCCTTGATGCTGTCGTATACCGGGGTGTCAGACCTGACTCCGTTTGTGGCCGGTATGGTCCTGATGGCGCTTGCAGGCCTGCCCCTGTTTTTTGCTGATCGATACCGCCCGTCTTCCATCGAAGAGCCCGCGTTTGGGGTGTTGAGCTTTTTGAAGGTGGCACCGCTTCTGGCTGTGGCCTGCTTTGTGGTGGCATTCAAGGATCTCGCGACCACGAGCCTGATGCCGGTGTATGGCCTGAGAGTCGGTCTGGACGAATCCGCTGCGACACTGATGCTTTTCGTTGGTGCCCTGGGCGGCGCGCTGCTGCAGTTTCCCATTGGCTGGGCGGCCGATTATTTTGATGCTCGCAAGGTTCTGGTGACCTGTGCCCTGGTAGCGTTCCTGGGCGCGCTGGTGTGGCCCCTGGTAGTCGCATCAAAGATTTTGCTCTGGATCACATTATTTCTGTGGTGGGGGTTTTTTGCCGGCGTCTATACCGTCACCATGATCATCGCGGGACAGTGGTTCAGAGGGGTAGAGCTGGCCACAGCGATGGCCGCGTTTGGTGTGTATTGGGGTTTCGGTGCCTTCGTGGGACCGCTTATTGGCGGACTCAGTATGGACCTTTGGGATCCTTACGGATTAGCCTTGGTCATGATGATTGTGGCGGGTGGCTTTCTCATGATGAGTCTTCGCAAAGCGTACTATCGCGCAAGACCCATTACTTGATCTAACCTCAGTCTTGATTTTTTTTCGCGATACGGCAGGATTTTTATGAAGGCCTCCGGCTTTGCGTTTAGGCTTGAGCTCGGCGGGCTGTTAAAGCTCGGCCTGCCAATCATCTTTACGCAGTTCATTCAGGTCAGCAACACCACCGTTGCCATCTTGATGATGGGTCGGGTCGGCTCCGTCGAGTTGGCGGCGCTGGGTTTGGGTGGATCCTTCATGATCTTTGTGTTCCTGGTTTGTCTTGGGATCATGATGTCCCTGTCACCGACTATCGCCCAGCACTTCGGCGCAGGGCGCAACGACGGCATCAGAAGCGCCTTTCAGCAGGGCCTGTGGCTTGCCGCGATCACCAGCATTGCAGCCTTCTTCCTGCTGCGTGAGATGGGATATCTCATGCATTGGATAGGGGTAGACCCTGCCATCATCCCGCTGGTGCAGGATTATCTGGATCTTGCGGCCTGGTCGATGCCGTCGGTTTGTCTTTATCTCGCGCTGAGATTTCTTTGTGAGGCCACCGGACATTCCCGGCCGATGCTGGTGATCAACGTTGCCACGCTTCCCGTTGTGGTCATCGGCAATTGGGCATTGATCTTCGGACACTTGGGCCTGCCGCCTCTGGGTGTCGAGGGGGCGGCGATGAACCTGGTGCTTGTCATGATGCTTAATGCGCTGGGACTGTTCGGATTTGTGCTCTTTGCCCCACGCTATCGCACCCGTCGCTTGTTCAGCTCGTTTCCAATGCCCGGACGAGAATGTCTCGTTTTATCGAAACTGGGAGTGCCGATTGCAGCGACGCTGGTACTCGACTCGGGTTTTTTCAGTGCGATAGCCCTGATGATGGGGAAGATGGGCCACGTTTGGCTTGCAGCACACCAGGTGGCCATCAACTATGCCACGGTGGTCTTCATGATACCGGTTAGCGTGTCGAGCGCGACGATGGCGCGGGTCGGACAGGCGATTGGCCAGAAAGATCCCGCACTGGCCCGTGCTCGAGGCCTGCTTGGTCTTTCCTGCAGTTTGGCGTTGGTCATCCCATCAATTCTGCTGATCCTTACCGCACCCCAGTGGATAGCCGGCATCTATACATCTGACGTCGCAGTGGTCCAGGCAGCATTACCGCTGTTATTTGCGGTCGCTTTCTTACAGTTGTTTGATGCCACTTACATTACCGCACAAGGTGGGTTGCGCGGCTTTAAGGATGTCAACGGCCCCTTGTTGATCTCGCTCAGTTTCTGGATTGTCGGTTTGCCCGCAGCCTGGTGGCTCGGTATTGAAATGGGTCGGGGCGCGGTCGGGTTATGGTGGGGAATGGTGGCAGGCATCGCGGTGACCGCCATGCTGCTGGTGTGGCGCTTTAATACGGTTTCAGCCAGGACGGTTCGGCAAACTCCGGCTTGATACCTACTGCCGATCCGGCCCGCGCCGGACGTTGGCGCGAAGGTTCTGGTAGGGGACGTTCTCAAGGCTGCAGTAATTAACCCCTGGGGACTGTGCATGCAGGATGAGGTCTGCGATTGGCTCAAAGTCATCACGAAAATGCACCGTACTTTTCACGGCAACAATCTTCTTTTTCTCAGGATCAATACCAATGTGAGTCAGGATCGCCCGGTCCAGACACTGACAGCGCTTGCTGCCGACAAGCACGCTGACGCTCGATTCGCTGTCGACTATCTCGAGCAGGGCCGTGGGTCCA
>JAERSQ010000188.1 GCA_016845525.1 Pseudomonadota bacterium
GGTGACATCAATGACGAGTATCACCGGCAGACCCAACCTCACGGCAAGGGCGGCATTGCTGTCACTCCCCTCGACATCAAGCCCATCAAAGAGTCCCTTGTTCCCTTCCACAACCGTGACATCGGCATCCTGACAGTGCTCGTGAAAACAGGAATGGATCTCGTCATGACCCATCGTGAAGAAATCCAGATTCCAGCACGGCCGGCCGCTGGCGCGGGCCAGCCAGGCAGGATCGATGTAGTCGGGCCCTTTTTTGAAAGACGCCACAGGCATCCCGCGCCGGCGATACGCGGCACATAACCCGATACTGACAAGGGTCTTGCCAGAAGACTTGTGGGCAGCAGCGATAAAGACCTGACTCACCGCGGTTTCTCGGATGGGGTCAATCCAGTCCTGACGGCATTCAGGACCCGCGGATCATCCGGCCGGTTGCTTTACCGACAACTGGGGAACAAAGGGCAACACTCTTGCCGCCACCAGGACGATGAGTACCGCCAGCCCGATGCCGCCAAGGCCCAGGGCAAACTCCGGAAACGATGGGGTATAACCAGCGACAACGCCGTCGTAGTACGAACTGGTTTCTGTATAACCGGGGAAGATGTCCATCGGAAATGCCTGCCCGCCAATGATCAGGACATATAACTGCGCAAATGCACCCAGCAACACCAGCACGGAGGCGATCACCGTTTTCAACACCCCGCCGGAACGGGACGCCAGCAACAAAATGACGGGTATCACCGTTCCCAACAAAACCTGTCCCACCCAGAAAAACAACGGATAAATGCCGCCCTCCATGAGCAAAAACGCCTCGACCTCGGTATGGCCCGCTACATACAACCGCGTGAAGTGATCAACCGTCACGAGACATCCGACCGCAATAACAAAATAAGCCAGGAGCGTCCGAAGCCGCATCAGGATTTCATCGCCAACCGGTGCCTGGCTCAGACGAAACACCAACAGAATCGCCAACAGCGTGACTGCCGTTCCAAAGGACAGGGACATGGCAATAAACATCGGCACAAACACCAGGGTACCCAAGGCTTCCCGCGCGATCAGCACTCCGAAAATGAGCCCCGTTCCCGTGGTCAGCACCAAACGCCAGATGAAAGAGACCGTGCCGGCAGGCCGCGTCAACCGGTGCATTCGCGGCTCGAACATCATCCAGAGGTACACCGCGATGACGGCCAGAAAACCCGTATACAAAAAGATATTCCAGGCAAAGATCGATTTGAAGTTGTAATAAGTCATGGCAATGATCAACCGGTCCGGACGTCCCAGATCCAGCACCAGCACCGTCAGCCCACCCATCAGTAACGCCATGGCCAGCAATCCTGAAATCCTGGACAGTGGCTTGTAGAGCGACTGGCGAAACACCGATGAAATCGATGCCACATTCAGCGCGCCGGAGGCTGACACGATCAGAAAGACAGCAAACACATGGGGCAAGCCCCACACCACCCGATTATTCATGCCGGTCACATAATGACCCTCGGTTTCCATGTGATGCGCGCCCGCCAGTCCCAATAGCGCCAAGGCTGCGGCAATGCCGGCTGTGAGCCAGAAAGCGCCGCTCGGACGGAGTATCTGAAACGTGCTGCTACTCGTCATTTCAATGATTCACAATAATCCGATTTAGCTCAGATGCCTGAATAGCGCACCGCGGTATTCAGCTTGAGGTCGGAGCGCAATTCGTCACTTTCTGCACCAGCCAGTGCCTTTGCGAGAGGTCCTTCCCCATCGTTGAGATCGCCAAAGACCAACGCATGGTGTCCTGCATCCGCGCAGGCTTCGACACAGGCGGGGGTTCGGCCTTCATCGACCCGGTGCACACAAAACGTACAGCTCTCCACCGTCCCCTTGCCTCTGGGTGAATGGGTTTTCTGTCCGCTGAGGTCTTCATGAATAAAGGACCGTGCGTGAAAGGGGCAGGCCATCATGCAGTAACGACAGCCGATACAGATATGTTTATCGACCAGAACGATCCCGTCTTCGCGACGGAAGGACGCGCCCGTCGGACAGACATCCACACAGGGTGGCTCCTCACAGTGCTGGCACATCAGCGGCAAAGAAACTTCTCGGCCAGTGGTCTCGTCCTTAAGATCCACTTTGCGAATCCACTGGGCATCCGTCTCAGGACGCCCCATCCCCGTCAGCCCATGCTCATCGCCACACGCCGAGACACAGGCGTCGCATCCGCTTGCACAGCGGCTGGTGTCGACCCACAAGCCCCAACGATGGGCATCGGTGACCGGTTCGTCATCCGAAGCGGCAACCGCGAGTTCAGCAAGCCTCACGCCCGGCGCCAGCGCCACCAATGCAACCCCGGCAGCGGCCTGGGCAAAAAAACGCCGACGCGGCGACGAGGATGCTTGTTCGGACTGTGGCATCAAGGACCTCAAGGAGACTGGCTGACTTTCGTCGCGGGCACTGCGGCATGGCAGGTGAAGCAATCAATCTTCACTGCCGCATAGGTATGGCAGGTTTGGCAAAACTCCCCTTCAGCGTTGATCGGCACAAACTGACCACTTGCATTTTTGGTCGCATGGCAATCGATGCAGCCGGCGAGACTGTGCTTGATCGTGCGAACACCGTCGTGCACAGTCTTGTCACGATCATGCTTCATGAAATCAAAATGATCACGACGCATGATTTCGACGGGCTCGACACACTGCTCACCTCGGGCTGCAGGAATGTTGGGCTTCGCCACGTCGCCATACCCAACGACTGGCGCCCACAAAGCCGCACTGCCGAGGATCAGACTCACGATCCCAACCCGACACAGCCGCTTGCCCGCAATTCGTGCCATGGCAATGAGAGGGTTACTCCCCCATTCCCATGTCGATATAACCCGTTGGACAGACATCGGCGCAGATATGGCAGCCGATGCATTTGGAATAGTCGGTATCCACATACCGTCCGGTCGTCGACTGATCCTTCTTGACCCGAAACACTGCATCCTGCGGGCAGAAAATAACGCAGTTGTCGCACTCAAAACACATACCGCAACTCATGCAGCGTTCTGCCTCAGCGCGGGCATCCTCTTCGCCCAGGCCGTGATGGCGTTCTGCAAAATGACCCAACACTTCCTTCGCATCCGGAACCGTGGTATCCCGAAGATTCCGCGGTGTCTCCTCGAAATGCCCCAAAAAGAGTTCGTCAGAGGGAATGATTTCGTGTCGTGATCGATCCTCGTAATTATGGACCGCGAAGGCAGCATCTGAGGTTCCCCAGGTGGCGGCGTGGTCATACTCTTCCGGCGCGAGGGACTGCTCATTCAATTTTGCCAAAAGGTCGAAATGGTGCACATCCACTTTAGGGCGTCGGGCGGGATCCTCGCCCCTCAGATAATGATCAATACTCTGAGCTGCAATGGCGGCCTGTCCAATAGCCGTCGTCAAAAGATGCGGGCGGACAATGTCTCCCGCAACAAAATGGCCCGCCCGATCAGGCACCTGGAAAAAACGGTCCGCGTCGATTAGCTGGCGCTCGTTACCCATTTCCTCAATGCCGCTAAGGTCCCCTGCCTGGCCGATGGCCGAGACAATCAGGTCCGCCTCGACCTCGAACTCGGTGTCCGCAACCGGCGTCGGTATTCCTTTTTCATCAATTTCACACTTTGCTAACCGCAGTCCGGTTGCCCGGCCATCCTCATCTCGAATCAAGGCCACCGGCATCACCCCGTTCAGGATAGTGACGCCCTCAGTCAGCGCGTCATCCACCTCTTCTTCGGTCGCTGTCATATCGGTGCGCTCAAAGAGCGCGGTCAGCGTGACGTGTGCACCCTGGCGTGCGGCGACCATGGCAGAGTCATGTGCTGTGTAACCCCCAATGACTTCTTCAGGTCTATCCTTTTCATTGATCTGGTCGATCTTGCCGAGGCGGCGGGCCACTGACACAACATCGATAGACGTATCTCCGCCGCCAATACAGACGACTTTTTCAGCGGTGACCTTCATGGCCTCCTTATTGAAGGCATCAAGGAATGCCACCCCGGACACACAGTTGGGCGTGTCTTGCCAACCTTCTACGGGCAGGCCCCGGCCACGCTGGCACCCGACTGCCCATAACAGCGCGTCATAGTCCGCCTCGAGTTGCTCGATCGAGATATCGGTGCCGACGCGCACACCGGTGCGGATCTCGATATCGCCCAGTTCGATAATGCGCCCGATCTCGCGATCCAACCTGTCACGAGGCGTGCGATATCCGGGAATTCCATAGCGGAACATGCCGCCGAGGTGATCCTGGGATTCAAACACCGTAGAGGCGTACCCCAAACGCCGTAACTGGTACGCTCCTGCCAGTCCTGCCGGCCCCCCGCCGATGACAGCGATCTTCTTGTCTCGGACAGGGGGTGGGGTTTCGAAACGATAGCCTTCATCGAATGCACAGTCACCGATGTACTGCTCGACCGAATTGATGCCGACAAAGTCATCTACATTGTTGCGGTTGCAGCCGCTCTCACAGGGTGCCGGGCACACCCGGCCCATCATCGCCGGAAACGGATTGGCATCGGTCGCCCGGCGAAAGGCGTATTCCTGCCACGTCATCCCCTCGGGGGGCGTCTCCATGCCACGCACGATCTGAAGCCAGCCCCGAATGTCTTCGCCGGAAGGACAGCTTCCCTGACAAGGCGGCGTGCGATGCACATAGGTCGGGCACTTGTGTGAGTGATCTTCATTGAAGATCTGCTCCTTGAAATCGTCCCACTGATGCTCGCCCTCGGCGAACTTCCGAAAAGTCAGTTTCTGAGTGTGTTCCTCTGAGGCTGCCATGGCCCAATTCCTCTTGTCTGTTGCTCGCTGATATTCTGTGATCCGATCGTCTGATGCGACCGGATCAGTGCTCGTTACCAAAGACCAGCGCATCGCCCACCAACTGGTGCACGCTGATGATCATATCCATGCCCATTCCATACTGCGGCAATACCTTCGTGAACTGGCTCTTGCAGATGGCGCAGATCGCCGCCATGTGTGTCACACCGTGCTGCTCAATCACCTGCTGCAGTGCCTGGGCCCGCGGTAGGGCGCCTTTTACCCTGAGCTCGATCAGGTCATCTGTCAGCAGTCCGCCGCCGCCGCCGCAGCAAAACGTATGCTCATGAATCGTGTCAGGTGCCATGTCCACGAAATGTGTACAGGCCGCACGAATCAAATCCCGCGGCATCGTGAACTGTCCGCCCGGCGTGTCTCCCAGCCGTGAACCTCTGGAAACGTTGCAGGAGTCATGGAAGGTCACGACCTTGTCATCATTCGCCTCGCGGTCGAATTTCAATACACCGCGCTGGTTAAGATCGTGGGTGAACTCACAGATATGCTGCGGCACCGGATAAGCGGGGTCGAGGAAATCGAAAGGCCCGATGAGCGTATTCCAAAAACTGTAGGCCACACGCCACGCGTGACCGCACTCTCCCACCACGATCCGCTTGACGCCAAGATCCAGAGCCGCCTGGCGGATACGCTGCGCCACTTTCTGCATATTCTCGTAATTGCCGATAAAGATGCCAAAGTTGGCCGCTTCAGAAGCGTAAGAGCTCAGCGTCCAGCTGATACCGGCCTGATGGAACACCTTGGCATAACCAATCAGTCCGTCAACGTGGGGCTCAGCGAAAAAATCGGCCGAGGGGGTAACCAGCAGGACGTCGACGCCCTTCTGGTCCAACGGGAGTTTCACCGGAACATTGATGTCCTCTTCAATCTCTTCTTCAAGTCCCTCTAGGGTGTCTGCGAGCGCGGGCTCCGGCAGGCCAAGGTTGTTTCCAATGGTGTGGACCTTGCTGATAATCTCATTGGAATACTTCTGACCGACGCCGATTGAGGCGAGAATCTCCCGACCGGCCATGGTGATCTCTGCGGTATCAATGCCGTATGGGCAATACACCGAGCAACGTCGGCATTCCGAGCATTGGTGGTAATAGCTGTACCAGTCATTGATCACTTCTTCGGTCAGCTCGACCGCGCCGACCAGTTTCGGAAACCATTTGCCGGGGATCGTGAAATAGCGCCGGTACACTTTGCGCATCAGATCCTGGCGCGCCACCGGCATATTCTTGGGATCTCCCGTGCCGAGGTAATAGTGGCACTTGTCGGTACACGCGCCGCACTTGACGCAGGCATCCATGAACACCTGCAAAGACCGGTAGCGCCCGAGCAGTTCTTCCATCTTGCTGAGGGCGACATCCTGCCAGTTCTCCACCAGTTCGCCGGGAAAGCCCAAGGGCGCCTGATGCTCCGGTTTGGCAACGAAAGGCCGGCTGTGGGCCATCGCGTCAGGCTGCACGGCGGGCGTGCTCACCCATTCTTCGAGTGCCGGTGTGTCGAATTCGGGTTTGGCCATGGTCAGAGCGCGGCGCTAGGCTCCGTCGGTCCCGCCGGTGCGGTCGGGTAGATCTTCAGCCCAGGGCGCGACGTGACGGTGCTCACGCGGGTTGTCGCGCATATTGCGCGTCGGGCTGAAAAACACCCCTGGGGCGTGCAGCAGTTTGCTGAAGGGGAAAATCAGCATCAGGATAATCACCAGCGACAGGTGCACGAGCAGCGGCAAATCCGCGGGCAAGGGCTGCCAGTCGAAAGACACGAGTCCCAGCGTGAAAGCCTTGAGCGAGACGATGTCGGTGTGCTCACCGTACTTCATGACCAACCCCGAGCCTGCAATCGCCAAAAGCAACGCCAGCATCAGGTGATCTGAAGGTGCACTGATATAACGGATGCGGTCAACCAGAACACGGCGTGCCCATAGCCCAGCCAGGCCGGCGAACATCGCGAAACTGGCGTACGAACCCACCCACTGAATCATGACCACCCACGACCACACGGGCTGGGTGAAATATCGAAAGTGTTGCGCGAGCACGATCAGCATGCCGAAATGGAAGAGCCACCCGAAAAGCCAACTCCACTTACTGCCTTTGAACAAGCTCTCGAAAAAAACGACTTCTCGGAACATGCGGACCACGACACCGGCATGGGTGGTGGGTGCGGGGGTAGTGGGAATCACCAGCGGAGCAGGCGTGCGGGCATAGCGTGCCACGCGGGCGCCTACGCCCACCAGCAACACGGCGGTCGCGAGATAAAACAACCCGGCGAAGATAGCGCCTAGTACCAAGGGAATCCTGCCTGGAAGAACCGCGTCAGCCGGCACTGGCTGGCGATCCTGTGCTTAGTGCTCATGATCAGGCGCCGGTCAGTCCAGCGCAGATCCTCGTCCTGGCAGAGGCGGTCAAACGCAACCCGTGGGCTTGGGCAGACCGGCATATTTGCATGCCTGCTTGGCCGGCCCGTACGGGAACAGCTCGTACAGGTACTTGCTGTTGCCCTTATCTTTGCCCAACTTCTTGCCGATGGCCTTGGTCAGCACCCGCACTGCCGGAGCAATCTGATACTCATCATAGTATTCGCGAAGAAAGTTGATTACTTCCCAGTGGTTCTCGCTGAGATCACAGTCATCTTCCTTGGCCATATGTGCGGCGACATCGCTGTCCCATTCGCTGAGGTTGGCGAGATATCCTTCCTCGTCCGTTTCATAGGTCTTGCCGTTCAATTCAAATGCCATTTTCGGCCTCCTGTTGCATTTAACAATAATGTCAGAGCCAGTTCTGGATCTTGTCGTTGGCACAAGCCAGTTCGACAAATCCGTCGTAGCCCACTACCTCGATGCCCGGTATCAGTCTGTCGCCAGACAGTCCCCGGGCCTTAAGATCCGGCTCCAGCGCATACACACGTACATCCCCGAGTGCTTCCGTTACCAGGGGAGCATGGGCACTTCCGGTCAGCGCACCGTACACACCGTCTTCAATCAGGAGCACATCACTGCCGTTTTTCGCGAGGGAAAGACAGGTCTTGAGACTGGAAGACTCAAACGGAGATTTGTTGACGGTATGCAGCATGGTTTTGTGTATCGTGTGATGGGGCGTTAAAAATTCAGCAGGATGTCCTGCTCTTCGATGAGATCAGCAAGCTCGGCCCGATCGACGATATGAATAGACGGCTTTTCGGCCCAGTCATCATCTTCGTCTTCCCAGGTCAGCGGCATCAGATCGTCTTCCGTTAGTCCGCGCTCTTGTAGAGACTCGCGCTCGACATAAAGCCGGTTCACTTCGTAGTCGCCGAGTGCCCGGTAGGCAGGCGAGAAATTTTTCATGCCCGTATCCGCAGTATCCTGATCCTGCTTGAGCTGAAACACCCCGTCGCCAACAAAAGCCATACAGACATCCTGCTCGAACGCCGCGCCGATCAACACCACTTCCAGCCCCTCTACGGCATACACCGTTCCGCAGGGCGCATTGCGGTTGATATACATAAATTTTTTCGCGTTGCTCACGAGCTGCCCCTTAGTCACCAAACACCAGAAGCCGGTCGGACTCGATGCCCGCTTCGATCAGTTGTCCCAGTCCCGAAATGCGAAATCCCGGTGCAATATTGTCGCCGTCCTTGCTGTTGCGCTTGGCTTCGTCAGGATCGACTATCCCGCGGCGCTGGGCTGCTGCCACACAGACCACCAGATCAAGGTCGTGCTCGCTGGCGAGTTCACTCCAGCGATTGACGATGTTCCGGTCATCCTGGGGTGGCGTGGTGAGTCGCGTGCCGTTGTTTACGCCGTCGTGATAGAAGAAGACGCGAAAAATTTCGTGACCGGCCGATAGTGCTGCCTGGATAAACTGATAGGCGCTGTCCGAGGCCTGATGGGTATACGGCCCCTCGTTCACCATCACTGAAAACTTCATCTGGATTGCCTAAAACCGAATGTGGGTCGAGGCGTTGAGACTCTTGCGCGCGCCACGCCAGTTATCGATATGGAACTTGGTAAACGGCAGCCCCGTGATCTCGAAAAAGCGCGGCCAGCCTATGCGGTCGATCCAGTCATTGATTCGCTCCCAATCGCGAGCGTCATCCTTGTAGGACTGCAGAATCCGCTTGACGATCGCCGTGGCTTCCGGCCAGCGAGGGGGGTTGTTCGGAACGCCTGAGGCAACCAGCTTCTGGAAACTGGGCTTGCTGCGGGCATTGGAGTGATTACCGCCCACCCAGATTGCGAGTTTGGTGTGCTCAGGATCGTTGATCTGCATTGGCGGACAAGGCGGATAACAGGCGCCGCAACAGATACATTTTTTCTCATCGACCTCGAGTGTCGGCTTGCCATTGACCTGTGCAGGCCGTATGGCTGCCACCGGGCAACGCGCTACGACAGACGGGCGCTCACAAACATTCGCCACGAGGTCGTGGTTA
>JAERSQ010000189.1 GCA_016845525.1 Pseudomonadota bacterium
GCCGGTACACTTTGCGCATGAGATCCTGGCGCGCCACCGGCATGTTCTTGGGATCTCCCGTGCCGAGGTAATAGTGGCACTTGTCGGTACACGCGCCGCACTTGACGCAGGCATCCATAAACACCTGCAAAGACCGGTAGCGCCCGAGCAGTTCATCCATCTTGCTAAGCGCAACGTCCTGCCAGTTCTCCACCAGTTCTCCCGGAAAGCCAAGGGGTGACTGATGCTCCGGTTTGGCAACAAAAGGCCGACTATGGGACATCGCGTCCGGCTGCACGGCAGGCGTGCTCAGCCAGTCTTCCAAAGCCGGTGTGTCGAATTCGGGTTTAGCCATGATGTAAAAGCACCACTAGGCTCCGTCTGTGCTGCTGGTGCGGTCAGGCAACTCTTTTGCCCACGACGCAACGTGCCGATGCTCGCGCGGGTTGTCGCGCATATTGCGCGTCGGACTGAAAAACACCCCCGGCGCGTGCAGCAACTTGCTGAAGGGAAAAATCAGCATCAGGATAATTACCAGCGAAAGGTGGACAAGCAACGGTGCATCCGCAGGCAAGGGCTGCCAGTCAAACGACACCAGTCCCAGCGAGAACGCCTTGAGCGAGACGATGTCGGTATGCGAAATGTGTTTCATCACCAGTCCTGAGCCTGCAATCGCCAAAAGCAACGCCAGCATCAGGTGATCCGAAGGTGCACTGATATAGCGAATGCGGTCTACCAGAACACGGCGCGCCCATAGCCCAGCCAGGCCGGCAAACATCGCAAAACTGGCGTAAGAGCCCACCCACTGAATCATGACCACCCAAGACCAGACGGGCTGGGTGAAATATCGAAAGTGTTGCGCGAGCACGATCAGCATGCCGAAATGAAAAAGCCATCCGAACAGCCAACTCCACTTGCTGCCTTTAAACAGGCTCTCGAAAAAAACGACTTCGCGAAACATTCGGGCACAAACACCGACATGGGTCGTGGGGGCCGGAGTGGTGGGTATAACGAGCGGGGCAGGTGTGCGCGCATAGCGCGCCACACGGGCGCCTACCCCCACCAGAAATACGGCGGTCGCGAGATAAAACAACCCGGCGAAGATAGTGCCTAGTACCAAGAGAATCCTGCCTGGAACCACCGCCCCAGCTGGCACTGGCCGGCGGCGATTCTTTGCTCAGCGCTCATGCTCAGGCGCCGGCCAGGCCGGCGCAGATGCTCTGCCCTGAAGGAGACTGTCAGACGCAACCCGTGGGCTTGGGCAATCCGGCATATTTACATGCCTGCTTGGCGGGGCCATAAGGGAAAAGTTCGTACAGGTACTTGCTGTTGCCCTTATCTTTGCCGAGTTTCTTCCCAATGGCCTTGGTCAACACCCGCACCGCCGGAGCGATCTGATATTCATCATAGTATTCGCGAAGAAAGTTGATCACTTCCCAGTGGTTCTCGCTGAGATCGCAGTCATCTTCCTTGGCCATGTAAGCGGCGACATCGCTGTCCCATTGACCGAGGTTGGCGAGATATCCTTCCTCGTCCGTTTCATAGGTCTTGCCGTTCAATTCAAATGCCATTTTCGGCCTCCTGTTGCATTAAAAACAAAAACAATTAAGTCAGAGCCAGTTCTGGATCTTGTCGTTGGTACAAGCCAGGTCGACAAACCCGTCGTAGCCCACTACCTCGATGCCCGGTATAACTCTGTCGCCAGACAATCCCCGAGCCTTAAGATCTGGTTCCAGTGCATACACGCGCACTACCTCAAGCGCTTCAGTCACCAGCGGCGAATGCGTGCTTCCTGCAAGCGCACCGTACACTCCATCTTCGATCAGGAGCACATCGCTGCCGCTACGTACCAGCGACAGACAGGTCTTGAGACTCGAGGACTCAAACGGAGATTTGTTGACGGTATGCAGCATGATATCGGTGGTCGTGTGATGGGACGTTAAAAATTCAGCAAAATATCCTGTTCTTCGATCAGATCAGAAAGCTGGGCCCGGTCAACAATATGAATCGACGGCTTTTCCGCCCAGTCGTCATCTTCATCTTCCCAGGTCAGCGGCATCAGATCGTCTTCTGTCAGTCCGCGCTCTTCGAGCGATTCGCGCTCGACGTAAAGCCGATTCACTTCGTAGTCACCGAGCGCCCGGTAGGCGGGGGAGAAATTTTTCATTCCCGTATCCGCAGTATCCTGATCCTGCTTGAGCTGAAACACCCCGTCGCCAACAAAGGCCATGCAGACATCCTGCTCGAACGCCGCGCCAATCAACACCACTTCGAGGCCCTCGACGGCATACACCGTTCCGCAGGGCGCGTGGCGGTTGATATACATAAATTTTTTCGCTTTGCTCACCAGCCGGCCCTCAGTCACCAAACACCAGAAGCCGGTCGGACTCGATACCCGCTTCGATCAACTGTCCCAGTCCCGAGATGCGGAATCCTGGCGCAATATTGTCGCCGTCCTTGCTGTTGCGCTTGGCTTCATCAGGATCAACTATCCCGCGCCGCTGCGCTGCTGCCACACAGACCACCAAATCAAGATCATGCTCGCTCGCCAGTTCACTCCAGCGATTGACGATGTGCCGGTCATCCTGAGGTGGTGTGGTCAGCCGCGTGCCGTTGTTCACCCCATCATGATAGAAGAAGACTCGAAAAATCTCGTGACCGGCCGACAGGGCTGCGCGAATAAACTGATAGGCACTGTCCGAGGCCTGGTGGGTATACGGCCCCTCGTTCACCATCACGGAGAACTTCATCTGGATAGCCTAAAACCGGATGTGTGTTGAGGCGTTAAGGCTTTTGCGCGCGCCACGCCAGTTATCAATATGGAACTTGGTAAACGGCAGTCCCGTAATCTCGAAAAAGCGCGGCCAGCCTATGCGGTCGATCCAGTCATTGATTCGCTCCCAATCGCGAGCGTCATCTTTATAGGACTGCAGAATCCGCTTGACGATAGCCGTGGCTTCCGGCCAGCGCGGCGGGTTGTTTGGAACCCCTGAGGCGACCAGTTTCTGGAAACTCGGCTTGCTGCGCGCGTTGGAGTGATTGCCGCCAACCCAGATCGCGAGTTTACTGTGCTCAGGATCGTTGATCTGCATCGGCGGACAAGGCGGGTAGCAGGCGCCGCAACAGATACATTTTTTCTCATCGACCTCGAGTGTCGGCTTGCCATTGACCTGTGCAGGCCGTATGGCTGCCACCGGGCAACGCGCTACGACAGACGGGCGCTCACAAACATTCGCCACGAGGTCGTGGTTA
>JAERSQ010000190.1 GCA_016845525.1 Pseudomonadota bacterium
GGCCAGAAAGGTAAAGATCAGTTCGATTTGCCCCAGAGCGCGAACATAGGCCGCGTGTGTCAGGGTGAACGCCATGAACCAGAAGATCGACGCCGCCCACCCCGCGAAACCGACCAGGGTGCAACGGTGCCACTGACCGATGGTCCGACGAATCTGTCCCGGCTGAAACACCCGGAGCCACACCAGCAGAATCAGCGTCTGAATGGTTGTGGCAATAGCCAGTGTGAACGCAGAACGCATGAGCATTCCACTGTCCTCCAGAGAAAGTGCTGCGCCACGAAACAAGACGGATGCAAGTCCCAGCGCGAAGCCGCATGCGAGCCCGATCAAGGTCGCTTTTCCCGCCAGGCCTGAGCACAACGTCCGTAGCGACAGCTGGTTTCGCCCCAAGGTCATGATCATGACGCCGACGAATGCGATCAGGATGGCAACCAGCCCGCGGCCGGAAACGCTTTCGTGAAGCAATAGGGCCTCCAGCAAGATCACCTGGACCACTTCTGTTTTGGAGAGCGCTGTTCCGACGGTAAAGTTCGAGAAGGAAAAAAGCCACATCAGCAGAAAGGTGAAGATGATCTGGGCAGCTGCGCCACCAATAACCCAGGCCGCAAAATCGGAATTGATCGCAGGCAAGGAGGACCCTGACAGGTAAGTGACGAGCGCAAGCCAGACCAGGGCGAAAGGCAGCGCATACAAAAAGCGCACCGAAGCCGCCCCGAGATCGCTCAGCTCAGACTTGAGTTGCCGCTGCAGGGCAGAGCGCAGATTCTGAAAAAACGCTGCAGCGACGGTAATGGGAATCCAGAGCATGATTGTATTTATAGCGGAGCCGTCTACGGCTGAAGTCAAGCGGTACGTTCTCGATTAAAGGCCTTGAATCGCTGGTTCCTTAGACATCCTTTCATGGTTCTTTCTGCCAGTCAAAGGTCTGTCGTTATACTCGGGCCTGCCTTTGACCCAAACGGTGTGATTCTTGTCGACCTATTCCGGAATGCTGGCTCATGGGGCCATGCTGCTCTTTTCTGCCGTGGTCGCGGGTTCGTTCAGCCTTGGCCATATTATCGCCAATGACATCACCCCCGCTGCACTGACGGCGTTGCGTTTTATGCTCGCTGCGGTGGTGATGGCGGTCTGGACCTGGCGAAGCTGCCGGATCTCCCGTCGGGATCTTGAGTCCTCATGGCGTTACCTGCTTTTGGGCAGCCTGATGGGCACTTACTTTGTCTTGATGTTCGAGGGACTTAAGACGGCCCCAGCGGTGTCCACCTCCGCTGTCTTTACGTTGACGCCGGCGATTAGTGCGGTTTTCGGTTACCTGCTGCTTTCGCAGCGGGTCAATCAACGGGTTGCGCTTGCGCTGAGTATTGGCGGGGCGGGAGCGGTCTGGGTGATTTTCAGGGCAAACCTTGACGCGCTGATGGCCTTTGAGATCGGACGGGGCGAGGCCGTATTCTTTTTTGGTTGCGTGGCCCACGCGATCTACACGCCGTTGGTGCGTAAGCTCAACCGGAACCAGTCTCCAGTGGTTTTCACCTTTGGCACAATTCTGGGCGCGACGGTTATGTTGTCGATATATGGGGCTCGGGACCTCGCTGCGACAGACTACGCATCGCTATCGCCGATGGTCTGGATTACGCTGACCTATCTTGCTGTATTTGCAAGCGCGCTGTCCTTTTTTCTGGTGCAGTATTCAACTCTTCACCTGCCTTCCGCTAAGGTAATGGCTTACACCTACCTCACACCCAGTTGGGTGATTCTCTGGGAAGCGACGCTGGGAAACGGTTTTCCGTTGCCAGCGGTTTGGGTGGGTGTCATGGCCACCATACTGGCTCTGATCCTTTTATTGAGAGATGAAACAGAAAGCCATAGCTAGCGTGACCGTGTGTCGGGGAGCCCAACAGGCCGGAGATCGGCACTGTAAGACGCCTGTCCAGAGTGCGGCCCCCTTATGACAAAAGCCTGGTTGCCGCTCACCATTCTTCTTTCGTTGGGACTGCTGTGGGGCGGGGTGACCAACGTAGCGAGATATATTGGTCTGTCTGATACTCCTCCGCTTGGCTATGCGTTCTGGACTGTGCTGATCGGAGCGGCGCTACTGACGGCGGCGAATATCTGTCGGCGCCAGCGGGTGCCTCTATCGGCGCGGCACATCGGCTATTTTCTGGTGGCGGGAACGCTGACATCAGGACTGCCTACGGCCAATATGTTCGTCTGTTTGAACTACATCAGTGTTGGCGCCATGTCCCTGGTGCTCACGATGGTGCCGCTCGTGACGTATCTGCTGTCATTTGTCTTTGGGCTTGAGCAGCGGAATCTGAAACGGGCATCCGGCATTGGGCTGGGATTGTTTGGTGCGCTGCTTGTAATCCTCCCGGAAAATGGATTGCCGTCAGATCAGCCCATCGGCTGGTTCCTGCTGGCGTTTCTGTCGCCGATCGGTTACGCAGCGGGAAACGTGTACACCGCGAAATGCCGTCCTGCGGATATCGATTCCCTGGTTGGCGCCAACGGCATGATGTGTGGTTCGGCGTTACTGTTGTTGATTGTGACGCTAATCTCAGACCAGTGGTTTGTGCTCTGGAGCGCGCCTTCCTTGATTGACAGTCTGATCAGTCTGCACGGGGTGATCTCTGCTGTGGCGTTTACGCTGTTTTTTGTCCTGGTGCGCATAGCCGGACCGGTCTATTTCAGTCAGGTTGCGTATCTCGTGACTTTTTTTGGGATAGGAATCGCGATGGTGATCTTCGGTGAGCGCTACAGTCTGTGGCTTTGGGCCGCACTGCTCGTTACCGTGTATGGGGTCTGGCTGGTGAATAGCGCTCAGGCACAAGCTGCCAAGGCGGCGCAAAACACCTGAGACGTCGATAACACCTATCGGTGACGTCTATTCCCGAAACGAGGGATCTTCGCGATCAAGCATCCGGATAAGAGCCTGCCAGTTGCGTTGCAGATAGCTATCCGGGTCATCAGCCCCAGCTTTGCCTATCAGGCTGTGCTGCTCAACGGCGGCGATGGCTTCCCGACTCGGGGTGATGTGTTTTGCTCCTGATGCCATCACGTCCACCTGGATCTTGCAGGCGCTTTCCAGGGTGTAGAGGAGATAAAAGGCTTCGGC
>JAERSQ010000191.1 GCA_016845525.1 Pseudomonadota bacterium
TTCTGAACCTGTATCCGGAAAGACGGCGAAAGCTTTTTCGGGAGAAGTTTGTGCGTACGTGTCGATCAGAGCGCGGATGGTCAGCGCACTGCAGTCTTGTACCGCCGCAAAGGTCAGTGGCGCATTATTTCCCATGACGCGCCCAGTAATCTCCCAGCAGCTCCTCCGGTGAGACTTCCTGTGCGGGTATGCTGCGAACGACGCGGACCGTATTGAGGTAGTGCCGGTAATTCATGTTCTCGCTGATGCTGTTGCCGCCCCAACTGCCGCATCCCATCGAGAGCGAGAACGGCAAGGCATTATCAAAACTACCGCCGGTGGCAAAGCAATGAGCCTGGTTGACGATGACACGACAGGTCGGCAACTCCATGGCGATCTGCATCGCGCGCGCATCATCGGCCGTATGGATACCCACCGAGTGGCCGGCGCCCTGATACGCATAAATGTCGGCAACCTGCGCCAGGGCACCATCAAAGTCCTCGGCCCGATAAAGTGTAAGCACGGGACAGAGCTTTTCCCCAGAGAAGGGATAGGCAGTTCCGGTTTGGGATTCCTGCACCAGCAGGACCTTGACGTCAGAGGCTGCACTGCAGTCGATCTCCGCCATTTGGGCAATTTGCCGGGCGGGCCGCGCGATAACGCCCGAATTCAGCTTGCCGTCCGGCCACATCAACTGCTGCAGTTTTTCCTGCTCATCAGCAGTCAACAGCTTTGCGCCCTGCGATTCCAGTGCTGCCACCAGGTCATCGTAGACCGACCCGAGTGCAACCACGCTGTTTTCAGAAGAGCAGCTCGTGGCGTTATCGAAAATCTTCGAGGCAATAATCTTTTGGGCCGCTTCGTTCAGATCCGCGGTCTCATCAACGATCACCGAGACATTGCCCGCTCCAACTCCCACCGCTGGGGTGCCGCTTGAATAAGCCGAGTGGATATTGTTCTGTGACCCGGTCGCCACCACAAGATCCACCGTCTTCATCAAAGTCTCGGTGTCTGCCTTGTTGATGGGTCGAGGCAGTTTCTGTACCAAAGCTTGTGGCGCGCCAACCTTCTTGAGCGCCTGCTGGAACAGATCAACCAACTCTCCACAAACCGCTTCGCCGCGCGGCGAGGGGGCGAGGATGATGGCATTTCGTCCCTTAAGGGCATTCATCACCTTGTTCGTGGGGGTGGCCACCGGATTGGTCGAGGGTGTGATCGCCCCGACAACACCAACCGGCCGGGCAATCTCGATAATGCCTTTTTCGGCATCCTCCGAAATCACACCCACAGAAGGGGCTCCCGTGAGATCACGAAGCAATCCCAGGGTCTTGCGGTAGTTTTTCCGGAACTTGTCGTCGACGTCACCCAGGCCGGTATCTTCTACCGCGCGCTCTGAGAGGTAACGATTGCGCTCAGGCTCGAGGATGGTCCACGCAATCGCGGCAACGACATCATCAACCTGAGCCTGATCAAAGCGCTCGTACTCAGCCTGGGCCGCTCGTGCGCGCGCAAGCAATTCTGGCACTGGGGAATCTGCAGTCATAAGACCTGGGGCTACGAACGTACGGACGCCAAGTCTAACAGCGTACGGGCGGAATCTGCCCGAATGCTGTGGCTAGAAATTCAAAGAGACGTCTTTGTGATCGGCGTTACAACTGGCTGCATACAGGGCCTGCTCTTCAGTCATCTGCGCCTGCTGCCTTAAGCCAATGGTAGGCCTGATTGCCTCATCCACTGCAACCAATGGCGCCGTCAATTCGGAGAATGCCTGCTTTCGCCAGGAGACCTCAGCAAGGTACAAATCGATCGCTTTTTCCATCTCTCCAAGCGCTTTTTCGCGATCCGGGTTGTTGCCCTTAAACGCCTTGCGGCTCTTGTTCAGCTTGGATTTGATCTTGCTTGTGCCATCCACTTGACCCAACTCGGTCCGCAGTTTCTTAAGCGCGCTTTGCGCTTCTTTCGGATCCATGTTTGGCAACGCTGCATACAGGCGATCCAATTCCGGGCCAATGTCAATCAGTGCTGGGGTATCTGCGATCAAGTTACGTACTTCCACGAGGGCGTTGTATCCATCATCCACATTGCGGCGGTATTGATTGACCTTCTTTTTGTCGTCCTTCAGAAGAGCCAGGTAAGCCGCGTTTTGTGCCTCCCATTCGGATGGGATTCTGGCTTCAATCTCTTGACGCTCCGCGATGAGCATCTCGCGCCCACTCACTAACTCGTCTCGGGTGAGATCCGACTCTTCACCGCGGTCGAAGCGGGTAATCGCCTGATCCGCATCCTCGATTTTTGCATCAATACGCTTGATCCCGCGCTGCAGGAAGCGCACCTGCTTATGAAGGGCGCGGTAGTCTTCCTCGAAGTCACTCTTCGCCTGATGCGCCGATTTGACCTCTTCCACGAGCGGGAACGTCGACCGGATGTTGGATGCCACCGACTCAAGTTTCTTGCCGACAGAATCCGGCAGGTATTCCATCCGAAGACTGTCTAACTTATCGGCGACTCCCAGCAGTGTCTGCTCCTCAGTCGCGTAACGCTCAAAAACATAATCCTCCAGGCACTCCTGCAGTTTCGGATTCATCGGAGGCGGAGAAGATTCCGAAGTCAGATAAATTCGGGCAGGCAGATAGTTCACCAGACTCGGCATATAACCCACGATCCCCAGACCCACCAACTGGAGAAAGATAAAAGGCACGACACCACGATAAATCTCTACGGTCTTTACTATTTTGGAGGCCACGCCCCTGAGATAAAACAACGCAAAACCAAAGGGCGGTGTCAGGAATGATGTCTGAATATTGAGGCCGATCATCACACCTAGCCAGACCGCGTTGATGTTGGCGCTTGGATCCATAAGAAGAATCGGCGCCACGATAGGCACGACCACGACCGCGATCTCGATAAAGTCCAGGAAGAATCCAAGGACAAAGATGACCGCCATCACCACGATGAATTGAGTCCAGAAACCCCCGGGCAGGCTCGTCAGATACTCCTTGACCAGAACCTCGCCCCCAAAGCCTCGGAACACCGAAGTCAGCATCGCTGCACCGATTAGAATGATAAAAACCATTGAGGTGGTTTTGGCAGTTTCGATCATGACGCCGTTCAGTACATTTCCGATCTTGTAGGCACGCCACAGACTGATAGCGATCGAGACACACAATCCAAGCACCGCAAGGGTCGCTACGGTCACCGCGATAACTTCAGAAGGCTCGGAGATGATTCGAACATTGATCTCAACCATCTTCAGGGTAATGATCAGCACCGCGACCGATACCACCGCCAGAATCGCCGGGAAATAGGCGCCCCGTTTGCCGGCCGTCAAACGATAGCCGCCCATGATCAATGCGCCGATTGCGCCGATGGATCCTGCCTGGTTAACCGTGGCAATGCCAAGAATGATCGACCCCAGCACAGCAAAAATCAGGGCCAGCGGGGGAATCAGTGACAGGCCCACTCCGAGCCAG
>JAERSQ010000192.1 GCA_016845525.1 Pseudomonadota bacterium
GCTGAGATGCCCGTATCACTCCTGGACTTACACGCTGGAAGGGAAACTCGCCAGAACGCCGAATATCGGTGGGGTGGGAATCAATGATGTTGAGGGTTTTAATCGCCAGGAGTTTGGGCTGGTCCAGGTCGACAGCGTGGAATGGCATGATCTGGTGTTCATCAATCTTTCCGGCAACGCACCTGCTTTTGAGGACTTCGTTGCCCCGTTGGAGCGGCGTTGGAAGCCCTTCTGGGGAGCTGAGGGTGCCTCACTCCTGAGGCTCGCCGAGGCACACTCCTCAATCCGCCTCGAAGTGCAGGCCAACTGGAAACTTGCGGTGGAGAATTATCTCGAGGCCTACCATCTGCCGACGGTGCATCCGGCGCTCAATCAGGTCTCGCCTCTGGCCGAGCACGAGATTCACCTTGATGAGAGTTTTGCCGGTCAGCTGTCGCATTGCTACACCCTCGGGGCAGGCGGCGGCCGTCATCTGCCGGTGTTTCCGGCGTGGCCAAAGGCGTTATACGAGGAAGCGCAATACCCGGCCTTGTTTCCCAATACGCTCTTGGGTCTGCAGGCGGATCACCTGTTTGTCATGGTCATCATTCCCCTGGCACATGATCGTACTCTTGAGGAAACCCGCCTTTACTGTGTGGGCGACGAGGCGGTGTCTCAAGATTTCGAGGATCTGCGGCAAGCACAGCACGGGTTCTGGACGGATGTGTTCGCCGAGGATGTCGGCGTGGTGACCGGCATGCAGGCGGGGCGCGCTTCACCGGGTTTTGATGGCGGCGTGCTCACACCGGTTATGGAGACTGCGACGGCAAAGTTTCACCAATGGGTTGCGCGGCGCGTTGGGGAAACTCTCCACGGAAACCAAACGTAAGGTCAGCACTAAGCATCTGATCTCATTGGGACACCTCCCAAAAAGATTCGTCTCGGCCCTGATCTTTAAAGCCTTAAAATCAGGCCATGAGCCAAAGTAAAGATAAAGACTCAAAAGGTTTCAGCACCCGCGCCATTCACGCAGGCTACGATCCGATGCGCCACCATGGCGCACTGAATCCGCCGGTCTATCTCAATGCCACCTATACGTTTGGGTCGATAGCAGAAGGCCAGCAGCGCTTCTCTGGTGAGGCCCCGGGTTATGTGTATGCCAGAGTGGGCAATCCCACCCAGACCGTGCTTGAAAAACGCCTCGCGAGCCTGGAAGGCGGCGAAGCGGCGGTAGCGGTTGCCTCTGGGATCGGGGCGATCACTGCGCTGCTGTGGTCATTTATTAAATCCGGCGACGAGATCATTGCGGATAAAACGTTATACGGCTGCACTTTTGCTTTTATGGAGCACGGCCTGTCGCGTTTTGGCATCAAGGTGCGCTTTGTTGACCTCACTGAGCCCGACGCGCTTGCCGATGCAATGACGTCAAACACCCGGTTTGTGTTCTTCGAAACGCCGACCAATCCGAACATGCGGGTCATTGATATACGCAAGGTCTGTGAGACAGCTCATGCCCATAACGTCCGGGTTATTGTCGACAACACCTACGGCACGCCTTATCTGCAGCGGCCGCTGGAGTGTGGAGCGGACTTCGTGGTCCACTCAATGACCAAGTATCTGAGCGGGCACGGGGACCTTATTGCCGGGGCCGTCATCGGCCCCGCGGATGACATGGCGACAGTGCGGTCTGTCGGCCTTAAGGACATGACGGGCGCCGTGTTGTCGGCATTTGATTCCTTTCTGCTGCTGCGCGGCATCAAGACACTCGAACTGCGTATGGAGCGCCACTGCGAGAGCGCATTGACGCTTGCTCGCGAGATTGAGTCTCATCCACAGGTCGAAACGGTGTACTACCCCGGACTGCCTTCGCATCCGCAATACGCGCTCGCCTGCGAGCAAATGAAAGCTTTCGGCGGCATGATTGCTCTGGACCTGCGGGGCGGCTACGAAGCCGGTGTGCGGTTTATGGATGCAGTTCAGGTGGCACAGCGCGCGGTCAGCCTGGGAGACGCCGAGACACTGGTCCAGCATCCGGCCAGCATGACCCATAACAACTACACCGAAGAAGAGCGCCAGGCGCATGGCATCAGCCTTGGGCTCGCGCGGATCTCGGTTGGCCTTGAAAATGTTGAGGATCTTTCGGCAGATATCCTCACGGCGCTGGATCAGTCTGCGGCCTAAGTTGCTGAATAAGAAGTAGGGGGTTAGGGGTAACAAATGGATCTTCCGACCGGTTTCGGACTGAAAAGCTTGAAGCAGTTGCGGCGTGCCTGGACCGAGGTGGAACAGGAGGCGCTGAGCCGCATTACGGGCAAGGTGCGGCCGGCTCTGCCTAAAGATGACCTGCATCTTATCCGGCGGCAAATCGATGACTGCCTGTCCGAGGCGGGTGGTGCTGCCTCGGCCCGGGCCCGGGCGGCACGTCTTGGTGGGGTATATCTTGATCTCGATGCCGATGGGCGGAATAACTTTTTGAAGTTGCTGGCATTCGAATACGGCGTTAAGGATGATGCGTTACGGGAATCCGCAAGGGCATGGCTGGCGTTGGATAGCGAGGGCCGGGCGGCAGATCTAACATCCCGGCTTGATGCCGAGGCCAGGCTCCGACGCACGCTGCAATCTCCTCGGATGCGTCTTCTGACGCAGTTCAATGACTTGCCCGAGGGGGTCAAATTTCTTGCTGACATGCGGGCGCAACTGCTTGAGATCAGGAAAGAAGATCCGCAGCTTCGGGCTTTTGACCGGGAATTTAAGGACTTGCTGGCATCCTGGTTTGATGTGGGTTTTCTGAAGCTGCGTCGAATCGCCTGGGATGCGCCGGCAGCGCTGTTGGAGACATTGGCTGAGCATGAGGCCGTCCACGCTATTCGATCGTGGCAGGACATCAAGCACCGCCTGGCTGCGCCTGACCGGCGTTGCTTTGCCTTTATTCACCCCCAGATGCCCAATGACCCCCTGATCTTTGTCTGGGTCGCTCTCACGGATGGGATTTCTGAGCGGATCGATGATGTGTTGCGGATTGATCAAGGTGAATTGAATCCGGATAAGGCAGATACCGCGGTGTTTTATTCGATCTCGGCCACTCAGCCCGGGCTGGATGGCGTGGGTTTTGGCAGTTTTTTGATCAAGCGGGTGGTGGACCGGTTATGCCGTGACCATAAACAGTTGAAGCACTTTGCCACGCTGTCACCGTTGCCGGGATTTCAGCGATGGTTGACTGAGGAGAAAGATCACCCCAGCGATCAACAGCATCCACGTGTCCAAAAAGGTCTTGAGGTTTTGGCGAATGCCGGCGCGCTTGAGCGTATGTTTGTCGATCGCAGTTGGCTGCGGGATGAGGCCGCTCTCGCCAAGGCCTATCAGCCGCTCACGGTACTGGCTGCGCATTACCTGATGCGGGAGAAGTATGGGAAAGATGCACGAGACCGCGTTGCAAACTTCCATCTGTCCAACGGCGCCAGTATTGAGCGTGTCAATTTTCCGGCCGATGTGAGCCGGCGCGGTCAGAAGCAGTCAGCCGGGCTGATGGTGAATTACCGCTACCGGCTAAAGGACATCGAAACCAATCACGAGTCCTATTGCGGCAAAGGCGAGATTGCCCATTCGCGCGCCATCGCAAGCTTGTTACGGATTCGATTGCCTGACTGACTGTTAACGTGAGTTTGGATTACTTCAAACAGGCCAAAAGGCAAAGTTTTCGAATAACATTCTTGCTGGCGTAGTCATGGCATCTAAGGTCTGAAGCTGTTAACACACGTTGCTCGATCAACTGTAGCAGTTTGTCGGGTCGAATTTTGATTGAGACGAGGTCTATCTGATCAATTTCATCTGAAATTGTCATGTTATGCGGGCTGTGCTCGGCCGTAGCTGTTCGCCTGGATGAGATGCCAGCGACAATCGTGTTTTCAAGAATGCGCATGGCCTAAAGCTCGCGTGAGGGATGTGAGACTTGACCGGCGAACTGGGAGAAAGCAAATGTTATGTTTTTGGCATTCGCGTTTAATTTTCCCAACAGCGTTGTGACTAATGCAGTCAATTGGGCAAACCACGAAATCCGCTTGTGGAAGAAGTTGGTCGAGCCTTCTGTCGCCATCTTCTCGACCACCGTCATGATAGATCAGCGTGCCGTTCAATTTTTCTATGAAATTTCTGAAATGGGGCGCTTGTCGGAACCGGCCGCCGACATAGAGGACTTTTTTCCCATGCAGATTCGTATTGGGGAGTGACTCAGCTCCGTCGTTCGCAAATGACTGATTAAGGTCTCTTGACTCCGCCCCAACAGTTACAGCGGCAGAGACGCCACACGTTTCAGTGGAGCTGGGTTGTTGGCTTTCGGAGTGAACAGGGTGGAATTGTTGCATCGCCTGACGTAAATCGGTCTTCTCTTTACGTAACCGATCGACGAGTTCGATGAGCATCTGGTTTTTCTCTCGCAGCTTCTTGAGTTCAGATACTTCTCGAGGGTCGAGTTTGGTTTTTGCGTCCGTCTGCTCTTGAAGTTGCGTTTTTAAAGCGGATCGGTATTTTTCCAGTTGCGCTTCTATTTTCTCCGAGGTCCGAACTTGCTTTAAGTATTTCAGATTAAGCTTTTTTAGCTGGAGGGTAAGTTCTTGATTTTCTTTTCTCAGTTGCGGAAGGTGCTTGAGGTCAATTCGGCAGGACATTCCTGAGATATGAGAAAGCATATGAATGTCACCCACAGCTTTATCTCGTACCGCAGGCGGGGTCTTTGAGTTGGTCAGCAGAGCATAATAGGAACCCGCAACTTCACCGCCATTTAGTGCTTGTTCCCAAAGCTTCCCGAACTCGGTAGGCTTGGTCTTGCGATAAAGAGCAATGCTTGACTTGAACTTGCGCTGAAACATTTTGTCCAGCAGGCGTCCGGGTGTTGTGCCGTCATGCGCTGCATTCACGAAGATGTTGTGAAGGTGATAGTCCGTATATTGCCCCGGGTTTTCGATTCGCGATTTGATGGCGAGCTTTTGTATTTCGGGG
>JAERSQ010000193.1 GCA_016845525.1 Pseudomonadota bacterium
CTTGAGGACAGCATGATGACTGACAAAACCCGCAAGACTGAGGATGCTGAGAGCCATACCCTCAGTCTGGAAACATTAAAAGCAAATTACCCGCAATTGGTAGAAGCCATTCAAAGCGAGACCGCTGCTTCAACCCAACAACAGGCTGCACAGCAAGGCATTCAGCAGGAACGTGAGCGCATTGGCGCGATTGTTTCATCCGAAGCAGCTAAAGGAAGAGAGCAACTGGCTCAGCACTTAGCATTCTCTACGGACATGACGGTCGATATGGCTCTGGCCACGCTGAACGCGTCACCGGTCAAAACCGAGGCGCCTTCTACGGCGACGAATACGGGTTTTGAGCAAGTCATGGCAACGGTTAACAACCCTGCGATCGAACCTGATGCTCCTGAACAAGAAACAGATGATGCAGAAGCAGTCGCCAAGCGCATCGCCCAATTTTCAAATGGAGGCGCCGTATGAGTTTGCCCGGAATAGCTGAAGGATTTACGGACCAAGGAAGTCTGGCTCACGACAACCTCATCGCCGGTGAGTTTCCTCGTATCGCGCGTGTCGTCACTATCACTGGTGGAGCAACATTGCCTGCAGGATCAGTGCTCGGCCGAGTAGCCGCATCAGGTGCTTATGCCCTGAGTGACGCAGGTGAAAATGATGGATCAGAAGAGCCGGATGCAATTTTGGCTCACGATACTGATGCGTCATTGGGGGATGTTCAGGCTCACGTTTACCTTGCCGGTGAGTTTAATGCAGATGCATTGACGATCGGTCCCGGACATTCATCCACATCGGTCTCGATTGCTTTTCGAGAGCGATCAATTTTTCTTCGCAGCAATCAAGCTTAACTAGCAATAGGATTCTTTCATGGATATTTTTTCTACTCACGTGCTCAACCGTGTGGTTGAGCATTTGGATCGTCCAGCATCCTTTTTGCTGGATACCTTCTTCGCATCAATTCAAACAGAAGACAGTGAAGAAATTCACTTTGATATTGATAAATCAAAACCCCGACTGGTGCCTTTTGTTTCGCCTCTGGTTGAAGGCAAAGTGGTTGCCACTGAAGGGTTTGAAACGCGTAGCTTTAAACCGGCCTATGTAAAAGATAAACGGCGCTTTGATCCTAATGCTCCGTTAAAACGCCAAATTGGCGAAACCATTGGCGGTAATTTGAAGGCGATGGATCGTCGCGAAGCTGCATTGAACCGCTCGCTAACTAATCAGGTTGAAAACCTTACTCGCCGAGAGGAGGTTATGGCAGCTGAGGCGTTGAGAACGGGCAAGATCACTGTAACGGGCGAAGACTACCCAACGCAGGTCATCGATTTTCAGCGTGACCCTGCTTTGACACAAGCGCTAACAGGCGCGACTCGCTGGGGAGAAACCGGCGTTAAAGTACTCGATGATATTGAGGACTGGGCGGGTCTGGTACAGATTAAATCTGGTGCTGCAGCCCGAACGGTTGTCATGGACCCTTTAGCTTGGCGTGTCTTTAAGGCCGATCCGAAGGTGGAGCGACTATTAGAACTGCGCCGAGGCACATCAAACACCTTGGTCATTGACCCTATCTTGCGAGGCCAAGCTAATGACAAAGCGCGATACGTTGGCTCGGTGGGTGACTTTGATTTTTGGGTATACAACGACTCCTATGTTGACGATGCTGGTGTAGCCCGCAATATGCTGCCTGAGTACACGGTTCTGTTGGCCAGTCAGGGATTGCTTGAAGGCACACGTTGTTACGGAGTGATTCAGGATGAAAAAGCTAACTATCGCGCTAGCCGATACTTTACCAAGTCGTGGTTGGAAGAAGACCCTGCGGTACGTTGGCTCTTGATGCAATCCGCACCGTTGATTGTGCCTTACCGTCCTAATGCTACCTTCTGTGCAACTGTTCGATAGGTGCCATCATGAAGATAACAACAACCGTTACCTTGCGCACCGGTGAACCCGGTGCCTATGAATTTGTTTATCCAGGGGAGTCTATCAATTTAAGTCGTGAAGAAGCTGAGACACTCATTCAGCGAGGTTTCGCGGCCGATGATAAAGCGTGCTCCACGAAGGATGAACCGGGCAAGGCGCATCACCTAGTTGAGGCAATCTTAGATGCGATTGATGATCTCAAGCCTAATGATTTTGGTAAAGATGGTAAGCCAGCAGTAAAAGCGATCGAGGATATCATTGGTCAAAGCATTAGTGCTTCAGATCGCGATAAAGCGTGGGATGAATATCAAGCGCTGACCAACGATGAATAGTCAGTCTCGCTTTCGACGAGTCATTGATAGTCAATTTAATCACCTTGGCAGAGATGCCATTTATACCCAATCAAACAGCCAGTCTCTGTCGGTAAGAGTTATCGCTCGCCGCCCCGAGCAGCTGTTTGAGTTGGGAGATGCTCATATGCATGCCGAACAACCACAACTGGAATTTCGTGTGTCGGAAGTAAGTTCACCCAGTCGAGGTGATGAAATTGAAATTGATGGACGGGTTTACCGAATAGAAGCCGAACCGCGATTGGATCTTCATCAATTGGTTTGGGTGGTTCCGGCATTACCCATTTATGACTAAGCCGGGAGGCGTTTATGCTGGCAGTAAATATTGTAACAACGCCAGACTTGGCGTCGTGGCAGCAAGCGCTAACGGCGACCGAGCAACAGGTGAATACCGCAGCAGTGCGCGC
>JAERSQ010000194.1 GCA_016845525.1 Pseudomonadota bacterium
GCACACGATGTTGACGATGTAACGCCGATCAAGCAGGAACTTGGGCTCACTAATCCCGCGTTGTATTCCTGCCATACGGCTCTGATTGATGGATATATCGTTGAAGGTCATGTACCGGCCTCCGATATCAAAAGGCTGCTCGCGGAGCGTCCAGAGATCGTTGGCATCACCGCGCCCGGCATGCCACAGATGTCTCCCGGAATGCATAGTATCGAGCCGAAAGGCTATGATGTACTCCAGTTTAATTCGTACCAGCAGTTGAGCATCTTTTCCCGGTATTGATGTGTTGGCGAAACCCGACAATCAGGGACCGGTAACCGAAGTTTGACTGAAACCACGCAGAGAATCTGGGTCGACGCGGATGCGTCACCCAAAGCCGTAAAAGAAATTCTTTATCGCGCATCTGAGAGAGCCAGAATCCCTGTGACGTTCGTCGCAAACCAATTGCTTGAGGTGCCGCGTTCTTCATTTATCAGTGCAGTAAAGGTCGCATCCGGTTTTGATGTTGCGGATAACTACATCGTTGAGCATGCGAATAAAGGCGACATCGTCATCACGCAGGATATTCCCCTTGCGGCAGAGCTCGTCGAAAAAGGATGTGCCGTCCTGAATCCGCGTGGCGAAAAATACACAAAAGAAAATATTGGGCAACGCCTCGGCATGCGGGATTTTATGGACTCATTGCGAAGCAGCGGTGTGCCAACGGGCGGGCCTGATGCATTCAGCAAGAAGGATCGAATGACGTTTGCCAATGCTCTCGATAGTTTACTGATCCGTCGTTAATGGTTTCGTTGCCAGGACGAGACCGCGTCGTGCTCTGTCGGCGCATCCCGGTAATACCGTTCAACAGGACAGCGCTGTGAGTGATTGCAAAGGTGGAGGCTAAAGCCATCGTCATGGAATTACTGGTATTTTTCACGTGAGCCCTGTATAGTCGCGCCTCCCCAGAAAGGGGAAACGCGTTTCTGATCGTGTGCTTGTTCCCCATCACCTGTGTTACTGCCAGTAACACCCCGTGGTCCTTGACGATTAATTCGCAACGACCTGGTTAAGCCAGGCGCAGCAGGGTTGCGAAACCCCCCATCATTACCATTTGTACTCAAAGCGGCACAAATGCCGTGAGGATCATATTTTGCGATTTAACGAACTTAAGCTCGATTCGAGAATACAGCAGTCGATTGAGAAAGCGGGCTTCATCAAGCCGACTGAAATTCAGCAACGGGCGATTCCCGTCGTAATGTCTGGTGCAGACCTGATGGCCTCGGCACAGACCGGGACAGGTAAAACAGCAGCCTTTGTTCTTCCAGCCCTCGACCGCATCCTGCGCCAGCCCAAAAAGCCCGGTAACGGTCCTCGTGTGCTGGTACTGACTCCTACTCGCGAACTTGCCATGCAGGTGAATCAGAATATTCGCCAGTTCAGTCGTTTCTCTAAGGTGTCTACGGGATCCATCATCGGAGGCATGGCGTATGGCCCTCAACTGAGATTACTTCGTGGGCGCCTTGATCTGTTGGTGGCAACGCCCGGACGCTTGCTCGACCACATGGAGCGGGGCAAGGTGGATTTTTCCCGACTCGAAATACTTGTACTGGATGAAGCCGATCGGATGCTGGATATGGGCTTTATCGATGCGGTGAAAGAAATCGCCGAAGCGACTCCCAAACACCGACAAACCCTGCTGTTTTCTGCAACCTTGGAAGGGCGAGTGCTGAAGGTGGCAAATCAGTTACTCAAAAAACCAGAAAGTATTGCGCTAGCGGCCAGCAATCGACGTCACAAGTCAATTCAGCAGCATATGCACCATGCAGATAGCAAAGCGCATAAGCAAAAACTTTTGGAACATCACCTGGAAAGCGGACAGCTCTTCAAGTCACTGGTGTTCACCGCAACAAAACGCGGAGCGGAACAGGTTGCCAAGGTGCTGCGAGGAAAGAATCTCAAGAGCGCTGCGCTGCACGGCGATATGAGCCAGAACAAACGCAAGCAAACGGTGGAAAACCTGCGAAAAGGCCGAATCGATACGCTGGTCGCTACCGATGTTGCAGCACGCGGACTGGATATCAAGGATATCAGCCACGTCATCAACTACGATCTGCCAACCGTCGCCGAAGACTACATTCACCGTATCGGACGGACAGGACGCGCAAGCGCGACCGGTTGTGCGATCTCACTGGTCGGCCCGGCTGACTGGAAGAAGCTTTCTCAGATTGAAAAACTGATCGGGCAGAAGGTGAAGAGAGAAGTTGTCGATGGTCTCGAGCCGAGTAGCGGTGAGCCCGCAAAGACGACTAAACCCAAGCGTAATTTCAAACCCCGACGAAAGTTCAGCAAGGGAGCCAAAAGTGTTAGCGCCCGAAAGCCCGGCAGTTGGCGAAAAGCCCAATCCGGCCCCAAGCAGTCGAAGTCGGTTCGAGTAAGAAAGGCGGCGTGATGGTGAAGTGCTACCGCGGTAGTGTTACCAGCGTCACACCTGCGGATTTCCCGAATCAGAAGTCAGAACTGCTCTGATAGCGGTCGATTTTCAGGATTCGTAAAACGGGGTGAGCGCACTGTAGATTCCAGGCCGGGTGACTGCTCAACGACCGGTCAAGCACCTTTTTTCAGAGTAAATGACCTGTCATGGGACAGGCTGGGGATGCGCTGGCGTGCTGTCGCGACTTCGTCCAGATCTATCACAGCGCTGACCACCCCGACCTGATCACCGCCATCGGCAAGGATTTCGCCCCAGGGATTGATGATCAAAGAGTGGCCATAGCTTGCGCCGCCGCCCGCGACCTTGCCAATCGCGCAGGGCGCGACAACAAAAGCCCCGTTTTCTATAGCCCGCGCTCTG
>JAERSQ010000195.1 GCA_016845525.1 Pseudomonadota bacterium
GCCTCCAGCACAGCCCGTGCAATGTGGGCCGGTCCCGTGTCGCGGGTCATGCCGAGCAAGGTGCCCCGGGTGTGGGGATTCCAGTGCGGCGCACCAAGGCCGGTAAAGGCAGGGACAAGATAGACCCCGTCGTTTGATTCAAGACTGGCTGCAAGCACGGCACTCTCATCGGCAGATTGCACCAGTCCCACGGTATCTCTCAGCCACTGGACGCTCGCCCCCGCCATGAAGATCGAGCCCTCAAGGGCAAAAGTGGTTTTGCCGCCAAGGCGATAGCCCACGGTCGAGAGCAGACGATGGCGTGACTGGTATGCGCTTTCGCCCGTGTTCAGCATCGCAAAGCATCCCGTGCCGTAAGTACTCTTGAGCATCCCTCTCGTTAGGCAGCCCTGGCCCACCAGTGCAGCCTGTTGGTCGCCGACGAGCGCCCCGACTGGGATCGATGCGCCCAGGATATTTTTTTCAGTGAGGCCGAAGTCATCGGCCGTATCCATTACCTTGGGCAGAATCGCTTCAGGTACTCGAAAAAGATCGAGCAGAGCGCTATCCCAGCACTGCTTGTGAATATTAAAAAGCGCAGTGGGCGAGGCATTGGTAGCATCTGTCGCATGTACCCGGCCGCCCGTTAGATGCCACAGCAAAAAGGTGTCGATCGTGCCAAAAGCAAGCTCGCCCGATACGGCGCGTTCCCTGGCACCCTCGACATGATCAAGTATCCACGCAATCTTGCTCGCTGAAAAATACGGATCCAGCAGCAGTCCGGTGCGTGCCGTGATATCCGTTTCATGTCCCTCGCTTCTTAGGGATGCGCAAAGATCGGCTGTACGCCGGTCCTGCCAGACAATCGCGTTATAGATCGGCTGTCCGCTGTTACGGTCCCACACAACCGTTGTCTCACGCTGGTTGGTAATGCCGATCGCGGCAGGGGATCCGTCCATTTGTGACAGAACATTTTTGGTCACAGCAAGCACGGAAGACCAGATTTCTTCCGGATCGTGCTCGACCCAGCCGTCAGCCGGGTAGTGCTGGGCGAACTCCTGCTGGGCAACGTGCAGCGCTTGGCCTTGGGTATCAAAGACAATTGCGCGGGAACTCGTGGTCCCCTGGTCAATCGCAAGAATCGAGGTGGTCATGGCGGCAAGCGTAAATGCGTAGTGGCGGTATCCCGACCTATCCTATCGGATCCGGCGCCCGGTGCACCACCTTGGGACGATTGCCCCGAAACCCGATTGCTCGTGACCGGTAGAATGAGCTTGTTCCCTTGATCGATCCGCGAGATTGGTTTTGTGGGAGTGTTAAATCAGGAGTACATATTGATGACCAAGCCCGTTGCCAAAGCTGTTTCTACGCCTGACGCCTCGGTGTTGCCCGTGGCCCAGTCAGAAGAAGTCTTTCCAGTGCATCGGATTTATTGTGTGGGCCGTAACTACGCGGCACACGCGGTGGAGATGGGGCACGATCCGGATCGTGAGGCACCTTTTTTCTTTCAGAAAAATCCGGACAATCTTCTGGTGGATCGTGCCTTTACTTATCCCCCGCTGAGCGATGATGTCCAGCACGAAATCGAACTGGTCGTGGGCCTTAAGTCAGGCGGCAGCGACATTGCTGTAGAACAGGCGCTTGACTGCGTGTTTGGGTATGCGGTGGGACTGGATATGACGCGGCGTGATCTGCAGGGTGAGATGAAACGCCAGGGCCGCCCCTGGGAGATCGGCAAAGCGTTTGAACAGTCAGCGCCGTGCTCGGCTATTTTTCCTGCGGACAGGGTAGGCCACCCGCAGGCCGGGGCAATTCGTCTCAGCAAGAACGGCGCCGTGGCCCAGTCAGGAGACCTTTCCCAAATGATATGGAAAGTCTCCGAGATCATCAGTGAGCTGTCCCGGTTTTTCCTTCTCTGCCCCGGAGATCTGATTTTTACCGGGACCCCTTCGGGGGTGGCCCCCGTCCAGCGCGGCGACGAACTTCTGGGCGAGATCGAGGGCGTAGGCGTTCTCAGTCTTAAGGTTCAGTGAGCGGTTTGTTCCGATAAGTACGGACAGGGTTAAAAGCGTGGCCAGGGTCTAATACCCCGAAGGCTTTTTTTTGCGCCCAAGGCGCTCTAATATCCACCGCTTGCCATCGGCGAGTCTCAACACAGCTTTTTGGGAGGGAAGTACCTCTGAATATTGAATATCAACACGTTGCTTTGAAAAAGCGTTATCCGCTTCGCATCAGTCGTGGCGAAAGCGCCGGATCGGTTAATCTTTTCGTGACCGTAAGCCACGACGGCGTATCGGGCATTGGCGAGGGTGCGCCGGGCGGGTTGACGGGCGCCGATACTGCGCCGGCCTGCGAGGACCAGATACGCGGCTTTCTGGATACTCACCCTGAGGCGCTAAAAAGCCCCTTTTCTGGCTGGAAACTGGCCCGTGAGAACGGGGTGGCACCCTGTGCCTGGGCTGGCGTGGATGTGGCTCTTTGGGACTGGCTGGCCCGGGCCTCAAAGCAGCCGCTTTATCGCATTCTCGGTCTGCCGCACAAAGGTGTTGCGACGTCAGTGACGATTGGAATCCTGCCGCCGGAAGTGGTCAGGGAAAGGGTGCCGGAAGTGGTGAACCGCACCGGAGCCCGTTATCTCAAGGTCAAGCTCGGCAGCCCCGAGGGCCTTGATGCCGACTGCGACATGTATGCCGCCGTACAGGAAGCGGCTAGCGGACTGGGTGTCTCGATGCGGGTGGATGCCAACGGCGGGTGGGATCTGGTTGGCGCACACCGGATGATGGCCTGGCTAAAAGAGCGCGACTGTGATTCTGTTGCACAACCGCTGCCTTACGATGCGGACGAGGACCTGCCGGCCTTGTTTGCGGATCGGGTGCTCCCTATCTTCATCGATGAGTCCTGTAATTTTGCAACGGATGTCGCACGGCTTGCGCACTGTGTAGACGGGGTCAACCTCAAGCTGATGAAATGCGGCGGCATCACCGAAGCGCTTCGTATCGTTGCGGCCGCGCGGGCACACGGCCTTAAGACCATGATCGGCTGCATGGGGGAGTCTTCAGTTGCGATTGGTGCAGGCGCATCGCTGGCTGCGCTCTTTGATCATATTGACCTTGACTCTCATCTCAATCTTTTGCCGGATCCAGCGAGCGGGCTGGAGCTGAACGAGGGGGTGGTGTCTGTCCGAGCGGCGGTGCCGGGCCACGGAGTGGAATTGACATGTTAAAGCCCGATCAGAAACTCGTCGTTCATTTTTTTGAGCAGATCGACAAACTGAATGGCAAGATGGGCCATGCCGTGCTGCGGTATTCCCGCAACCCCGTGGCGTGTGCGGTAGATTTCAATCACAACGGCTCTACAACCCGGGACCTGCTTGATTTTGGCCCCGATGTGCCGGTATTGGCGTCGGTGGACGAGGCCGTCGGTGCTGGGGGTGAGGTACTTGTGTTGGGCATGGCACCTTCAGGAGGTCGACTGCCTCCGGAAATGGTTGCCGAGGTAGATAAAGCGGTAGCAGCCGGCATGAGCGTCATTAACGGGCTGCACGAGCAACTGGGTCCCCGTTATCCGGAGCTTTCCCCGGGACAGTGGATCTGGGATATCCGCCAGGAGCCACAGGATCTCGGCATCGCCTGGGCCCGGGCGGCTGGACTTCAAAATCGCCGTGCGCTGCTGGTGGGAACAGATATGGCCGTGGGCAAGATGACCGCGGGGCTCGAAATCTGGAAATCGGCGCTTGATGAGGGTATCCGGACCGACTTTCTTGCCACCGGACAGATCGGCATCCTGGTCAGCGGTAAAGGCATACCGCTTGATGCGATCCGGGTGGATTACGCCTGCGGCGCCGTTGAGAAAATGGTGATGGAAGCGGGCAATGCCGAACTAGCCATCGTTGAGGGCCAGGGGTCCATCGTACACCCGGGCAGTTCCTCAACCTTGCCCTTGATGCGCGGTTCCTGTCCGACCCATCTGGTGTTGTGCCATCGCGCGGGGATGACGCATCTTGATACGGTAGGTGAGCCGGTGGCGGTTCCGCCGCTTAATGACATCATCGCGCTCTATGAGGATATCGCCTCCGCGTGCGGTACCTTTGCCCGACCGGTTACGGTCGGCATCGCGGTCAATACCGCACATCTTGATGCCAAAGCGGCAGCCGAAGCGATTGCAGCCATCCAGGATGAAACCGGCCGACTCGCTGTTGATCCGGTTCGTGACGGGGCAACCGAACTCGTCAAAGCGTTGATGAGTTCTTAGATTGCGTGGCTGCGTTGGGTATCTTATGCTGGGCCTATAACAAGAGATCTGCATAGAGCTCTGACGAATCTGTTCTTGAAAAGGGAGGCGTTTCGCCCCCCTTTTTTTTTGGGTTCAGTGCCGATTCTGAAGGCGAGAGGGAAATCCGGCCTTCAAAAGACCTTCTACAAAGCCATCGACATCCGCAGAGTGCTCGTAGGGCTGTGAGTTCCGGCTGTCCTCGACGGTATAACTCGGCACCTCAATCATGACCCGGTCGCGCTCTGACGCGGCTTTATCGGTTTCGCCGAGTTGGGCGTAACTTGCTGCCAGCAGGCGCCGGTGGAAGCGGTTAGGTGAGGCTATCCGCAAAAGTGTCGCGACCGCATTGCGGTATTGCCCGCTGTTGTAGCAGCTGATCGCAAGAGCCCAAAGATACCAGGCGGGAGCAAAAGGGTTCGCGTCGAGCACGTTTTCCAATGCCACGAATGCGGCAATGGGTCTACCCTGAAAGATCAGGCCCAGCGCCCGAGCTGCAATCACGTCTGTGTCGTTGGGGTTGAGTTCAACTGCCCGGTCAAGATGGGTCATGGCTCGGTCGTGATCCCGTTGCCAGATCTGGGTGACCCCGAATGCCGCGTGCGCGCCGCTGTCACTGGGATCCAGTTCCAAAGCAAGTTGTGCCGCGTGTGCCGCCTTATTCAGTGTCTCCAGAGGGCGAGATGCCCATCCCATCAAAAATTCCGCAAGATGCGACAGTGCAAGCCCGGAATGGGCAGAAGCAAACTCAGGATGCCTGCCGCCAAGATTACGAAAAAGTGTTTTGGCCTTGTCGAGGTCCTTCGCACTTCGCATCCGGTACACCAGATGACGTGCCCGAATGTTGTCGTTGTAATCCAGTGAAAGGGAATGGCCTGAGCAAGCGATACCCGCGCTATGTTCGATATTACCAACCAGCGTGGCCACAATATGATTGGTTATCTCATCCTGGGTAATGGCAAGATCGCGGGCCGTTAAATCATAGCGCTCTGACCAGAGGTAGCGCCCCTGCGGCATTTCAACCAGATTGATCATCAGACGGAGTGCGTCAAGATGGTGCTTTACCGAGGCGTCAACCAGAAAGCGTGCCTTGAGCTGCTTACCAACGAGGTGCTGATCGTGGGAATGGACGTGACGTGACAGGGCGGTGTGCGGTGCGAAGACAAAAAGCTCGCGAAATCGGGACAATGCGCTAATCAGATTCACCGTAAGCGCTTCGCCGAAGTCGCCAAGATCGGGATCGTTTGCGGGGGCGGAAAAAGGCAGAACGAGAACCCGGGGCCGGACTTCTGGCGTCGTTTTACTGTCAGAATGCAGAACTTCGTGTCCGGTCAAAAGCAGAAAAGCATTCACGGGCTGGGCAATGTGACGCAGCGTCTGAACCCCAATGGACTCGAACCTAAGCTCCTGGGTATCGCCGATCAGGTGTCGCACGCTCTGCGATAGACAGATGCCCCCGGGCGGCGCAATCTCCTGAAGACGTGCCGCAATGTTGACGTCATTACCAAAAGCCTGGTCTCCTTGAACGACCACCGCGCCTTGGTGGATACCGATCCGGGCGCGCAACTGTTCATTTCCCGGAAGACTCCGGTTGGTCAGTGCGAAATACTGCTGCAGACCGAGCGCTGCCTGTGCGGCAGCCAACGCTCCCGGAAAAACGGCAAGCAGGCTGTCTCCGGCCGTGTTGACCATCGTTCCACCATGATCTGAAACAAGCAGCGCCGCCTGCTCAAATCCTTTTCTTACGGCATGAAAAGTGGCGTCCTCATTTTGCGATGTCAAACGTGAAAATTCGACAAGATCGCAATGCATAACCACCCACTGCTGACGTTTTGGAGACATCGTTAGAAATATTGATTTTGGCTCTACCTGACGAAAGGGATGATTTGCGTGCCATTCAGCAGCCATCACTTAAGAGTGCTAACTTTGCCCGCCTTTTTTCCTCGGCAACAATGGAGTTCATACAAATTCGCCAACCCTGACGGAGAGAGTGTATGCGAGATCCTGGAAACGCACAGACCGTTGTTAACTGCACTTCCGTAAAAGACTACTTTCGCCAACAGGTTACTGACGCGATCACCGAATCAGATATCGACGTGTCGGAAGAGGCACAGGCCTATCTCGTCAATCTGCTGACTTGCTATTCCAGGACAGATCACTTTTTCGAACATACGCCCCAAGGGTTTGGGCTGCGACCCCTTGCGCTGGTCTATGGAGAGGCGCTGTCGGCAAGGTCCCGTATTGAGCAAGCAGAGGGACTGCGCCGGGTCGGCGATGTGGCGATGTTCCTTGTTGGGGTGTTCCGGCACAGTCTCAGGCGCAAGCCGGTTAACGTCGACTATTACATCGCGATCGGCGGCAACGCCTATGAGCACCTCTCCGTGGCGTGCAGCCGTGCGGGAACCCAGACAGGAGCCGTCTTTATGGAGCTGGGCACCAAGTTTGCCGTTCTGGCGCGTGCCATGGCCCAGGTTTTTGAGCAGGATCTTGATCAGGATGAGAACCTGCTTGCGCTATACGAGCGTTGGCAACAGACCGGCAGCACCAGTTGTGCACAACGCCTGCGGCGGGCTGGTATCCATACCGGCCCGGTTGCGGCGCAGGTGCACTGAATGTTCTCACTCACCCAATTGCAGCAGTGGCTGCAGCGGGTATATGAGATTGAGGTCGAACACGATGTGATGGACTTCCTCATCACTGACCGCAAGCTGTTGATTGCGCTTCAGGGCGAGGAGCTAAGGCCGGATTGTCCGGAAAAGTTGCTGCTGCATGAGTCGCCGGATGAGTTGGAAATGTCGCTGTATCTCGCTCCGGAAGTGCTGCAGGCTCTGGCCAGTTGCGGTAGTGCAGATGCGAAACATAGGACGGAAGCCTTCTGTCAGGCAGTCGAAGGGGTGAGTCATTTTCTGTATCTGGCGTGGCGTGCGGGCTTTGAAAGAGAACTGACGCAGCTGGAGCTGGAACTGCAGGCGGAGATTGACAAATTCATCGGTTTGGTGGCCCTTAATCAGGACCACAGTAGCTCAAGCAGTGCGGACCTGTGCTCATGGCTGTTTGACCACGTGTCTTTCGAAAGCAACCTGGATGACGAAGACCGACACCGCTACGAAGTGGCCAACTTTTACGCCGGCCACTATTGCCGCCAGTTGAGTCACCGCTACCTGCAGTCACAGGATGGGGCTGGACTGACCCGTGAATTGCGACGTTTTTACCGTCAGGGCCAGCACGGCAAACTGGACATGATCCAGTCGGGGTGAGTTGAGAGAGAGTGCTGAACCTGTCCGGTCGTCGAACCGGATTTACTGATTGGCCTGATCCAGAGCAGCGTCGGTATCTGCTGCGGCTTTGGCTGTCGCTTCCAGATGACTGGACCTTGCTCCCCGTTTTTGCTGAGCATTACGGCAGTGTCGAAGTCGGTAATCGTGGCGGGATCCTTGTGGAAGGAACGCGTCTGGTCGCGCCGTTGTCACCCTGAAATACCGCTTCAAGGCCTCGCTGGGGCGGGTGAAGGCAGTTTGAACACGTAGTCAAACAACTCTGCACTAACCGGCGAACTGTTCCCAAAAACCCATCTGTAACGGATCTCGCTTAATCAGGAGATTGGCCCCATCTTCTTACCGTTGGGGGCAAGGGAATGACTCTAGGACAACAAACTGTCCAGCTTCCCTCGAACCCTAAATGAGTTTGTCGCGATAATGAGGCGCGGTGTAATTGATCGTTGGACCCGTTGGTACGATGCCGGTGGGATTGATAGTTGCATGACTGACGAAATAGTGTTTCTTGATGTGATCAAGATGCACGGTCGGTGCGACGCCGGGTTGTTGGTAGAGGTCCCGCACATAGGCCGAGAGATTCGGATATTCCTCTAGCCGCTTGATATTGCATTTAAAATGACCAACATAGACTGGATCGAATCTCACCAGCGTGGTAAACAGCCGCCAGTCGGCTTCCGTAACGGCCTCGCCGGTTAAGTAGCGTTGTGTCTCAAGGCGCTTTTCCAGCCTATTCAGCGTTTCGAATACTTTGCTTACCGCTTCGTCATAGGCTTCCTGTGTGGTGGCAAATCCCGCTTTATAGACTCCATTGTTAACGGTTTCGTAGATGCGGTCGTTTAGCGAATCGATTTCGTCACGTAATGCGAGCGGATAGTAGTCTCCAGGCGCAGCGCCCAAGCTATCGAATGCCTCGTTGAACATGCGAATAATCTCCGAGGATTCGTTGGAAACAATCTTGTTGCTTTTTTTATCCCACAGCACCGGGACGGTCACCCGGCCGCTGTAGTTTGGGTCGGAAGCCGTGTAGACCTGGTGGAGAAACTCTGCGTTGTTGATATCGTCTGGCACCACACCGCTGACCGGGTCAAATGTCCACCCGTCAGCGCCCATGTACCAGTTGACGATCGAAACTGAAATCATGGCCTCTAACTTCTTGAGAGCACGAAAGATCAGGGTCCGGTGAGCCCAAGGACAAGCATACGAGACATAAAGATGATATCGACCAGCCTCGGCCCTGAAGCCCCCGACCCCGCTGGGGCCGGGGGCACCGTCCGCGGTGATCCAGTTCCGAAACTGAGATGCCTGGCGCACGAAATGACCCTTGGATGCTTTGGTGTCGTACCACTGGTCGACCCACTTACCGTTCTGAAGAAGTCCCATTACTGGTTACTGCACACTAGGCTGTCTTTGTCACGACAAGTACGCCGGACATCCCGAAGTTTGATTAGCTCTTACGTTCATCAAGCGAGTAAGCCCCGGCGCCTCCCGCAAACAGAAACAAGAATCCACCCGCAAGTGCCACATTTTTGAGGAACTGGGTCATCTGCGCCTGGTTTGAGAAGTCGGCATGAAATAGTACGGCGCTCAAGACACAAAAGCCCGCAAATAATATGGAGACAGGCCGTACTTTCCATCCAATGACGATCGCCATTCCGCCTAAGATTTCAAGAATGATGACGACAGGGAGCAAAGTTCCCGGTACGCCAACGGAGTCCATCCAGGCAGCGGTGCCTGAGTAACTGCCGGCCTTGGTGACTCCTGACAGGATGAAGACCAGTGAGATGAAAAGTCGGCCAACCGGCATGGCTAAAGCTGTTGCTTGATTAATCATTTTATTCCTTAACTGGGTTTATTTGTGTTGTCGCCGAGTTAGAGCTTGGCGTGTGTGCCATCGCAAAAAGGCGTGTTCTTCGTATGCTTGCATCCGCATAACGCCACCTTTTTGTTCTCAGAGACGGTGAACGGCTCTGGTTCGAAACTGGTGTCTTTGTGGGAGCCATCGCAAAAAGGTTGGTTCGCTGATCTTCCGCACCGACACCAAAAGTAGGTGCCGGCGTCGAGTTCCAGAACATAGGGTTGTGCCTGCGCGATCTTGGGTTCGTTCATGAGGAGGTCTCTGCTGTTGTTAGCCCGATGAGGTGTCTCAGGAACGCGAATCCTAATAAGTCTAAAAAAAAGAATAAATACAGATAAAATAAAAACACTGTTGCAAAAAACGGGACAATAAAAATGGGCCAACTTGAAGATATGGCGATGTTTGCGCGAATCGTGGAGGCCGGAAGCATGAGCCGGGTAGCCGAGCAAACCGGTATTGCGAGATCCGCTGTGAGTCGGCGCCTTGCGGCGTTGGAGCAGAGCTTGAATACACAGTTGCTTGTTCGCAATACGCGTAATTCGACCCTGACGGATGCCGGATCCAGTTTCTATGAGCGGGCTAGACAGATTCTGGCGGATGTCCAGGAGCTGAACTCAGAAACCTCAGGCTCTCAAACTCAACTCGATGGTGATCTCAGAATCGCGGCTCCGGTTTCGTTTGGTCTTTTGCACCTTGCGGGAGTAGTCAACGAATTCGCAGAAAAGTATCCCGCTCTTTCGCTGCATCTCGATTTCAATGATCGACAGGTTGATCTAATTGAAGAGGGACTTGATCTTGCTATCCGGATTGCGGATTTAAAAGACTCGGACTACTTGGCGCGCAAAATAGCCACGATTCGGAGAGTCTTGTGTGCAAGCCCTGAATATCTCGAGGCGTTCGGATCTCCGACAGTTCCCAAGGATTTGGCAGCGCACAGGATTCTCGGATATACAAATACGCCAACTTCTTCCTGGCTTATGGAAGATCCTGATGGGCGTCGTATCCGAGTTAATCCCCCGGTCACCATTTCAGCCAATAACGGTGATTACCTGTGTGCGGCTGCACGAGACGGTCTGGGAATTGGGGTCGCACCAACCTTTATCGCAGGTCCCGATATCAAAAGAGGAAAGCTGGTCAGGGTGTTGCCCGAGTACACAATCCCGCTACTTGGCGCATATGTTGTTTATCCGAGGACTCGATTCCTCTCGAGGCGGGCGCGTTGTTTCATCGACTTTTTGGTGGAGCGTTTTGGTGATCATCCGCACTGGGACAATTTTGAGTCGAGCTCTGGATCGGGGCCTATCGGGGTGACTTCAAAAACCTGAATCACGATGACCAGGTTTGGCCCCGGCTTCGAATCTGGGGCGGAGTGCCTTGTATTCAAGGGGATAACTTCACCGGAAGAATTCCATCGGCACGAGCAAGTTGAGAAACACCTTCAATTAAACAAGCATTTACCTATAGAATATCGCGTTCTTTGAGAGGTTCAGGCTGGCGCTGAGGCGATATTGATGCGAGAGCATGTCTTGTTGATGGATACCACGCTCCGGGATGGAGAGCAGACCCAGGGGGTCTCGTTCGCGCCCGATGAGAAGGTGAG
>JAERSQ010000196.1 GCA_016845525.1 Pseudomonadota bacterium
CCCCGCCAGCGGTATCACCCTCATAGGCGCTGAAACGAACAAAGTGATCCGGATAGGCCTGACAGCAAGCACACAGGTCGTTCAGAGCATGGGTGCCCGTAGGACCCTCGCACACCGGTATTCGCCATGGCTGCCAGAATGATTCTGCAAAATCATCTGCAGTTTGATGCTCTACCGCAACCGTCCAGCCATTGTGTGCGCAGTGCATCAGCCCGCTGCGGATACGCCCCCCGCTGCGCACTACCGGAGGCCGAAACGTCTGGCCCGATATCGCCCGGTTGTCCACCCTGTCAGGAGGTCAATGTTGCAAACAGCATCGGCAGTTTTTCCGGAAGACGCGTTACCCTGTCAACGATGGTGTACCGTCCCGTTCCAAAGATCCGGCGAACGTACTCATCCGCATTGGGATCCAGGGTCAGGCAATAACTCTGTATACCCTGCTGCTGCAGATCATCAACGGCTCTGCGGGTGTCCTGGCGCAGATGCTGGGGATCACGCTCGTCAATGTCAGCAGGCTCACCGTCTGTCACCAAAAGAATCAGCTTTCGGTTTTCGCTCTGACGCATAAGATGAAGGCCTGCGTGACGCAGCGCAGCGCCCATCCGGGTCGACAGGCCACCTGACATACCTGCCAGCCGTGCCTTGACCCTATCATCAAAACGCTCGTCAAAGTCCTTGAAACGAAAATAGCGTACGTCGTGCCGTCCGTCCGACGCGAATCCATGAATGGCAAACGGATCCCCTACTCCCGTAATAGCGGTCGCGACCAGAGCGCAGGCTTCCCGGGTGAGTTCCAGAATACTCTGCCCGCTTTCCTTGATCCGATCTCCCGTCGATTCAGACAGGTCGAGCAGCACCACGATCGCCAGATCGCGGTGCTTCACGGTATGTCTCATGGTGACCCTCGGGTTAGGTGTCTCACCACGCCTGATGGCGATCATGGCGTCGACCGCCGCATTCAGATCGATGTCGTCACCATCTTCCAGATTCCGCTCACGAGCAACCCCTTCCGGCTGCAACAGATCGATGATCTTTCGAATCTTTGCCGTAACGGGACGATGTCGCGTCAGAATCTCGTCAATTTCACCAGCCAGTCCCACTGGCTGCCGCCGTTCATAGACGGTTACCCAGTCAGGACGTAGCAGTTGTACCTGATAGTCCCACTCAGGGTAGCAGTAAGGATCAGAAACCGGTTCAGTACCCTCCAACTGGTTTAGGGTGCAGCCCTCCTGATCGAGCCAGAAAGGTGTCGAAAGCCGCCAGATTTCCTGCGCGTCGTCACCCGCAAATTCACAGTCAATTTCATTGGCCATTTCAATCACGGAAGCTTCACGGCGCACCTGAACCGGCGCCTGATCCCGAAGTGTCCCGCCGTCATGGAAAGCTCGGGCATCACGCTCCCAGATAATCCGGTTGTCATCCCGGTAGGGGATGCGGATTTTTTCCAAAAGCCTGAGACTGGGGACTTCGCGTCGATCAGCGAAAAGATGGTACAGCTTCAGTCCCAGATGCCAGGAGAACTCAGGGTTGTGTTCGTTGCGACCCATCTGGAGATGAAAGTCCCGGACGATAACTTCAATCTCATCATCGTCAGTAGATACGGCCGGATCTCTCAGCATGAGCGCCACATGCTCGAGTGTTGCCAATGTGGGGTGGGCGGGGGCGCCGGAGGGCGCCTGAGACAACAGGATCCGCCAAAGCCGGCCTAAGCCGGGAAACGCTTTCGCCGCGCAGTACTCAACACGGGCATCCTCGGCCATCCCAATGAAGAACATCTGTGCCGGGCTGAGCTCCTGCGCGCTCATCGCATGATCGGCATACATCAAGTGAGCTGCGAGATGCGCGGCGCAGGCCCGATACAGTTCAACACCGCTAACCGATGCTGCATTATCCACCGCATCAGGCAGATGCAGCACGCCTGCATCAATGAAAGGCCTGAAACCGGGGACGTCTGACTCTGCGGGTCGAATAAAGAAATCGCGGCCCCAAAAAGCGCGCAGAAAAAAATTCAGTTTACGCTGCACATCAATGAACAACGTGCCCTTCCGTTGTTCGCGTAACATGGCCAGACTGTCGGCAGTGGCAAGATCGAAATACGCTGCCAGGTTTGCCAAATCCCGCCGATAGGCCTGGGCCCCAAATTCGGCCCAGCGACGCAACCCGCCCAGCGTCAACTTGGACAGCAGTTCATCAAGATGCATCAGCATGGGCCGAAGACCCCTGGGCGCCTTCGCACAAAGGCGATGGGTAAACTCCAGATACCGGCGAACCAGGTCGATATCCCCCAGGCGTCGGGCTGCAACAGGCAGCGTCGCCACAAGTTGTGCAAGAACGCTGCCTGACGTCATGGAAGAGAGCTTCATGATCGCTTCCAACGTGTCCGGAAGAATATCCTCTCCGACTTCTTTCACCACCGCTGGCATCTGCTCAAGCCAAAATCGGGCCAAGTCCGGACCGCGCCCCAGCTCACAGAGACCCTTCGCCGCCTCAAGATATATCTGAAGCCCTGCCGGCGACATTTGCCTTGCGGCATCGTGTAAAAGCGTATCCAGGTTGTCCTGAAGCGCTGGGACACACTGTGCCAGAGTGTCGCGGTAACGGTCGAGGTCGAAGGTCAATGAGATCAGCCCTGCCTATCCGGCTGCGGGGAAGGCCGCTCGGGCATTCAGCCGAAGAACGTGTTTACAGCGGCGTCCAGGGTGTCCCGCATATCAGCGTCATCGGTGAGAGGACAGACCAGGCTCATGCTGCACGCTGCGATCGGCTCTACCCCCTTGGCCATCAGTTGTCCCGCATAGACAAGCAGTCGTGTCGAGATCCCTTCATCAAGCCCATGCCCTTTAAGATTGCGGGCTCGATGCGCTACCTGTACCAACTGCTCTGCCACCGTGCGATCCACGCCAGCCTCGGTCGCCACAATCTGCGCTTCCAGTTCAGCGTTGGGGTAATCGAAATCAAGGCCGGCAAACCGCTGCTTTGTTGACTGCTTCAGATCCTTCATCAGGCTCTGATAGCCCGGGTTGTAGGAAATGACAAGCTGAAAGTCAGGGTGCGCCCGGATCTGCTCTCCTTTTTTATCGAGAGGCAGGGTACGCCGGTGATCCGTAAGCGGATGGATAACCACCGTCGTATCCTGGCGCGCCTCAACAATCTCATCCAGGTAACAGATCGCACCAATCCGTGCTGCCGTGGTCAAGGGGCCATCCTGCCAGCGCGTGCCGTCCTTATCCAGCAGGAACCGTCCCACAAGATCCGAGGCCGTCATGTCCTCGTTACAGGCGACGGTGATGAGAGGCCGGGACAGTCTGAACGCCATGTACTCGACGAAGCGTGACTTTCCGCACCCGGTCGGCCCCTTCAGCATGACGGGCATACGGACACCGTAGGCTGCCTCGTACAGCTCTACTTCCCGATTGACCGGCTGGTAATACGGCTCCTCGGCAATCAGGTAGGAACTGGCGTCCGTCATGGTGTACTCAGAACGACGGGGATCAGCGGGTGCTGGGCGCCCGATAAATCACCATTGCCGTACCCTGCGATTGGGCAAAGTTATCGTAGCCGATCAGACGCACGTGATTGCCCGGATTGGTGGAGCGACAAGCATCAACTTCCGTCAACACAGTGTCTACATCCGTCTCTCCGAACATCGGCAACTTCCACATGTACCAGAAAGATGAGGTGGCGTTCTCTGGTTCTGTATGCTCTATAGCCGAATTCCAACCCTGGGCCACGATATATTCCACTTGGGCCCGAATCGCAGCGTCATCAAGCTGAGGGAGATAAGAAAAGGTTTCGAACTTTCGACTCGCCGGATCCGAAAGGCGCGAATTGTAGTCTTGCATATCAGTCATGATCATTCTCTCGAGTATGTGTAGTTCAAATCATCAGCGATGGACAACGTCGAGTTTGTCGACGGTGTCGAACTCGAATTTGATTTCCTTCCAGGTCTCCATGGCTGCTGCCAGCTCAGGGCTCGACTCCGCCGCCTTGCGCAGGACATCTCCGCCGCGCTTTTCCAAACCATCAGCGCCATTGCGGTTGCGATCCTCCACGCAGGCTTCAAGCGCCACGCGGTTGGCCGCGGCGCCTGCCGCATTGCCCCAGGGGTGGCCCAGGGTACCGCCGCCAAACTGGAAGCAGGCATCGTCACCAAATATCGTGACCAGGGCCGGCATATGCCAGACATGGATCCCGCCAGACGCAACAGGGAAGACACCGGGCATCGAACCCCAATCTTGATCAAAAAAGATGCCCCGCGACCGGTCCTCTTTGATGTAGGAGTCACGCATCAGGTCAATCCAGCCCAGAGTGGCCTCACGATCGCCTTCCAGTTTGCCCACCACGGTACCGGAGTGGAGGTGATCCCCGCCGGAGAGCCGCAACAGTTTCGCCAGCACACGGAAATGGATACCGTGCTTCGGGTGTCGGTCGATCACGGCGTGCATGGCACGGTGGATATGGAGCAACAGACCATTGTCCCGGCACCAGTTCGCGAGTCCTGTATTGGCGCACCAGCCACCGGTGATGTAGTCGTGCATGATGATACGGGCGCCCAGTGTCTTTGCGTGCTCCGCACGCTTGTACATCTCTTCAGGCGTGGGGGCGGTGACGTTCAGGTAGTGCCCCTTTCTTTCTCCCGTCTCGGCTTCCGCTTTGTGTACCGCTTCCATGACGAAGTCGAAACGCTGGCGCCAACGCATGAAGGGCTGGGAATTGACGTTCTCGTCATCTTTGGTGAGATCAAGCCCGCCACGCAAACACTCATAGACGGCGCGTCCGTAGTTCTTGGCAGACAGTCCGAGCTTGGGCTTGATCGTGCACCCCAGAAGCGCTCTGCCGTACTTGTTGAATATGTCACGCTCTACCTGAATACCGTGGGGGGGACCCCCGCAGGTCATGACATAAGCAATCGGAAAACGAACATCCTCAAGGCGCAGGTGCCGCAGCGCCTTGAAGCCGAACACGTTACCCACTAGTGAAGTAAATACGTTGACCACCGAGCCTTCCTCGAACAGGTCAATCGGGTAAGCGACAAACGCGTAGTAGGACTCATCATCGCCCGGAACATCTTCGATGGCGTAAGCGCGGCCCTTATAGTGGTCAAGATCAGTTAGAAGATCTGTCCAGACGGTTGTCCAGGTCCCGGTGGAGGACTCCGCCGCCACAGCAGCTGCCGCTTCTTCCCGTGGGACACCCGGCTGTGGGGTTATCTTGAAACAGGCCAGAATGTCCGTATCTTTAGGGGTGTACTCGGGCATCCAATAGGTTTCCCGGTACTCCTTCACGCCGGCCTGATAGTTCTTCGTTGCCATCTGCAGATCCTCTTAACGCTTGAGTGGGTCTTAAACACCCGGACGGGTCCGGGGAAGAAGCTGCAGAATAGCTAGGTCAATACATAAGTAACACTAATTATTTTTAATTTACAGAATAAGTTATTACTTATTTTATGTCTTGAG
>JAERSQ010000197.1 GCA_016845525.1 Pseudomonadota bacterium
AGACGATTTTCCCCGTAGCAGAATCTACCCAGATAAAAGAAATTGGCTGGGGGACCAGGATTCGAACCTGGGTTGGCGGAGTCAGAGTCCGCAGTCCTACCGCTAGACGATCCCCCAGCAGCAACGGGATTTTAGTTTATTCCCCTCAAGACGCCAATTACTCAGTCGATGGGCGGCAAAGTAACGTGCTCAGCGAGTAGGCAGAGAATCTCGAAAAGAATGGTTGCGCCGTTAAGACTCGTCATTCCTGACGGATCGAGCGGTGGAGAGACCTCCACGACATCGCCCCCGATCAAATTCACCCCGCTGAAGGCACGAATCAGTCGCTGCGCTTCGCGCATGGTGATGCCTCCAGCCTCCGGGGTGCCGGTGCCTGGGGTGTAGGCCGGATCCAGCCCGTCAACATCAAAGGTGAGGTAAACCGGCCCCTCCCCCACTATGCGCTTGGCTTCCTGTGCCACAGCCTCCCAACCGAGGTCATCGAATTCCTCAATGGTAATGACGCGCATTCCCTTGTCTCGTGAATAATCCAGGCCGTCCGCAAAGTTCTGGCCTCCCCGAATTCCGATCTGTACAGTTCGATGCGGGTCGATCAGTCCTTCATCTGTTGCGAGCCTGAATGGCGCGCCGTGATGGAATTTGGAGCCGGCAAACTCAGGCCAGGTGTCGGTATGAGCGTCAACATGCAAAAGCCCGACTGGCTCATCAAATCGAGAGCGGAGCCCCTTGAGTATGGGATAGGTCACCGAGTGATCTCCGCCGACCGCCAACGGCAAGACATCACTCTCGGCAATTCTTACGAACGTTCGCTCTATATCCTTGATGGCGTTCTCAAGATTGAAAAGATCCTTAAAGCGAACATCTCCAAGGTCCCCCACTCGCGCACGCTCAAAAGGACGGGCTCCGGTGGCGACGTTGATCGCACGCATCAGTGACGACTGATTACGAACTTCCCGGGGCCCGTATCGGGCGCCAGTGCGAGCGGTCAATCCCCCATCATAAGGGATACCCACGATGCCAATATCTACATCGGCTAGGTCACTAACTAACGGCACCCTCATGAACGTTGCCAACTCAGTGAAACGGAGCTGCTGCATCGGCTCATAGGTCTCACCGAGGATATCCTGCCGCTGGTAAAACGCTTTTATCCTGTGATCTGCCATTATCTAACCCCAACTCTCAACGTTAACCAGAGTCCTGGATCGCCTAAAAGTCATAGTACCGTATCGCATTCTCGACAGGAAACGCGTTTGTTGACGGCGCAATCCACCAATATCCCAAATAGTTGGGATGTGAGACGGGTCAGCGGGGCACGCCAGAGCGAGTCTGGCGATAGCGGTTAGCGCTTGGAGTACTGAGGCGCTTTACGGGCTTTGTGCAGGCCGACTTTCTTGCGCTCGACTTTTCGCGAATCACGAGTGACAAAACCGGCTTTGCGCAGGGGTGCGCGCAGGGTTTCGTCGTAGCTCATCAGGGCGCGGGTGATGCCGTGGCGAATCGCGCCAGCTTGGCCAGTACCGCCGCCACCGGTGACACGAATAGTGATGTCCAGCTTGTCGTTCAGTTCCGCAGTATCAAGCGGCTGACGTACGACCATTCGTGCAGTCTCGCGGCCGAAATATTCATCGAGCGAACGACGATTGACCGTAATGGTGCCTGAGCCGCGGGTAAGGTAAACGCGGGCCACGGACGACTTGCGTCGACCTGTTCCGTAATGAATTTCGCCTGACTGTGCCAATGTGTTTTCCTTATTGCGATTGCGTTCTTGCTTGACGGTCTTACTGATCCAGGGCAGCGCTAGATTTCAAGCACTTTGGGCTGTTGTGCCTGATGCTGATGGTCAGGACCGGCATAAACCCGAAGCTTTGCGAACATCGCCCGGCCGAGAGGGTTTTTGGGCAACATGCCCTTCACTGCGCTTTCGATTACTCTGGTTGGGTGTTTTTGAAGCTGCTCGCCCAGAGCAACCTCTTTGATGCCGCCCGGGTATCCGGAGTGGCGGTAGTAGCGTTTTGCCTCTGCCTTGTTGCCAGTGACCCGAATCTTTTCGGCGTTGACAATCACAATGTGATCGCCCGTGTCGACGTGTGGGGTGTACTGGGCTTTATGCTTCCCACGAAGCCGTGAAGCGACTTCGCTCGCTAGCCGCCCCAACACCTTGTCGGTGGCATCAACAACGAACCATTCTCTCTGGACGGTTTCAGGCTTGGCGCTGAACGTTTTCATCGAAATACTGAATTTTTGCGCAAAAATGAGGCGCGGATAGTACTAAAAGGGCGCCGCCGAGGCAAGGTTTTGGGAAGAAATACAAATAAATTGCCTCGTTTTGGCAAAAAATCTCGAGCCGGTAGCGAAATCAGGCGCCAATCCGGATCGCCCCGACAACGGCCAGACTTAACCCGGCGGGGCAGGATCAATCAGTTCGATCCAGTGCCGCACCGGAGGATCACTCTTCGATGACAGGTGAGCAAGGCAGCCTATATTAGCCGTCGCAATAAATTCGGGGTCACCTTGGGCGAGATCCGACAACTTGTTATCGAGCAGTTTGCTCGCTAACTCAGGCTGAAAGACCGAGTAGGTTCCGGCCGCGCCGCAACACAAATGGGCGTTCCGCGCAGGGGTAAGAATCGCGCCCGCACTTTCCAGAATCCGCTCCACCCTCCCCGTGATGCCCTGACCATGCTGCAGAGTACAGGGCGAATGAAATGCCACCCTCTTGCCGGAGCACGATCCCAACGCCCTCGCGTCCTCGGGGCTGATGTATTCACACAGATCAACGGTCATGGCGCTGACTCGCGCCGCTTTCTCCGCATAGACTGGATCATCCTTCAGCAATTGTCCGTATTCCCGCACAGTTACGCCGCAACCGCTTGCGGTCATCACGATTGCATCAACGCCCTTCTCAATCTGAGGCCACCAGGCATCAATATTTCGCCGCATTGAATTCAGTGCCCGATCGTTATCGGCGAGATGCAGCGCCAATGCGCCGCAACACCCGGCTTCGTTGGCAGTGATCACGTTGACATCAAGTTTTGCAAGAGCCCGCCGCGCGGCTGCGTCGATCTGGGGCGCCATCGACGGCTGCACGCAGCCTTCCAGCATCAGCACAGAACGGCCGCCCTGACTCTCGGGACGCAGGCCGACCGGTCTTTTTTCGAGAACATGGCGCGCCAGGCTTTGTGGCAAGGCCGGGCGGATGATCTGACCAAGACGAAACAGCACCCCAAACCAGACGCTCAGCAAAAATCTCACCAGCAGCCATCGCTGCAACCGTTCAAAACGAGGACGTTGAGACAACGCCTCGACTTTGGGTCTCGTCAACTCGACCAGGCGTCCATAGTGAACCCCAGACGGGCAAGTCGTCTCGCATGAGCGGCAGGTAAGGCACCGATCCAGGTGAACTCTCGTGGTCTCGGAAGCCTCAGCGCTTTCAAGCAATTGCTTAACGAGATAGATGCGTCCGCGCGGCCCATCCAACTCGTCTCCCAATAGCTGATAGGTCGGACAGGTCGCTGTGCAAAAGCCGCAATGGACGCATTTGCCGAGTATCTCGCTTGCCTCCTCACCAAACGCGGTGTCCTTGAAATCTTCAGCCAGTTCAACGTACATGATTATTCTTCGGCAAAGAGCCGGCCGGGGTTCAGAATGCCGGCAGGATCGAACGCCGCTTTCAGTCTTCGGCTGAGTTGCAAAACGGAGCCTTGCAAAGCATTAAGACCCACACCCTGGTCTATGCCGCCAAAACCCGTTACGTAACCCCCGTAAGGCCTGACCAGTTCACTGAGCGCTTCGAATCCGGTATCAGACTTCACCCAGTACTGTGCGCCTCCCCAGTCGATCAGCGTTTTGCCCGGAAAATATATTGCGTCGTTTCGGGGCTTTAGAGTGATCCACCAAAGCGGCGAATCGTGAGAGAAAAAATCAAGACGGTGTTCTTTTAGCGCTGACCAGAAGGCGTCCCCTTCTGGTTCCAGGTCGCCGCCCAGAGTGCCTGCTGCAGTGTTGACTGCCGCCTCACTGCCCGACAGGCGCACCCGCAACACTCCGTCGAGGTAGGCAGTTGCAGAAACCGGCAGGGAGCGACCCAGCAAACTCGTCATCAATTCGATTGCAGATTCCTCCGACATCTCGAAAGCGCGTGTTTGATTGCACGCAGGCTGCGGCAGCACTTTCAGCGAGACTTCTGTGAGTATGCCGAGCGTGCCCATTGATCCCGCCATCAGGCGGGATACGTCATAGCCCGCGACATTTTTCATGACCTCGCCGCCAAAACGAAGGGCATCCCCTTTGCCGTTGATACAGCGAACCCCCAAAACAAAGTCCCGGGCTGCTCCACGATAAGGGCGGCAAGGTCCAGACAATCCGCAGGCGATGGTGCCGCCAATCGTGGCGCCTTCCCCAAACGCCGGCGGCTCAAAAGGCAGCATCTGCCCCGATTGGGCAAGTGTGCTTTCAAGCTCGGAGAGGTTGGTCCCCGCGCGAACGGTCACGACCAGTTCTGTGGGCTCGTAGTGCACTATGCCTTTGACAGCATGGACCGAACACGGGGTGCCACGCGGCGCTCGGCCGAGAAAACTTTTGGTGCCGCCTCCCGTGATGGCCAGAGCTTCACCATCCTGAGCCGCCTTTTTCACGCGCTCCTGAAGTGCTGCGACCGCGCTGTCGGCGTCTTCAGACATATCAGAACCTCGGTAACTCCGGATGCGGCAGCTCGCCGTGATGGACATGCATTGCATTGAACTCGGCGCATCGTGAAAGTGTCGGGACGGCCTTGCCCGGGTTCAGCAAACCGTCGGGATCAAAGACGGCCTTCAAGGCATGAAACTGTTCCAGCTCGGCCTTGCTGAACTGCACACACATCTGATCGATTTTCTCGAGTCCAACGCCATGCTCACCGGTAATCGTGCCGCCGACCCGAACGCACAGCTGCAGAATCTCAGCGCCCAGTGCCTCGGTGCGTTCAAACTCGCCAGGTTTTCCGGAATCGTACAAAATGAGAGGGTGCAGATTGCCGTCGCCGGCATGGAACACATTGGCGACCCGCAACCCGGCACGGGCGGCGAGTTCGGAGATGCCTAAGAGCACTTCGCCCAGAGCCCGGCGGGGGATCGTCCCGTCGATACAGTAATAGTCCGGTGAGATGCGACCCACTGCAGGAAATGCATTCTTCCGGCCAGACCAGAACCGCTGGCGTTCGCTTTCATCGCGGGCGACATCCACTGAACGGGCTCCACACTCAAATAGCAGCGACGACACCAACCCGATCTCGGTCTCTACCTCAGCGTCTGTCCCGTCTAATTCACAAAGCAGAATTGCGGCCGCGTCCCGGGGATATCCTGCCTGCACAAAGTCTTCAGCCGCGATAATGGCCGGGGTATCCATCATCTCAAGCCCTGCCGGAATAACACCCGCTGCAATGATGGCAGCCACGGCGGAAGCGGCTTGCTCAACGTCCTCAAACGCCGCCATTAACGCCTTAGCGGTCGGCGGCATTGGCAGCAGCCGCACGGTAATTTCTGTCACCACACCCAGCATGCCTTCGGAGCCGATAAAGGCTGCCATAAGATCATATCCCGGCTGATCCGGCGCCTCGCCGCCGATCTCGATCACTTCCCCTCCCATCAGGACCACTTCAGCTGCCAGAACGTTATGTACGGTCAGTCCGTATTTCAGGCAGTGCACACCGCCTGCGTTCTCTGCAACATTACCGCCGATCGTGCAGGCAATCTGCGATGAAGGATCCGGCGCATAGTAAAGGCTCTGCTCTGCCACGGCCTCACTAATGGCAAGATTCCTCACACCTGGCTGAACACGGGCCGTGCACGCAATCGGGTCAACAGACAGAATCCGGTTGAATCTGGCCATACTGAGCAGCACGCCTTCGGGATGGGGCGTTGCGCCGCCGGAAAGCCCTGTTCCCGCTCCCCGGGCCACCACCGGCACCGAGTACTGCTGGCAAAGGCGCATTACTGCACACACCTGTTCCAGGCAATCAGGCAAGGCAACGACACCGGGCAGTGCCTTATATCCTGAGAGCCCATCACACTCATAAGGCCGTCTTTCATCGGCTGAGCGCAAGATCGCGCGCCACGGCAAAACTTTCTGCAATGCGCTGAGAAAATCGGGAGGGAGTAACTCGGTCAACGGTCCTTCCAAAAATCGTTTGATGGCCTGCGGCAGTATGTCACAGCACTTGACGGGGCTTAAGCCAAAGAGAGCGCTGGTCTGACCTCGCTCTGGAAGGAAAAGAGGCCTTTCGTTATGCTGTCAGCGACCAGCAGTCTTACCCGCCACCTCATGACCGATCCTGCATCTCTTATTACGTCCCTCAACATGACCCCGCATCCGGAGGGCGGCCATTTTGCAGAGACTTATCGCGCGGACGATGGCTCTGCCAGTTTGATCTTCTATCTTCTGCAACAGGACGAAAGATCGCACTGGCACCGGCTGACCAAAAATGAAACGCTTCACTTCTATGATGGAGACCCGCTGAAACTGTTGTTGTCACCAGACGGGGTGTCGATCCAGGAGGAAACACTGGGGCGCGATGCAATCGACAACGAGCCCTACCACCTGATCGTTCCGAAGGACACCTGGTTTTCGATGCAGTCCACCGGCGCCTGGTCATTAATCGGATGCACCGTCTGTCCGGCTTTTTCGTTCGACGATTTTGAACTGGCTCCGAGGGACTGGATGCCCGGTCACGGAGATCCCTAGCTTACAGCCCGAAAAAATTGTCGAACAGAAGTCGGGCGTTGTCTTTGAATTTCGGCATATGTTTAAGAGCGTCGGTTTCCATCACCTTAAGTGCCCCGGGCCCTTTGACGGCATCAAGCGCTGCGGCATACGCCGGCACCTCGTTCCAATCGCTGATGGTGCTGTCCTCAAGTTCTACATGAAACTGAATGCCCCAGGCGTGCTTGCCGACGCGCATTGCCTGCCAGGTACATTCGGGAGAACTGGCCAGCAACTCCGCGCCAGCAGGTGGTTGAGTGACCGCAACGGAATGCCATTGCAGGCACTTCATCTGCGCCGGCAGTCCCTGCATCAAAGGATCCGCGTGGGCAGCCTCCGTCAGGTGCACATCAAGGATGCCGATCTCCGGTGTCGCCTGGACATCGCACTTGCCGTCCAGTGCATCCGCCAGCAATTGGTGTCCCAGGCAAAGCCCCAGATAGGGTTTTTCCAACTCCTGGACCCACGTGCGGATGGCAGTTTTTTCGGGCAAAAGCCAAGGACACGTATCGGTATCCCAGACATCCATCGGACCCCCCATCACCCATAGGGCGTCAAAACCATCCAGGTCGGGGATCGGTTCGCCGGCATCCAGTTCCACTGCATGCCATTCAATCCCCGCTTCGCTAAAAAATCGGCGAAATATCCCCGGGTGCTCGCAGGCGATGTGCTGGAAGACCAAGACCTTCATGGTTTAACCTGAGTCAATACCCGCCCTAGCAATCCAGCGTATGGTCGCGCTCCCATTGGCTGATCGCTGCGCTGTAGTTGCGCCAATCCTGATGCTTCAGCTTGGCATAACTGTCTACCAGACCGTCTCCGAGACCTGCGCGCAGTATCTTGCTCTTCTCAAACACGCGAATAGCATCCAACAGGTTCGACGGCAGCCGTCGCGCGTTCTTCACCTTGTGACCTTCCGTGTACATATTGATATCAAGCGGTTTGCCCGGGTCGCGCTTGCTTGCGATGCCGTCGAGGCCTGCCGCCAGAACCCCGGCCTGCAGGAGATACGGGTTCGCCGCCCCATCCATCAGACGCAACTCAAAGCGTCCGGCATCAGGCACCCGGACCATGTGGGTTCTGTTATTGCCGCCATAGGTGATGGCATTGGGTGACCAGGTTGCACCTGATGTCGTCACCTGCGCGTCGATTCGCTTGTAGCTGTTTACAGTCGGATTAAATACGGCGGTAAGCGCATCGGCGTTATGCAACACCCCGCCCAGGAATTGGTACGCGATCCTGGAAAGGCCCATTTCGTCACGCGCGTTGTGGAAAAGGTTTTTCTTGCCCGCCTTGTCCCAAACCGATACGTGGGCATGACAGCCATTTCCGGTCAGATTTGAGAACGGTTTGGGCATGAACGTGGCCCGCAGTCCGTGTTTTTCCGCTATCGCCTTGACCATGTATTTGAAGAACACATGGCGGTCCGCCGTGATCAGGGCATCGTCGAAATCCCAGTTCATCTCAAACTGTCCGTTGGCGTCTTCGTGGTCATTCTGA
>JAERSQ010000198.1 GCA_016845525.1 Pseudomonadota bacterium
GACAGCTGTTTCGACGATGGCTTCCCAACACTCCTTAACATAGTTGTCGATCTGCTCGTGGGCCGTCAGATCAAAATTGGGAATGTGTCCGTTAATAAAATCTGTCCAATACTTCGCCATCTCCTCCGGCGGCATGGGTTCGGACATGTTCACGGTGTGTTCATCAAACCCATAACCCGAATACACGCCCTGCATCCCGGGATCGGTAAGAAACACAGCCTTGTGCCCCAGTTTTTCACACGCCTGTGCGATCCCGACCGAGTTCAGAGCCGGTCCAAACGCCGCCTCGGGGAAAAATGCGATGACTTTGCCCGTCATGTCTCCTCCTTTTCTTAGGCTTATTGTTCTGTCCAGCCAGGGCTGGATAATGGACACAGAGGGCTACTCCGGGAACAACTGATCCCAGGAAGTGCGTCCTTTGAGCGTACCTTCGCCGGGCTTTAATGCCTCGACACCGATCTCGGACGACTCATCCGTTCCACTGCCGGCAGTATAGCGGTTGTCGCCAATAATCGAGACGCCGGTGGGGATGCCGTTTTTCGAGCTGTATTTCTTGCCGGCATAGCCCACACGCTTTTTCTTTCTTTTTCCATCGCCGCCGATAACTTCGGTGTCTCCTTTGGGATCGACAATGCCGTTACCATCAAAATCAAACGCGGGCGCGACTGGGCTGCCGCCGGTCAGGGCATCGACGGACATCATCCAGCCGGTGCCGCCTGCAGCGCAGGGTCGGGGATCGGTCGGCACCAGGGTATTAAAGAACACGAGGCCATCGCGATACCGGGCATCCGTCACGACACGCTCGCCCTTGTCGGGAAGATCAAGGTACCAGCCATACCGGTCGCCGGTGCTCGCCTGCCTGTAGTCGACCTTGAGTTCCTGCCAACGGTCCGGATCCGTAATGCGTCCACCACTCTGGTCGGTACGCAAAAATACCTGCTCGACGAGATCCGTCCGGTCTAACCGGCCCCTGCCCCGATCCCAGACAGCATAAAAACTCTGGGTATCGGTCGTCGTGTTGTCACCCGCCACGAGATACTGGCCCGTGCCGAAAAAGATCATCAGATTGGGCTCATTGCCCCGTAATGGCAGTGTGGGATGCCGGATGATCTCCGGCTTGGCCATAATGGGTTGGCGCTTGGCGCCGGTGAAAAGCGGACCGCCGTGAGCCACCTTCCAGTCGCCGGTCAGTTTGCTGGAAAGATCAAAGGCCCATAGATTGCCCTGGATATCGCCCGCGTAGACACGATCGGCGACCTGGTCTCCATCAGTGTCGATCACTGCGGGCGTCGATAATCCATTGCGCCGGCTGGCCGATCCTGCGCCTGTGGGAATCCGCAGGTAATCGCGGCCTTCTGTCCATTTTCGATCAAGACCGCCATCAAGAAAAATCACGAAAAGCTCGGCCTGGCCGGAAGTCGGTGTACCCGTGGCAGTGTGTTCGTAACCATTGCCGACAATGGCGGCCCACCGGCCGTTCGGCAGCAGGGCAATTGTGGGTCGCGCCAGGGTGTGGCCAAGATGCGGGTCGTCACTGCTTGAAAACTCCCACAGGGCAATATGAGTCGCATTGCTTTCCTTAAACTTTTCGGGGTCTGTGACATCCAGCGCGAAGAGCCCCCGTCCGCCTGAACCTTCGATACCCACCAGAACGCTCCGCCATTGTGGAGCACTTGAAAATCTCGAAGGGATAAAGACATCCGAAACCGCTGGCGTGCCGTCTACGTAGTAACGGTGGCTGTAATCCGGATCGGTCAGGTAATGATAGCCCTGGCTTTTGGCAGTTGAGAAAAGATTACCCGGCAGATATGCAAGGAGTTCCTTACCCGTATCGGCCGCAAAAAGATGAAGCATACCGTCGTTCGCGCCGACCGCGACCACGCCCTGTCGGCCATGATGATCCCTGGCAAAACGGCTGTAGGCCTGAGAGCCTGAGGGAAATACGCCGCCCGTTGGCCAGTTGAGAAACGGCTTGCCGATAAACACCGCAGAGGAGTGAATGATGTCGCCAAGCAGGCTTTTTCTTTCCCGAAAACCCCAGCCGCCTTTTTCGTTGGTGCGCTCTCCGCGCAGATAGCGAAGCCGGGCCTTGCCGATGGCGGTACTGATGTGTGAGCTGCCCGGGCTTGAGAATTTCTGGATGCGGTGGTTGTAAGCATCTGCCACAAAGAAACTGCTGCCCTCACACACACCACCATCAAAGACCGCGATGCCACGCGGATATCTGAACTGGCCGTCACCTGAGCCGACCGAGCCCCACTTTTCGATGAAATTACCGGCTGCATCAAACTGCTGCACACGGTTGAAGTACTCCGCCACAAAGACATTGCCGCTGCCGTCGGTCGCGACGCCGTAGGGGTAACGGAACTGCCCGTCGGCCGTTCCGTAACTGCCCCACTGGGCAAGAAAATTCCCCTCGGTATCGAACTTCTGGATGCGGTGATTAACGTAATCGGAGACATACACGTTGCCCCCAAGATCAATTGCGACACGGTTAGGGGTCCAAAACCGTCCGGCGCTCGAGCCTTTGCCGCCCCATTCCCGAAGATAGCGGCCCGCGGCATCAAAAACCTTTATCCGATGATTCTGTATCTCCACCACATACAGATTGCCGTCGGAATCCACCGCCACATCAAAGGGGTAGTACATCTGGTCAGGCCCAAGACCATAACCTCCGAAACTGGCCAACAGATCCCCCTCCGCACTGAATTTCTTGACCGAATGCGATCCGTGCTGGACCACGTAAATGTTGTCGTCTTTATCAGTCGCGATACCGACTGGATGATTGAGATGCTGGCTGCCGGAGCCCAGGCCGCCCCATTGCGTCAGGAAACTGCCGTCGCGGTCGAACTTCTGGACCAGGTGATTGTTGTAGTCCACAACATAAACGTTGCCTTTACTGTCGGTCGCCACATCAAAAGGCAGGCCAAACCGGCCGTTGCCCGAGCCCGCACGCCCCCACTTGCGCTCATAAACGAGATTGCCGGACGCGCTGGCCTGATCGAGAAGATCGCGCTGCTGCAAAGTCGACAGGTAGTCCCAGCGAAACGGGACGCCGCCCGGGCGTGCTTTCGCTACCGTCGACTTTTTTGATGAACCCGGACAGGTCGAGACCGGCGGCGTGTCCTCACTGTTCCACGTGAGCATGACCCGGGTATTGGGATCAGTCGCTTTATCAAGCTGATCGGCAGCAGACCACCGCACGGCTCCGGGACGGCCTTTGGCATCGAGCCTGCCGGCAATGACATCACCCGTCCAGTGCTCGGTATTGAAGGTGGTCAGATAAAGATCGGTTCCGCTCTGCAGCAGACTGGTACTGAATGTCGCCGCCGAGGCTGAGCCGCTGGTATGCGCCAGGATATCCTCACCGATCTTGGCAAACGCGGCTTTGAGCTCCGCTTCGTTGTCTGCCTCAAAATAAAGCCCGCCTCCTTTCTTGGCAGTCTCCTTGAGAAGCGCCTGGCTGGTATGAAACCCGATGGTGTAGGTCACCAGATTGTTCCTGGATTCGCTGCCGTCAAACTCGTCGACGTCGGGCCGAAGATCGATGTCATTGAGCGCGGCCGCCACACTGATGAGCGGGTGGTAACAGGTCGGGCAGTAGTTGCGCAGAGGCCTCGACGCATCGCCCCAGCCCCAGCCGTCGGTCAGCAGGATCAGGAAGTTTTTCTGGCACCAATGGCATATCGGCGACGGCGCGGTTGATCGCCGCCAACTTTTGTTGGGTCCGCTCGGCAGGACTTCGTTTAATGGATACGCCCGCGGCGCGTCGTCAGGGTGCAGTATGAGATCTCCGCGGAACTGGCCATTGGCCGTGCAGTTCGCCGATGTGCTGTTGCCCGGGTTGACCGTGCCGCCGAGACCCACCAGATAGCGGCCCATGTGCTGCAGTGTGCCGACCAGCGGTGTGCCGCCCCGGGGAGTCAGGTCGCGAATCGCCTTGTAGATAAGCGCCCGGTTGGTGTCGAGATCAACAACCGGCTGATCAAGTTCACCGCCAAAGTTGTAGCGGCTGAAAGAACCCACACCCACGCGAACATTGCTCAGCGAGTCCAGTAACGCAATCGCTGCATCCTGCGCCTGCTGCATCGGGCGCTTGGGCTGTCCCGATCGGCGCCAACCCATTGAGCCCGAATCATCAACCACAATGAGGATGTTGGGCGCGCTCGCTGCCGAGGTGAGTATTGGCGCCTGCGCCAACGGGCCGGGGTCCGCCAGCGCCGTCGTCACGGAAACAATGAAAAGACAGAGGGCGCCAACCCAGCCTCGGTGAGGGTGCTTGCGGTCGAACATGGCTTACTCAGGAAGCAACGGCGGCATTGCGGATGGGGGCGGAGATTCAACCGGTCCCGTAATTTCGAGAAGTCGCTGCCTGTGTTCGTTAATCGCAGTCTCAATCTGCGCCAGGGTCAGCGTCATGTCTTCTGATATGGCCTGCCAGAGTTCGCGCTCGTTCACATCGGTTGGCACGGGTGTTGCCCGAAAGCGTTTTTGTTCCTGAAGCATCTCGTACCGAAGGCTTTCCAAGCCCTGGATAACGCGCAGCAACGATTGACTCTCGTCCCCATCCGCCTGAATCACAAGCGGCGCTGCCAAAGTGGCCGCGAGCAACACCGCGATCACCTGACGCACCCGAAAGGCGATGCTGGCGTACATGCTAGAACCAGCCGTGTCGGGGCAGCCAGTCCGGTGAGGAGGCATCTTCCGCCTTGGTGCAGCCTTTCATATCCTCTTTCAGGAACTGGTATGCGCTTCGCATGTCGATGCGGTTTCGGCTGACGCCGCTGCGCTCAATGGGCTCGCCCGAACATGCCAGAGCCGTCTGCAGTTGCGACACCGAGGCATTCGGTTCATAGCTGCGCAAAAGTGCAAAGGCGCCAGCGACATGGGGCGCCGCCATGGAAGTGCCGCTCATGCGCCGGTACGACCGGGCCGGCACGCCCGCCGTGATGGCCTCACCGGGCGCCAGCAGATCGATTAGCGGGGAATGATTGGAAAAGGAAGACAGGCCGTCGGCTTTCGTTGAACTGCCCACGGCAACCGCATTACTGATACAGGCAGGATGACTGATATAGCCGTTCATACCGCTGTTGCCGGAGGCGATCACCACAGCGATACCCGCGTTGGTGAGGCGATTGATGATTGAGGCGATTGCCGGGGCTCGGCTGTCGCAGGCCGAACTGTAATAGCCCCCACCCAGACTCATATTGACGGCTGCGATATCAAATCTGTTGCGCAGACTGTAGACATACTCCAGCCCGCGCACCTGATCAGACCCGTAGGACATCACACACGGCGCATAACCGCCGCACCAGTAACGACTCGTAAACTTGGAAAAGACCTGCACCCGGATGATGTCCGCATCACGGGCCACGCCCCGGAACGAACCGTCATCACCGGCTGCTATGGTGGCCACATGGGTGCCGTGATCACAGCCGCCCACCGTGGTGGGGCAATTGCTTCCAGCCGAGAGCCCCGTGCGCGAAGATGCCTTCCCGGCACAGAGTGACTCCGATGGGTAGTACCAGTAATTCGAGGAAAAACACCCGCCTGCCACAATGCGTCCTTTGAGCATTTTTTCATGGTGGGTACCGGTATCCAACACCGCTATCGCCTGTCCCTTGCCCCGCAGGGTGGGGGTCATGTTCCACACCTGGTCGGCTTGGATCACGTCGGTACTGTCTTTGAGCATCGGCTGGGCGACCGAATCCTCCTGCACGGTCACGACCGCAGGATCAAGGAGCACCCGGCGCAACTGGCTTCGATCCACCTCGAGCGTCATGAACGGGATATCCCGAAACTGCCAGAGCACGCCGTTCTGGTCTGTCGCCTCAAAAACACGCTGGGCGATACCACGCTGTACTTTGGTCATATCCCGCGCCTGAGCCTTTACGTCACTGGCTGACAGTTCGTGGGGTGCGACCATGTCAAAGTCAATCCCCACCAGTACCCGTATGGTCTTGCCTTCCTCCACGAGCTCCAACAGCATTCGGCCCGGCCCGTCTTCATCCGGACCAGGGGCCATCCGCGTATAAACAACGATTGGGATGCGCTTTGCACCAGGCGCCAGTTCATCCGTAATCCCCGGTCGCGCACAGGCAATAAGCACGACAAAAACCAAAAAAGACGCCAAGTAGCGCCCCGGATCAAGAGCATGCATTTTCATTTTCCGTTCAACTTATCAAAAGCGTGGCAACGCTGTCAGAGACTGATCTCAATATGGATCATGCCGGCCTTTATAAATGTGACAGGGATCACATTCCCCGACAAGTCGGGTTCAACCCTAGGCCAATAGCGCTTTTTCCCAGGGCGGCGGGTCACCGAGGTGATCCACCAGAAAATCCACGAACTGGCGAACCCGGGGCGGTAAATACTGACTGTGCGGATAGAGCGCCGTGATCGGATAGGCAACAGGCGGAAACTCCACCAGCACCTCAACAAGTCTGCCTTCTTTTATATAGGGTGCCACTTCCCAGAGGTCTTTCATGGCAATGCCCTGCCCCGAAAGACACCACTGCGTCAGGATTTCCGAATTATCGGAATCCATCGTCCCGGAAAGACTCAAGGTTTCCTGCTGCCCGGTCGGATGCACTAGCGTCCAGCGCCACTGTTGCGAGCCCGGAAAACGCAGCAGCAAGCAGTTGTGACCGGCAAGATCTTCAGGCGTGTTCGGCGTGCCCTCTCGTGCAAGGTAATCGGGCGAGGCACAAAACACCCTCCGGCTCACCGCGAGCCGCCTTGCCACCATGTTGGAATCCTTGAGCTCACCCACCCGGATCAGAAGGTCAATCTGCTCATGAAAAAAATCATCGAATCGGTCGCTCGCAACCAGTTGCAGCTGTACCTGCGGATGCCGTTCAGTAAACGCCGCCGCCATGGGGGCCAGATGCAGTCTTGCAAAACTCACCGGTGCCGATATTTTCAGCGCTCCGGCCGGACTGTCGCGGCTCACGGCAATCGCGCTTTGGGCCTGATCCACCGCCTCAAGAATATTGAGACTGTGCTGAAGGAAATGATGTCCGTCCGGAGTGAGATCGACCTGCCGCGTGGTGCGGTTCAAAAGTCGCATCCCGAGCTTCTTTTCAAGGCGAATCAATCGGGAACTGACCACCGCCGGGGTCAGGCGCAGATCCCGCCCGGCGGCTGTCAGGCTGCGGAGCTCGGCTACCCGCACGAAGAGCAGAAGGTCATCTGTTTCCATTGATTTTCAATTTTTTCGATATAGTCCTTTATGATTGTAGCGATTTTTCTGAAAAGATAATCGGGGTAGGATGCGCCCTTGCATCGATAACTGCGGGCCAAACCGTTATTTCTGGAGTCGAATGACCTTGACCATACCCTGGGTGGAGTGGACTAGCCTGATGATCCGCTGGCTGCATCTTGCAGCGGGGATCGCCTGGATCGGCACTTCTTTTTACTTCATCTGGCTGGATCTTAGCCTTCGCTCCCGGAGCGGCCTAGCAAAGGGAGTGCTGGGTGAATCGTGGAGCGTGCATGGCGGGGGCTTCTACCATGTGCAGAAGTACGCCGTCGCACCCCAGGAGATGCCCGCCGAACTGCACTGGTTCAAGTACGAGGCTTACTTCACCTGGCTTTCGGGCTTCGCCCTGCTGGTGGTGGTCTACTACTTCGGCGCGACCAGTTACCTTATCGACCCTGCACGCGCTGACCTCACGCCGACTGTGGCAATCGCTGCCAGTCTCGGGTTCCTGATCGGCAGTTGGCTTATATACGAAGCACTCTGCAGAAGTCCGATTGGCCGGTCGACGCCAGCGCTTGCGGTGTCCGTATTGCTGCTCATACTCGCAAGCGCTTTTTTGCTCACGCAGATTTTCAGCGATCGCGCAGCCTTCCTTCACGTTGGGGCGCTGATCGGAACGATCATGTCGGCCAACGTGTTCGGGGTGATCATTCCCAACCAGAAAAAAGTCGTCGCGGATCTTCTCGCCAACAAATCGCCGGACCCGGCGCTGGGCGCGCAGGCCAAGCAGCGCTCGCTGCACAACAACTACCTGACCCTGCCGGTACTGCTGCTGATGGTGAGCGCGCACTATCCCATGCTGTTTTCTGGAGGAGCCACATGGGGTTGGCTGGTGATTGCGTTTATCGTGGTCGCAGGCGGTGTGATCCGTCACTTCTTTAATACCCACCACGCCGGAGGACGCGGCAAAGCCCTTGCCTGGCAGTGGCCCGTCGCGGTACTGCTCGCGATCGGGCTGATTGTTTTCATTGCTTCAAGAGGGCCCGCGCTATCCGACGCCGAAATCAGCGATCACCGGGCACTTGGGATCGTGACCACCCATTGCGCGGCCTGTCATGCGGCAAATCCCAAAAATCCCGCTTTCACGGCCCCGCCCGGCGGGATCGTGCTTGATAACCTCGATGCCGTCAGGCGTCACAGTGAGCAGGTGATGGCCCAGTCCGTAATGAGCCAGGC
>JAERSQ010000199.1 GCA_016845525.1 Pseudomonadota bacterium
GCAGTAGATTTGCCGATCCCCGGCAAAGCCAGGACACTCTCAAACTGATTGGGGAACACGCCGTCATATTCCTGCAGAATGATCCTGGCTGCCCGATGCAGGTTTCGGGCGCGGGCGTAGTACCCCAGCCCGGTCCAATAACTCAATACCGTATCAACCCTGGCTCTGGCCAGCGTCACTACATCAGGGAAGCGGCGAATAAAACGCTCATAAAATGGAATGACGGTTGTCACCTGGGTTTGCTGCAGCATGATTTCTGAAACCCATACCCGGTAAGGATCGCCTTTAACCTGCCAGGGCAGATCGTGGCGGCCGCACTGGCGGAACCAGCGCAATACGGCCCGGCTAAAGTGACGAGTCGTATCCGGTTGTTGTGCCGCATCGCCGGCAGGCGATCGCCTCATCCCCATCGAATCAGATCCCATGAAGGCACGACAAGACCCAAAGATATAATGAGACGGTCATGAGATGGCTCCTGCTGATCTTGCTCACCCTGAGTCCCCTGCCGGCCCTGGCCGCAGAGGTCCTGCGCGCTCATGCCATTTCCATGTTCGACTCCGAGACCCCGCGTTACCCCGCTGGCTTTCGTCATTTCGATTACGTTAATCCCGACGCTCCCAAAGGGGGAAGTCTACGGCTTGCTTCCCAGGGGAGTTTTGACAGTTTTCACCCCTTCATCCCCAAGGGTAACGCGGTCAGTACCGGCGCAGTGGAAACCCTGCTGGTCACAAGTGCCGACGAACCTTTCACTGGTTACGGCTTGATTGCCGAATCCATTGAATGGCCCCGCGATCGTTCCTGGGTGATCTTCCATCTTCGTCCGCAAGCGCGCTGGCATGACGGGACCCCCATCACTGCCGAAGATGTCGCCTGGTCTTTTGAAACCCTGGTCAGTCAGGGTAATCCCCAGTACCGGTTCTATTACAGCGCTGTCGCGTCGGCCGAGGCGCTGGATGCCGCACGGGTACGGTTTACTTTCAGCGAATCCAATAACCGCGAATTGCCCCTCATCGTCGGCCAACTGCCGATCCTGCCCAAACACTACTGGGCGACTCGGGACTTTGGCGCCACGACACTGGAACCCCCACTAGGCAGCGGGCCTTACCAGATCCGCGAATTTGAGGCGGGGCGCTTTACGATCCGGGAGCGCGTTGAAGACTACTGGGGCCGGGATCTGGCGGTACGCCGGGGGATGCAGAATTTCCAGACGATCCGGACCGACTTCTTCCGTGATGCAACGCCGATCCGCCTGGCGCTCAAAGCCGGCGATATTGATTATCGACTGGAGAATCAGGCGAAGGCCTGGGCAGAAGACTACAACGTCTCGGTTGTCGAAAAAGGCTGGCTGAAAAAGGAACTGGTAGCAAACCGCAGGCCCACCGGCATGCAGGCCTTCGTCATGAATACCCGCCGTGAGCAGTTCTCTGACCCGCGGGTGCGCGAAGCCCTTGCGCTCGCTTTTGATTTTGAATGGACCAACCGTAACCTCTTCAACGGTCAGTACACCCGAACCCGCAGCTATTTTTCGAATTCCGACCTTGCGGCTCGGGGCAAGCCCGAGGGGGAAGAACTCGCCGTACTGGAACCGTTTCGCGGCAAAGTGCCGGAGGCAGTTTTCGGCGAAGCTTATGCCCCGCCCGTGACGGACGGCAGCGGCTGGCTGCGTGACAACCTGCGCCGGGCCAATGTCCTGCTCCGGGACGCCGGATGGGCGGTTCAGGATCTCCAACTGGTGAATGCAAAGACCGGGGCGCCTTTTCGCTTCGAGATCCTCCTGGTAAGCCCCGCCTTTGAGCGCATTGTGCTGCCCTATGTCCGCAACCTGAAGCGGCTGGGGATCGAAGCCAAGGTGCGGCTGGTGGACGAGAACCAGTACATCAACCGCTTTCGCCAGTTCGACTTTGACATGATGGTGTGGGTCTGGGGTCAAAGCGAAACACCCGGCAACGAGCAGTATGAATACTGGAGTCAGGCAGCAGCCGACTCGGCGGGCAGCCGAAATCTTGCCGGGGTGCGTGATCCGGTCGTGGATGAACTCATTGGCCTGATGCTGCGCTCAGACTCTCGAGAACAACTCAACCAGCGGACCCGCGCTCTGGATCGGGTACTGTCATGGGGTCATTATGTTGTCCCGCACTGGCACATCCGGGCCGACCGGATCCTGTACTGGGACAAATTCGGGAGGCCGGAGACCCCGGTACGCACGGGCGTGATGACGGACCGTTGGTGGTTCGATGCAGAGCGCGCCAGCGCCCTCGACACCCAACGCCAGTAGCCCACCCCAGGCTCGCACGATCATGAGCGCTTACATCGTCCGCAGACTGCTGCTGATGATTCCCACGCTGTTCGCGATCATGGTGATCAATTTCGTGATCATCCAGGTGGCCCCAGGCGGGCCGGTGGAGCAGATCATTTCACAACTCACGGGCGTTGGTGCCGACATCACCGAGCGGGTCACGCGCACCGGCACGAGCGAAACCCTTTCAAGCACGGGCACCAGTGACGCCTTCGGCGGCAAATACCGCGGCGCGCAGGGTCTTGACCCGGATTTCATTGCCGAACTTGAGGTCCGTTTTGGCTTCGACAAGCCTTTGCCTGAGCGCTTCTTCGCCATGATGAAGCAATACCTGATGTTGGACTTTGGTGAAAGTTTTTACCGTGACCGCTCAGTCGTGGACCTGGTGCTCGACAAGATGCCGGTTTCGATCTCACTCGGCATCTGGACCACCCTGCTGGTGTATCTCATCTCAATTCCGCTGGGCATCGCCAAGGCGGTTCGCGATGGGACCCGCTTCGATGTGTGGACCAGCGTACTGGTGGTTGTCGGCACCGCTATTCCCAGTTTTCTCTTTGCGGTCTTCCTGCTGGTGGTGTTTGCCGGAGGCAGTTATCTCGACTGGTTTCCTCTTGCGGGGCTCACCTCAGAGAACTGGGAAATGCTGTCCTGGCCATCGCGCATTCTGGATTACTTCTGGCATATCGCCCTGCCCGTGCTGGCTATGACCATAGGCGGGTTCGCCACACTCACGATGCTGACCAAAAACTCCTTTCTTGACCAAATCAATCAGCAGTACGTGCTTACTGCACGGGCAAAGGGCTTGAGTGAGCGCCGGGTGCTGTACGGTCACGTATTCCGCAATGCCATGCTCATCGTGATCGCCGGCTTTCCCAGCGCGTTCATCGGCATTCTCTTCACCGGGTCACTGCTCATTGAGATCATTTTCTCTCTGGACGGGCTTGGCCTGCTCGGCTTCGAGGCCGCTTTTGCCCGGGACTATCCGGTGATGTTCGGCACACTCTTTTTTTTCTCGCTGCTCGGGCTTGTGATGAGTCTCATCGGGGACCTGACCTATACCCTCGTAGATCCGCGGATCGATTTTGAAAACCGTGACACCTAGATGGACAGCCCAAGACTCAGCCCCCTGACACGACGACGGCTGCATAACTTCCGTGCAAACCGCCGCGGCTGGTGGTCGATGTGGATTTTCCTGATCCTGTTTATCGTGTCACTTTTTGCTGAATTTGTCGCCAACGACAAGCCCTTTGTCGTGGTCTACCGGGGCGAGGTCTATATGCCCATCTTTAAGGCCTATCCCGAGACGACATTCGGCGGCGACTTCCTGACCGAGGCGGATTACCGCAATCCGTTTCTCGCAGACCTCATT
>JAERSQ010000200.1 GCA_016845525.1 Pseudomonadota bacterium
GAACCCGCCGACTGGCATCCCGACCTCAACCCCACCCAGCGAAAAATGTTCGAGGACCCCTCCAAGTTCATCCTCGGCTACGGCGAAAAGGGCAGCGGCAAAACCATCGGCCTCCTCTTCAAACTCGTCCGGCACTGCTACGAAAACCAGAACGCCTTCGCCCTCGTCGTCTCCCCCTCCCAGCGTACCGGCAAGGAAGGCGTCCTGCACGACCTCGAAAACCTCGTCCTGCCCCAGTGGCAGGAAGGCATCGACCTCGAATACACCCCCGCCAAGCTCGACCCCCTCACCAAGGATTGCCACCTCTGGATCGGCAACCGGCACGGCGGCTGGTCCAAGGTCCTGCTCGTCTCCATCCCCTTTTCCAAGTTCGTCGAGGCCCGCATCAAGGGCATGTCCCCCTCCTTTATCTACGTCGACGAGCTCACCAACTGCGAGGGCCGGGAATACTTTACCTACCCCTCCGCCCAGCTCAACCGCCGGTCCCACATCGAGGGCCCCCAGCAATACACCGCCTCCTGCAACCCCGAAGGCCCCTCCCACTGGGTCTACCGCACCTTCTTCGAGGACCCCCTCGACGAGGAAACCGGCGACCCCGACCCCGACTTCGCCGTCTACCACGTTCCCATTACCGAGAACACCCACCGCCTGCCGCCCACCTACCTCGAGTCCCTGAAACAAATCTTCAAGAACGACCCCATCGAACAACGCCGCCTCCTGCTCGGCGAATGGATCGACCGCCCCACCGGCGAGGCCATCTTCAAGGAATACTTCATCCCCGAAAGCCACATCCACGGCGATGCCCTCGCCGGGAAAGGCCTCATCCCCAGGGAAAACCACCCCATCATCGTGGGGTACGACCTCGGCCAGGTCTACTCCAGCGTCACCTTCCTCCAATGCCTGCCCACCCCCGACGGCTCCCTCTGGACCGTCATCGACGAGATCGATCATCTCGGGGAAAAAATCCTCTACAAAAATCTGGTCCGGGAAATCTGCCGCCGCATGGATTACTGGTCCCGCCGGGTCGGGCACAACTTCCACTACCACCACATCTCCGACGAATCCGCCATCAACCAATGGCACCCCGGCGGCGAAGGCTCCTACGACGCCTGGGATGTCGAGCGCTTCTCCGACGGCCGCATCAAGCTCGTCGGCTGCCCCAAAGGGCAGGGCAGTGTCGAGGCCCGCATCCGTCTGCTCTCCGGCAAACTCTTCCAGGACGAGTTCCACGTTTCCGCCACCTGCCGGAATACCATCCAGATGCTCCACCAGCTCGCCTCCGACAAGAACAACCCCGCCAAACCCCGGCGATCCCGCTACATCCACAAGTTCGATTCCATCACCTACCCCCTCTTCAAACTCGAGCTTTCCGGCAGAAATTACTTGCCCGTTAGCCAAATCCGGCCAAATTTGATACAGTGCGGAACCGCTGGATAAGCATATACCCTAAACTAAAGATATACCATGACCTACCAAGACAAGCTCGTCCTCGATGTTTCCGATGATGAACAGATGAAGGAACTCCTCGGCACCAAGTCCGCCGGGGATGCCTGCGAGTTCACCGTCCAAGTCCGGCTCGATGAGCAAACCGATGAACAGGCCGTCTTCAGCGTCAACCACGTCAACGTGGTGCAGGAAGAGGAGCCCGAAGAGGAATCCACTGCCGGGGCAGGGAAGGGGGCCAAGCCCTATCCCGCCAGCAAATCCGTCCCCGTCATGATGGTCATGGCCGCCCGCAAAAAATAGGAGACCCCCATTAAGACCCGACTCCACTCCTCCGAAACCGGCGGCTCCCTCTCCCTGCTGCGCTACTACGAAAAGCACGGCATCCCCGGAGAGTGGGGCACCACCCGCGTCCAGCGCCTGGCCAAGCAGCTCCGCCTCTCCGTCTACGAACTCGGCTCCATGTTCTGTATCGACCCCCAGTACATGAAGAAATGGATGAAGAAAGACAAGTTCCCCCCCTACGTCGCCCTCCACTTTGCCCTTATCGAAAACTGGCACGCCCAAAACCGCATCGGCCCCCAGGAACCCATCATTGATTTCCCATGATTGACTATCAAATCCTCAAGGAAGCCGGCACCACCAACGAACGGTTGCGCCAGGTGCTCACCGCTGAAGAGCCCGAGTCCGCCCTCGGCAAGACCCGCAAGAAGATCGAGGACCTCATCGGATCCCGCATCTCCGAGCACGTCACCCAGTCCCTCAAGAACCACCAGCTCTACAGCGCCGTGGACCTCGCCTGGGACTCCTCCCCCATCAACAAATCCACCATCCCCCTCATCCTCTACGCCCAGAAACGCATCAAGATGGCCGACTGCGCCAAGGCCCTCGGCTCCAGTGGTGCCCTCAAGGAATACGCCAAGACCAACGCCGACGGCCAGGTCACCGACATCGACCTGCCCAAATTCTTCGAGGTCAACGTCAACCTCGTCCGCTCCTTCGTCACCCGCCGCCTCGCCGCCCAGGTCAACAAGTACAACAACCTCTACCCCTTCTTTAAATACGAATCCCGCACCACCGGCTCCGTCGGCAAGCTCCGCGCCGATGCCCTCTCCCAGCGCCTGGACATCATGGCCGACCAGTACGACTACCGCCACTTCCAGACCCAGGCCATCCGCGACATGTTCCTCTACGGCCACTCCGTCGCCTTCCCCCGCGCCTCCTGGGAACGCGAGGTCCAGTGGACCAAGGACCCCGCCAGCGAAGCCTTCAAGGTCGACGGCCAGTTCGCCGGGGCCATCCCCAAGGTCGCCCGCGTCGAGAAGGAAGGCGTCGGCTGGGTCCTCCCACACCCCTCCCGCGTCTTCTGGGACAACGCCCATCCGCTCGCCTCCCTCAATACCGATACCGGCTGCGAATACGTCGGCTTCTGGGACGTCACCCGCTGGGGCGAAATCAGCAACAACCCCGCCTACTTCAACCGCGACCAGGTCGGCTTCTCCCGCGCCACCGACGATCTCTACGCCAGCTTCAGCGATTACTTCAGCCAATACTACACCCGCATCACCCCCGCCAGCCAGGTCGCCGACCCCGCCGCCTACAACGACCGCGCCAGCCAGGTCGGCCGCTACTCCGGCAAAATGCAGGACGCCTCCGTCATGGTCGGCGAATACTACTGGAAGATGATCCCGCGCGATTGGAACATCGGCTCCTACCCGTACCCCGTCTGGGTCCACCTCAAGGTCGCCGGCGACAGCACCGTCATCTTCGCCGAGATCATGCCCTCCTCCCCCGCCGCCGTCTTCTCCTTCAACGAAAACGACTCCCGGCTGCTCAACCTCTCCGTCGCCCACGAGCTCATGCCCTACCAGGACCAGCTCACCAACCTCCTCTCCCAGCTCCTCGAGACCGCCAAGGCCGACCTCTTCTCCGTCGCCATCGTCAACCAGGACATCTTCCCCGAGACCGATGAAGGCCGCAAGGTCCTCGAGGATTTCCGCGCCCTCATGGCCGGCAAAAACTTCTACGCCTCCACCCACGTCCTCGAGGCCTCCTTCCAAAAACTGCGCGACCTCGGCATCGACCCCCGCTCCGACAACGTCTTCAAGGTCGTCCGCTCCTCGCCCAACACCCAGCTCACCTCCATCTTCCAGTCCATCACCCACCTGCTGGGCATGGCCGAACGGCTCATGGCCCTCTCCCCGCAGGAACAAGGCCAGCCCGCCCCCCGCGAAACCTCCGCCACCGAGGTCACTATCATTAATAACACCACCGAATCCGTCTATAACTACATCTCCGAAGCCATTGATGAGGCCCGCTCCGCCCAGAAACGCATCTGCTACGAGTCCCTCATCTCCCTCAGCTCCTCCCAGCTCCACCTCCCCGTCGTCAACCGCTACGCCGACCACGTCATCAACCGCGCCGGCTTCCAGTACGTCCCCGATGAGGATGAGGACGCCACCTCCATCGGCACCCGACGCACCATCACCGGCTCCGTGTCCAACCTCGTCCACGACTACATCTTCACCAGCCGCGACGGCTCCGAGCGCTCCCTCAATACCATGAGCGCCCAAAACCTCATCCAACTCTTTCAGATCCTCACCCAATCCCAAATCCTGCTGCCCAGTATCCCCAAGGAAAAACTCTTCGAGATCATGAACGAAATCTTCCGCCTCCTCGGAGCCACCGACCTGCGCCTCCAGGTGCCCCCCGGCGAGGAAGGCCAGCCCGTCGGCCCCGGCGACCAGGGAGAAGTCCAGCAAACCCTGCAAGCCATCGCCCAGGCCGTCGAACAAAACGCCGCCGACATCCAAACCCTCTCCGGCCAAATGCTGCCCCCCAACCAACCCAA
>JAERSQ010000201.1 GCA_016845525.1 Pseudomonadota bacterium
TATTCCCTGCAATCGGGCGGCAGAATGATTGCAGACGTTTATCAGAACCTCGGCCTGGCGCCGCAGGCTTAACTTTTACTGCACGCAAGGAGATGCACTGATGCGAATTTTGGTCACGGGAGGCACCGGTTTTACCGGCAAGGCGCTGGTCAAGCGACTGCATGACGATGGGCATGACGTTATTGCTCTGGATTACAAAGAAGGCGTCAAAACCGGGGAAATTCGCGATTGGGGCGTCAAGGTCATTATCGGCAGCGTCACGGATGCCGCCGTGGTCAAAGAAGCGATGCAGGGCGTTGACGTTGTGCACCATCTCGCTGCCGCCTTTCGCGAGCTCGATGTGTCCAACACGTATTATCACGAGGTTAACGTAGGCGGTGCCAAGATTGTTCTTGATGCTGCCGTTGCGGCTGGAGTGAAGCGATTCATTTACTGCAGCACCTGTGGGGTCCATGGCAATGTCAAAAATCCCCCGGCCAACGAAGACGCGCCGATTGCTGCAGCCGACTACTATCAACAAACCAAGTACGAGGCCGAACCCCTCGTGCATGAATATCAGCAACAGGGTCTCAAGACGGTGATCGTGCGGCCCGCAGCGATTTATGGGCCAGGCGACCCAGAGCGTTTCGGCATGATCTTCAGGCGGGTGGCCAAAGGCAGCTTTCCGATCTTCGGCTCCGGAAAAGCCTTTTATCATCCGCTTTACATCGACAACTTCGTGGACGCGCTTGAAAGAGTGACGCACGAAGGCGTGGGAGACGGCCGAACCTACCTGATCGCTGATGAGGAATACGTCACCATCGAGGGCCTGGTCGGACGTGTCGCCTCCGCCATGGATCGGCCAGTCCGCACACCGCACCTGCCTTTTTGGCCCTTATGGCTCGCGGGTCATGCCTTCGAAAAGGCCTGCAAACCGCTCCGGATCACTCCGCCGATCTTTCCCCGCCGCGTGGACTGGTATCGACAGAACCGCGCCTTTGATATCTCCCGGGCAAAAAACGAAATCGGGTACAACCCCAGTGTCGGCCTCGATGAGGGACTCAGAGCCACCGCCCGCTGGTATGAAAGCGAGGGTTATCTTTAAAACCCTTTGGCTTCTTCACCCCTGCTTGCCCTGCCCTCGGTACCATGAGGACACTCAGATCCTAGGGCTGGGTCTTTTTTCTTTTTTCTGGAGCGAATTTCGTGAGTGAACTGGCTTTTCTTCTGGCGGGGGCATCGCTTGGCATCATTGTGTTTCAAAGCGCCGTGCTGGCACCATTGGTCTTTACCCAACTGAAAGACGGCAGCAGCGGGCTATTTCTTCGTGCTCTTTTCCCGCGTTTTTTCCTGATCCTGGCGGCGCTGGGGCTGGGATCTGCTCTTGGCAGTTACTTCGGCAACTTTGACCGCGGTGTGATGTTGGGGGGAATCGCTCTGATCCTCGCGTTAATAGCGTACGCACTGATTCCCAGCACCAACCGTGCCCGCGATGAGGACAGGAAAAAAGCGTTTAAGTTCCTACATCTGGCGAGCGTACTGTTAACGCTTGGGATAGGCATCAGCAATCTGCTGATACTCTTTATTTGACAGGTCCGGGGCGCACGTTGCATGCGCCCCGGGTTTCCTTAATGCATCAGGAATTTATCAGGTTCAGTTGACCGCAGTCTGCGACGTGGTATCAGTCGCATCGGCGAGGCCGAGCATACCCAGCACCTGGCCGATATAGTCGCCACCGGCATCTCCTTCAATGGTACCGGTCGGTTGACCGAGTACATTGTAGTTCTCAAGCTGGAACCAGCTCATCAAAGTCTCTGCGCTCACCAGCGGAAGATAGTTGGTACCGTTTACTGCCTGGACGTAGTTCTTGGGATTCATTGCATGCACGTAGGCATGAGGTGTCATCCAGTATGCGTAGGTATGCGGATCAAGATAGGTCGCATAGCTTGACGGTTTGAACCAGGCCATCCAGTTGTTCGGGTTAAAGAACTGGGCGTAGAAATCGGCCGTCATGAACTGCGCATAGGTAGCAGGATTGGCAAAAGCCATGTGAGCTGCCGTGTGGGTCTTGGGATTCAGAAAAATTGCCCAGCCGGCAGGATGGGCCGGATTGAACTTCATGGTGTAGCCGCCATCGGGGGCATTTTTGAACCAGGTAGAGGGCTGACCCAACAGAATATCCCCATCACTGCGATGCTGATGCTGGGAATGATCATGTTCGGAGCTTGCGATTGCTCCGGAAACGCCTGCGCTGAGGGCCAGAATGGCTGTGAGCGCGGCTGCTGAAATAGACTCTCTCATAGTGCCTCCTAGGGCCAGATCTCAAAATTTGAGACACTATATTATTATTTTATTATATTTATCTCTTCTCCCATAAGGGTTATATCGACAAATGCAAAGAGATAGCCAGCTTTAATCCAAAAACAGCTCGATCGAGCGAAGGTCTATTTTATTTCAATGACTTAACGATTTTAAGTCCAGGCCAGAGCAGAACATTGATCCCGCTACATACACGACTTTATGAACGCCTCGTCTATCCTTCGAGCGGCGTTTCCCGCAGGAGCGCAAGTCCAC
>JAERSQ010000202.1 GCA_016845525.1 Pseudomonadota bacterium
CCATCACGTCGCGGGGACGCCCGGCAGTCAGTGTGTGAACTGTCACATGCCCGAGCAAACCTATATGGGGGTAGACCGGCGCAGGGACCACAGCATGCGGATCCCCAGGCCGGACGTCAGTGAAGCGCTCGGTTCACCAAATGCGTGTACCCAATGCCATCAGGATCAAACCGATTCTTGGGCAGCCGAAGCAGTAAAGGCCTGGGGACCCAAACTGCAGCCGATCGCACCAAGCGTTGGCGAGTTGTTTTCCGAAGCCCGACGCGGGGCGCCAGATGGTACTCGTGCCCTCGCGGCCCTTGCATTAAATATGGACGCAAATGGTATCTGGCGGGCAAGCGCGACTGAACAGCTGGGGCTGCAAGGGTTTTCTCGATTGGAGGCCCTTATCGCTAGACAAGTTAAATCTCCGAACCCCATCATCAGAGCCAGCGCCGTAAGGGCTTCGGAGGCGTTGCCTCTGGTGCGTCGTTATCAGTCCCTGCGCTCAATACTGGGCGACACAAACCGCTCTGTGGTGACCGAGCTGGCAACGGCTCTAGCGGCCGTCCCGCTGAACCAGATTCCCTCAGCCGATGCTCTGGCGCTTGAGAAGGTCTTTCGCGATTACCTTGAGATCCAGCGTCAGGACCTGGATCTGCCATCCGTTCAGGCCCGCCTCGGCAACTTCTACCTGGCGCGTGGTGATCTAGAGGTGGCCGAAACGTCCTATCGGACAGCCATCGCGATAGACCCGTTGACAGTTGGGGCGTATCTCAATCTTGCAGATCTGAAGCGTGCTCAGGGCGACGAACAGCACGTCAGATTGATCTTGCGGGAGGCGCTTGACTTGATGCCCTCTGAACCGAGCCTGCTGCATGCACTCGGTCTGTCGGAGGTTCGCGCCGGAGACTATGAGACGGCACTTACCCATCTTAAAGATGCGGCAGATCTGGAAGAGAGCGGATTGCAGTACCGATATGTTTATGCCGTTGCATTGCATGATCTCGGCCACGTGGGCGAGGCGATAGAGGAGCTTAAGCTTGCGCTCGAGCGTTCGAGATACAGCGCAGAGGTTTTGTATGCCCTGGCCGCATATTCGTTTGAAATTGCCCGCTATGCAGATGCCCGAACCTATGCGCAACAACTTGTCTCTTTCTATCCAGACAATGACGCTTATCGTCGCTTGAGCCAGAGAATAAGGACTCTCGGTCAGGAGTAGTGCACGGCAATGACACCAAGGCGAGTAGGGGGCGTATCTTTTAGTACAATCAACGGATGAGACAATTTTTTATTATCCTGATCTGCGCCATGGTTCTATCAGGGTGCGCGTCAAACCCTAACGTCCAGATGGGCATCTCTTATTGCGCTTGCAAGTGATGCCCAGCGGTTTTGAGCGAGTGCCGCTGACACGCTCTCGGTAAACCGACTAACTCAACGATTTACGGAGTCATAAAGACCTGCCCGGGTGGCGAAACTGGTAGACGCAAGGGACTTAAAATCCCTCGGCCTTGCGGCCGTGCCGGTTCGAGTCCGGCCCCGGGCACCATATAACTGTCTGAAACACCACCGTTTTTTGAATTGTGCTGCCGACGGAGTGAGCTTAAGGCAGAAATCGTGGTGCAATTCTGGTGCAATTTGTGTAGAATTCTAGCCAAATCGTTTGGCACGGTGAGTTCGATTGCGTGGCGTCAGATAGAGGTATTCAAAGGGTTTCAGCAGGGCGTTTCCGGGTTCAAATCCGAAGACAGGGATTTGCCGCCCAGTCGGCGTATTTCAAATCGCTGGCGGAAGCCCGTAAATGGCGCAAGGAAAAACTCGCAGCGATTGATCTAAATCTATCGTCGGCAAGACAATCAGCCGCAGAAAATAAGACTCTCGCAAATCTAATCGACGAGTACGTCCTTGAGTTCAAAGTCGATGTGCGGGGCGCATCATACCGCCATCTTGTCTGGTGGAAGGGTCGCCTCGGATCCAAGGCCCTTTCGAAAATTAAGCCGGCAGATATCGCCGAACAGCTTCGTTTCTTGAGCCGATCCGATAAACGCCATGGGGGCTCGGTGGTTACGGCAAGAGCAGGGGAGCGTCTATCTCCCGCAACCATCAACCGGTATCACGCCGCCCTGTCCAAAGTCCTTAACGTCGCCGTAAGCAAGTGGCATCTACTCGAATCCAATCCTGCTCGCCGAATCCAGCGGAATCCCGAGAAAAACGAACGCAACCGTTGGCTGCAGCCTGATGAGGTTTCACGTTTAATCGCGTCATGCCGACAGTCCCGTTGGGGAGGACTCGCCTTGCTTGTCCAACTCGCGCTGTGCACGGGGGCGAGGCGTAGCGAATTGGCCAATCTGCGGTGGGGAGATCTGCGAATTGAAAAATCGGTCGCATATGCTCAGGTGCAAACCAGCAAGAATCGCGAATCTCGAACGCTGGTGATCGTTGGTGACGCTCTTAGGGAGCTTCGTGAGTGGCGAAGCAGCCGCAACGCGGTAACGGATCTGGTGTTTCCGTCCATCAGGCATCCGCTGAAGCCGTTTCGGAACCTGGATGGGTATTGGAAGAGGGCGCTGGCAGATGCCGAAATTCAAGACTTCCGCTTTCACGATCTTCGGCACACTGCCGCATCTTATTTGACCCAGGCTGGGGTGCCTGCAATTACTGTCGCCGCCATCCTCGGGCATAAGACACTACAGATGACAAAGCGGTATAGTCACCTTGCAATCGAGCATCAGCGAGACGCTGTGATGAAGGTCTTTGGTGGCCATTAAGACCAGATCAAAACGCAAGCTGTTTATCGAGGAGACACTGTCAGAGATGGCCCCAAAAACTGAACACCGTCTTAAGTGGATTAGCAGCCTCATTTCATGCAGTCTAATGCATATGAAACAGGAGCTAATCATGGCAAAACGACCCCGTCGTAATCATTCATCGGCCTACAAGGCCAAAGTGGCGCTGGCCGCGAT
>JAERSQ010000203.1 GCA_016845525.1 Pseudomonadota bacterium
TCAACCCCATCGCCATGGAAGAAGGCCTGCGTTTCGCCATCCGTGAAGGCGGCCGCACCGTAGGTGCCGGGGTGGTATCGAAGATCATTGCCTGATTAGGTCGAGAAACCATAAACACAGAACCTGGTCGGGTTAGGCCGAGCAAAACGGAAACAAACTATGGCAGTCAACGTTAGCAACCAGAAGATCCGGATACGGCTGAAGGCTTTCGATCATCGCATGATCGACCGGTCGGCGCTGGAGATCGTGGACACCGCCCGCCGAACCGGGGCCGTAGTTCGTGGACCGATTCCTCTGCCGACGCGAAAAGAGCGATTCAATTTGTTGCGCTCGCCGCATAAGTACAAGGACTCGCGCGACCAGCTTGAGATCCGCGTACACAAGCGGATCATGGATATTGTGGAGCCGACGGACAAGACCGTTGACGCCCTGATGAAGCTTGATCTTGCGGCGGGTGTGGACGTCGAGATCAAGCTGGGCTAGGAGCGGGCAGCGCCTGTCAAGAAGAAAAGAACCGTAAATTTAAAAGACAACAGGCAACAGACAACAGGCAACAGACAACAGAAGCAGCACAAGCAGCAACTGAGCGTTAGCGTTAATCGGGAAGGACTGGGAGCAGAAAATGGGATTAGGACTGGTTGGGAAAAAGGTCGGGATGACCCGCGTCTTTAATGACGACGGGGTGTCAACGCCGGTGACCGTGGTCCAGGTCGAGCCCAACCGGGTGACCCAGGTTAAGCAGGACGCAACCGACGGTTACACGGCTCTGCAGTTGACCACCGGTACCCGCCGCGTCAACCGGGTTAGCAAACCGCTTCGGGGACATTTTGCCAAAGCCGGAACAGAAGCCGGGCGAGCGCTCTGGGAGCTTCGTGTGGATATTGAGACGGCCGAGCAGTATCCCGCAGGATCAGAACTGACGGTTGAAGTGCTTCAGGAAGGACAGAAAGTGGACGTTCGGGGAACGACCATTGGACGCGGTTTTGCTGGTGTGATGCGCCGCCACGGTTTTGGTGGAGGGCGGGCCACCCACGGTAACTCCAAAGCTCACCGCAAACCCGGTTCCATCGGCCAAAACCAGGACCCAGGGCGGGTGTTCAAGGGTAAAAAGATGGCCGGCCACATGGGAAGTGTGAACAGGGTGCAGCAGAATCTCGAAGTCGTCCGTATTGACGCGGAACGTAATCTCCTCCTGATTCGCGGCTCGGTGCCAGGTCCGAAGGGCCTTGACCTGTTGATTGAGCCTTCTGTCAAGGCCAAAACGGAACCTGCGGCTGCGGACTGATTGGCGGCATGTCGCCGTACGAAAACGAACCAACAGAATAGAAGCAGATAGAAATAGAAATAGGTAGAAATAGGTAGAAACAGGACAGGTAACAGAACGTGGAACAGGCAATCGTAAAAATTGATGGCTCTACCGATCGGAAGGTCAGCCTTGCTGATACCGTATTCGGTGCCGAGTACAAGGAACCGCTGGTCCATCAGGTTGTCTGCGCCTATCTCGCGGGCGCCCGGTCGGGAACCAGCGCTCAGAAAAACCGTTCTGCCGTAAGCGGCGGTGGGGCAAAACCGTGGCGGCAAAAGGGGACGGGTAGGGCGCGTGCCGGCACGAGCCGCAGCCCACTTTGGCGAAAAGGAGGCAGAGCATTCCCATCGTCAACTCGTAGCTACGACCAGAAGGTGAACCGCAAGATGTATCGCGCTGCGATTCGCTCGATCTTGTCAGAGTTGCTACGCCAGGACCGTTTGGTTATCTGTGATGATATCCAGTTAAGTGAGCCCAAGACCGCCAAGATGGCACATGCATTGGGCGGTCTTGGCGTGAGCGGCCGTACCCTGCTGGTCACGGCTGAATATGATGCCAATGTCGCGCTCTCCGCGCGGAACCTGGTCAGCGTTGAAGTGCTCGAGGCAAGCCAACTTGATCCGGTCAGTCTGGTCGGGAGCGAACATATTGTCTTTACCGAAGGGGCCCTTCGAAAGGTCGAGGAGGCGCTGCAGTGAACCCGGAACGCATGCACCAAATTCTGCTCGCCCCGGTCATCTCTGAGAAGAGCACGACGGCGGCTGACGATGGTAATCAGGTTGTATTTCACGTGCTGGCAGATGCTACCAAGCCTGAAATTCGAAAAGCCGTCGAGTCCCAGTTTGATGTGACGGTGGAGGCTGTTCAAGTCATGAACGTCCGAGGGAAGGTAAAGCGCTTCGGGCGTACCCCGGGCAAACGTCCTAACTGGAAGAAGGCCTACGTTCGCCTCGCCGACGGTCAGGATATCGACTTTATGGGCGGTGGCAGTTAGGCCCGCCGCTTCAGGATGTCAGGATCAGGATATTAAGGATAGCTGTTATGCCAGTCGTTAAACAAAAACCGACTTCTCCCGGGCGCCGCGGAATGGTCCGGGTGATCTCGCCCGGCCTACACAAAGGCAGTTCTGCCCCCTCACTTACAGAATCCAAGAGTGCGACCAGTGGCCGGAACAATGCCGGCCGGATCACCGTCCGCCATCGCGGCGGCGGTCACAAACGCCACTATCGCGTTATTGATTTTGCCCGCAAAAAGGACAGCATCCCTGCGAAGGTAGAGCGTTTGGAATACGATCCCAACCGAAGCGCCCACATCGCGCTATTGCTCTATGCGGATGGTGAACGGCGTTACATCATCGCGCCCAAGGGTCTGGCTGTGGGTGACCCGATTGCCTCTGGAGAGGATGTTGCGATCCGGACTGGGAATACTCTTCCGCTCAAAAATATTCCTGTTGGCACCGTTGTGCACTGTGTCGAATTGAAACCCGGCAAAGGTGCCCAGCTCGCCCGGTCTGCCGGAGCCTCCGTCCAGTATCTCGGTCGCGAGGGTGCGTATGCCCTGATGCGCCTTCGGTCGGGTGAGACCCGACGGGTGCTCGTTGAGTGCCGGGCGACAGTCGGAGAAGTCGGGAACTCGGAGAACTCGCTGCGAAAACTCGGAAAAGCCGGGGCAAAACGTTGGCGTGGCATACGCCCGACCGTACGCGGTGTCGCCATGAATCCGGTGGATCACCCGCATGGTGGAGGTGAAGGTCGAACGTCCGGTGGCCGCCATCCCGTGACCCCTTGGGGGGTACCCACCAAAGGCTACCGCACTCGCAGTAACAAGCGTACGAACTCGATGATTATTCGAAGAAGGAAGAAATAACTATGCCCCGTTCGGTCAAGAAAGGTCCTTTTGTCGATCACTCCCTCTGGACAAAAATATCAAAAGCCAAAGAAGAGGGCTCGCGCCGACCGATTAAGACATGGTCGCGCCGCTCAATGATCATGCCTGAGTTTGTTGGCCTCACCATCGCGGTTCACAACGGCAAACAGCACGTGCCGGTACTCGTGACTGAAAATATGGTCGGACACAAGCTTGGTGAATTTGCTGCCACCCGCACTTTCCGTGGCCACGTGGGCGACCGAAAGGTCAAGTAGGGCGGGACGCAGGCAATAGGTTCATCGGTTAAAGATCCACGGTAAATGCGCCCCCAGTCATCTCGCCATAAGCGATAAAAAGGTAAATGAGAATTTCATCATGGAAGTAAGAGCCGTCGCCCGCTTCGTCAGACTGTCGCCTCAGAAGGGTCGTCTCGTTGCGGACCAAGTACGCAATCTGCCGGTCGGAAAGGCGCTGGAGTTATTGCAATTCAGCCCACGTAGAGCGGCAGGGCTGATCCGTAAGGTTCTAGAGTCAGCGATCGCTAACGCTGAACACAACGAAGGTGCGGATATCGACGAACTCAAGGTCAGCAAAATTATGGTTGACGAGGGGCCGGTAATGAAGCGGTGGCGGCCTCGGGCAAAGGGCCGGGCAACCCCGGTGATTAAGCCGACAAGTCACATCACAGTCAGTGTCAGCGACAACGGAGCGGGGAGTAACTAGCAGATGGGCCAAAAGATTCATCCAAACGGGTTTCGACTCGGCGTAATCCGCGACTGGGACGCCAAGTGGTTCGCGACAGGAAAGACGTACTCGAGAAACCTGGTCGCCGATCAGACCATACGCAACTTTCTACGCAAACGCCTTGCCAATGCCGCTGTCAGCCGGATCGAACTTGTCCGCGCTGGCGAGACATTGAACGTGACCATCCACACTGGCCGACCCGGTATCGTGATCGGCAAGAAAGGTGAGGACATTGAGAAACTCCGCAAGGACATCCTTCGCCTGAACAACAATGTTCCCGTGCAGGTTGCTGTGGAAGAGATCCGCAAGCCTGAGCTGGACGCGCTGCTGGTCGCCGAGAATGTATGCCAGCAGCTTGAGAAGAGAATTATGTTCCGCCGTGCGATGAAACGGGCTGTGCAGAACACCATGCGAATTGGCGCACAGGGCGTCAAGATCATGATCTCCGGCCGACTAAATGGTGCCGAAATCGCCCGCACCGAGTGGTATCGTGAAGGCCGAGTCCCCCTGCATACGTTGCGAGCTGATGTGGACTATGGGTTTGCCGAGGCCCACACGACCTACGGTGTGATCGGCGTCAAGGTGTGGGTGTTCAAAGGCGAAGTGATGCCCGGATCCGCCGAAGTCGAGACGCCTGCCAATAACCAGCCGACAGCTGCTGCTTGATGAGGGTGACCTGAAATGTTGCAGCCAAAGAGAACCAAGTTCCGCAAACAGCAAAAAGGGCGCAATCGCGGCCTAGCCGTGCGGGGCAGCCGCGTCAGTTTCGGCGACTTCGGCCTTCAGTGCACGGGTCGGGGTCGGCTTACCGCGCGGCAGATAGAGTCAGCCCGTCGCGCCATCAACCGACACGTCAAACGTGGTGGGCGAGTTTGGATTCGTGTATTTCCCGATAAACCGGTATCGAAAAAACCGTTGGAAGTACGCATGGGTAAAGGGAAGGGGAATCCCGAATACTGGGTCGCACTGGTTCAGCCAGGGACCATGCTTTATGAGATTCAGGGTGTAGATGAAGAGTTGGCCCGGGAAGCATTTCGCCTGGCCGGTGCAAAACTCCCGATCGGCACCTCTTTTGTGAAACGACAGGCGGCATAAGACCATGGCAGAGAAAAACGTCTCAGAACTCGATTCTGCGGGGCTCAAGGCCGAGTTGCTTGAACTTCGCAAAGAACAATTCAACCTGCGTATGCAGCGTAGCACGGGGCAATTGGCTAATCCGTCACGCTTCAAAGCGGTCCGCCGGCAGATTGCCCGAATCAAGACCCGTATGGTCGACCTGAACAGGACAGTTTCATGAGTGAAGTAGATACAGCGGCGGCAGAAGAGTCCGCGCCAGCAGCGGCCCCCACACGTGCGCGAAGCGTTCAGGGCAGTGTCGAGAGTGCCCGGATGGATAAAACCATTACGGTTCTCGTGGAGCGTCAGCTACAGCACCCGCTCTACAAGAAATACATCCGAAGATCCACACGCTTGCACGCACACGACGCCAATAACGAGTGCCAAAAGGGCGATCTGGTCATTATCGAGGAATGTCGGCCAATCTCGAAGATGAAGAGCTGGCGGCTTGTCAAAGTGGTTAGCCGGACAGACGGCGCGGCTGGCTGAAGTGGCGCCGATCATTTAATCATTTCGATATTCGAAAAGAAAAGAAAAGAACAGAACAGAAAGAAGCCATAACCTGTTTACGCTCGAGCGCAACCAATTAACGTATTACGTCGGTATAGAACCATGATCCAGATGCAAAGCAACCTCACTGTGGCGGACAACAGCGGAGCCCGTCGAGTGCAGTGTATCAAGGTGCTGGGCGGGTCCAAGCGCCGCTACGCAGGTGTGGGCGACATCATAAAAATCAGTGTCAAAGAGGCGATCCCTAACAGTCGCGTCAAGAAGGGTGACGTCTATCATGCCGTCGTCGTACGTACCAAGCATGGTGTGCGCCGGGGCGACGGCTCGCTGATCCGATTCGATAACAACGCGGCAGTGTTGCTCAACGCCCAGTACCAGCCTGTCGGCACCCGGATCTTCGGCCCGGTTACCCGCGAACTGCGTTCGGAGCGCTTCATGCGGATCATTTCATTGGCGCCGGAAGTATTGTGACGTTCCGGAGTCAGAGGTCATTTCAATGAAAAAATTTAAAAAAGGCGATGATGTCGTTGTGCTCGCGGGCCGGGACAAAGGGAAGCGGGGAACCATTCTGCGAGTCCTCGACGACCAGCGCGCGTTGGTGGACAGCGTTAACGTGGTGAAGAAGCACACGCGCCCCAATCCGAACAAAGGCGAAACCGGTGGGATTATTGAAAAAGAATCTCCAATCCGGCTCTCTAATCTAGGTATGTACAACCCCAACAGCAAGACGGCTGATCGGGTCGGTTTCAAGTTTCTCGAAGATGGCAAAAAGGTTCGGGTGTTCCGTTCTGACGGAGAAATGATCGACGTTGGCTGATCTCGACAGGCGAATTACCATGGCACGACTACAAGAGCATTATCAGAAAACCGTTGTCCCTTCGTTGATGGAACAGTTCAAGTATTCCAGCGCGATGCAGGTACCGCGGATCACCAAGATTACTCTCAACATGGGCGTCGGTGAAGCCGTTGCGGACAAAAAGGCAATGGAAGCCGCCGTTGATGATTTAACCAAGATCGCCGGTCAGAAGCCTATCGTGACAAATGCACGAAAGTCGGTCGCGGCGTTCAAGATCCGGGAAGGTTGGCCTATCGGGTGCAAGGTGACTTTGCGTCGGGGCCATATGTATGAATTTCTCGACCGTCTGATCTCTGTTGCGTTCCCGCGTGTCCGCGATTTTAGGGGTTTGTCTGCCCGCGCTTTTGACGGCCGTGGCAATTACAGCGTCGGCTTCAAGGAGCAAATTGTGTTTCCCGAGATTGATTACGACAAGGTCGACACAATCCGCGGATTGGATGTGACGATAACGACGACGGCTCAGACCAACGAAGAAGGCGAAGCGCTTCTGCGAGGCTTCAACTTCCCGCTCCGCAAGTAAGCCAGAGCCCGAAAACGCGAGAACGCAAGCCGAGAACGCAAGACAAATTAGAGGAAATAGCGAGATATGGCCAAGAAATCCATGATTGCCCGCGAAGTCAAACGGCGTAAATTAAATGAGCAGCACCGAGCCACGCGCGAGTCTTTGCGCCAGCGTGTGGTGGACGAATCTCTATCCTACGACGAACGTTGGCAAGCGATGCTGGATTTGCAGAAGTTGCCACGTGATTCTGCGCGGACCCGTCAGCGTAATCGTTGCGCCCTGACCGGACGCCCACGAGGTTACTTTCGCCGTTTTGGACTCGCTCGAAACGCCCTTCGCGAGGTCGTGATGCGGGGCGAAGCGCCGGGTGTAGTCAAGGCCAGTTGGTAGACCAATTCCGCACGAACCATTGCCCAATTGACAGACTGAATAAGCGAGTGCGTTAAGAGATAGAAATACAGGCGCATTCTTCAGCTAAGAGACGAACAAGGAAAACATCAATATGAGTATGTCGGATCCCATCGCAGATATGCTAACGCGTATCCGGAACGGATTGGCAGTGCGTAAGCGCACGGTCACCATGCCTGCGTCAAATATGAAACAGGCGATTGGCCGCGTGCTCAAGGAAGAGGGCTATATCAGTGATGCACAAGTCCAGGAAGATGGCGCACACCGGGAACTCGTGATTACCCTTCGCTACGCAGACGGCGTAGGGGCGATAGAACAGATCCAGCGCGTGAGCCGGCCCGGGCGCCGGGTCTACTGCAACGTGGCCGATATGCCTCAGGTGAATGGAGGACTCGGCATCGTCATGGTATCTACGTCAAAAGGATTGATGACGGACCGCCAGGCGAGATCGTCTGGTGTAGGCGGAGAAGTCGTCTGCCGCGTCTTCTAGGCCGATAGAGAATCTGGAGCACGAATCATGTCCCGAGTTGCCAAAAATCCCATCAGCCTGCCAAAGGGTGTTGAAGCCATGCTGGGTGATGCATCCGTCAGTATCAAAGGGCCCCAGGGTGAACTGTCACTGCCCCTGCACCCCAGCGTAGGTGTTCAGCAAGCTGAGGAGAGCCTGGAGGTGCGGCCCCATGATGATCAATCCTGGGCCATGGCCGGAACCTTCCGTGCGTTGATTGCCAACATGGTTACTGGCGTCAGTACCGGTTTTGAGAAGAAACTCGAAATCGTTGGCGTGGGATACCGCGCGCAAGCGCAGGGAAAGAAGCTCAACCTGAGTCTGGGTTTTTCCCATCCGGTTGTATATCAAATGCCGGAAGGTGTCAGCGTCGAGACCCCGAGCCAGACGGAGATCCTACTTAAAGGCTCGGACAAGCAGCAGGTCGGACAGGCCGCCGCGGAGATCCGTGCTTTCAGGCCGCCCGAACCCTACAAAGGCAAGGGCATCCGGTACTCAGGAGAGTACGTGGTCCGTAAGCAGGCCAAGAAGAAGTAGTCGGCAAGCAGCACCGGCAAACAGCGCCGGCAAACAACAATAGACAGATAAACAGTTAACACTCTTTTAGGACCAGGCAGCATGAGCGACAAAAAAACCTCACGCATCCGACGCGGTACCAAAACGCGTTCTCGAATTAGCCGCGACCGGGTTACCCGAATGAGCATCTTTCGGACCCCTCGACATATTTACGCCCAGGTGATCGATGCGTCGGGGAGTCGCGTTCTCGCGAGCGCGTCAACCGTGGAGGCAGAAGTCAAAGCGAGCGTGAAGCATGGCGGGAACGTGGCGGCAGCGGCCTTGGTAGGAAAGCGCATCGCGGAAAAGGCGATTGCGGCCGGCGTGCAAAGTGTCGCATTCGACCGATCCGGCTTCCGCTACCACGGGCGGGTCAAGGCTTTAGCAGACGCCGCCAGAGAGGGCGGATTGAAGTTCTAGGCCACCCGCAGACTGTGACACTTTCTAAGGAAGCACCAGAGCAACACACTAATCAGGATCCCATAAGCCAGCAGAGCTCGTGAGATCAAAAAGACAAAGACGGTAGAGAGACTTATGGCAACGAATGCGCAACAGGTTGGAGCCGACGGCGAAGGGTTCATTGAGCAACTGATTAACGTACGTCGCGTTGCGAAGGTCGTAAAGGGCGGACGTATTTTCGGGTTTTCGGCCCTTACGGTTGTGGGTGATGGAAAAGGCCGAGTAGGCATTGGCCGGGGCAAAGCGCGCGAGGTGCCGGTTGCGGTACAGAAAGCGATGGATGAGGCGCGCCGCAATATGCGCAAGATTAGTTTGAAAAAAGGCACTTTGCATTACGCGACCATTGGCCGGCATGGGGCCGCGCGCGTGGTCATGCGCCCCGCATCTGAGGGCACCGGAATCATCGCGGGCGGCACGATGCGTGCGATTTTCGAAGCTGCAGGTGTGCGGAATGTTTTGGCCAAAGTCATTGGCACCACCAATCCCGTCAATGTCGCACGGGCCACCGTCGCCGGGCTGACCGGTATTCGTAATCCCCGGCAGGTCGCGATTCGGCGCGGCAAGTCGGTCGAGGAAATCCGGGGACAGGAGGCTGCTGGTGAGTAATCGGAAAATCAAGATCACCCTTGTCAAGAGCAAGTTCGGCCGGGGCGCCAAACAGATCGCTTGTGTCCATGGACTTGGATTGCGACGGATGCATCAGACCGTAGAGCTTGAAGAGACGCCGGCCATCATGGGCATGGTTAATAAAGTATCGCACCTGGTTCGGGTAGAGGTAAGTTGAGATGCGGTTAAATGAATTAAAGCCCGCAGACGGATCCCGTCCGGCTGCAAAACGCGTTGGACGTGGACCGGGATCGGGCGTCGGCAAAACCGCGGGCCGCGGGATGAAGGGGCAGAAATCCCGATCTGGTGGCTATCATAAAGTCGGATTCGAGGGCGGCCAGATGCCTTTGCAACGCCGTCTCCCCAAACGCGGCTTTCGCTCACTGACTCGCCCCCGGGTGGCAGAAGTCCGCCTGCACGAGCTTCAGAAAATGGAGTCCGGCGATATTGATCTCAGCACACTCAAAGCTGCAGGTATCATCCGACACGATGCGATCCGCGCGAAAGTGATCGCATCAGGGAGTATCGAGCGCGCTGTTGTTCTGAGAGGCATCGGGGTGACCGCGGGCGCCCGGGCCGCAATCGAGCAAGCTGGAGGCAAGGTCGAGGCCTAGCAGTCATGGCGGCATCTCCCCTCGCAGCAATCGGCAAGATGACGGAACTCCGTCAGCGCATTCTGTTTGTGCTGGGCGCGATGGTCGTATTCAGGCTCGGTACCCATATCCCGATTCCTGGCGTCGATCCGACAGCGGTCGCGGCACTCTTTGAGCAGACGCGCGGGTCCATTGTGGACATCTTCAATATGTTCTCTGGGGGCGCGCTCGAGCGGCTGTCGATATTTGCCCTGGGAGTGATGCCGTATATTTCCGCTTCCATCATCATTCAGATGATGACCTCGGTTATTCCCCAGTTGGAAGCGCTGAAGAAGGAAGGTGAAGCGGGTCGCCGGAAGATCACCCAGTACACCCGTTACGGAACAGTCGGACTCGCGCTTTTCCAGGGTCTCGGGATCGCCATCGCTATCGAAGGCCAGCAGGCGGCTGGTGGTCCGGTGGTGTTGATACCAGGTCTCGGATTCAAAATCACCACAGTGGCCACCTTGGTGACCGGAACGATGTTCCTCGTATGGCTGGGCGAGCAGATTTCAGAGCGGGGCATCGGGAACGGAATCTCTCTGCTGATCTTCGCCAGTATCGTTGCGGGACTGCCCTCTGCGGTCGCGGGGACCCTTGAGTTGGCCCGTACCGGCGCGTTTACGCCGATCGGGGTGCTCGCACTGTTCGTCGGCGCGATCGCGGTTACCGCATTTGTGGTCTTCGTCGAACGGGGCCAGCGGCGGCTGACGGTGAACTATGCAAAGCGCCAACAGGGTCGAAGAATGCTGGCCGGACAGTCCACCCATTTGCCCCTGAAGCTCAACATGGCCGGAGTGATTCCGCCCATCTTTGCTTCCAGCATTATCCTTTTTCCGGCGAGCCTCGGTAGCTGGTTTGGTCAGTCTGACGGGATGAGTTGGCTAAAGGACATTGCAACCACGCTGTCACCAGGACAGCCGATCTATACGCTGGTGTATGCGGGGATGATTATCTTTTTCTGCTTTTTTTACACCGCGCTTGTTTTTAATCCAAAGGAAATTGCCGACAATCTCAAGAAGTCCGGTGCCTTCGTTCCAGGAATCAGGCCGGGGGCCCAGACAGCAGGGTATATCGACAAAGTCGTCTCAAGACTCACGCTGGCCGGCGCCGCATACCTCACCGTCGTCTGCCTGATTCCCGAATTCCTGATTGTTAAGTGGAATGTACCGTTCTATTTTGGGGGCACATCATTGCTGATCATCGTGGTAGTCATGATGGACATGATGTCGCAAGTCCAGTCCTATTTAATGTCGCGACAGTACGAGAGCCTTATGAAAAAGTCATCGCTGGTCGGCGGCGGTATGGGGATGCCCCGGTAAGGCAATCCTCAGGATCAGCAGGAGAAGCACAATGAAAGTACGAGCATCTGTAAAAAAGATCTGCCGGAACTGCAAGATTATCCGGCGTAACGGCAGCGTTCGGGTGATCTGTGTCGATCCCCGGCATAAACAGCGTCAAGGCTAAGTCCGGCGAACCGTTTTTCGGAAACGCAACAGAACGCACCAATAAGGGGTAAAAACATTGGCACGAATAGCAGGCATCAATCTACCCGCGCATAAACATGTTGAGATCGCGCTGACTTCTGTGTATGGCATCGGCCGGGGCACGGCACAGCGAATTTGTGATCAGGCGGGAATCGGCCGGAACACAAAGGTTCACGATCTCTCCGAAGACGACGCAGACCGCTTGCGTTCGCAGGTCGCCACCATTTCGGTAGAAGGGGATCTTCGACGAGAAGTCTCCATGAACATTAAGCGTCTCATGGACATGGGCTGCTATCGGGGTATGCGCCACCGACGCGGGCTGCCGGTCCGGGGTCAACGTACCTCGACTAATGCACGCACCCGTAAAGGTCCCAAGCGCCCGATTCGGAAATAAGGGCAGGAACTCAAAAAATGGCCAAAGTACAAAGCAAGAAACGAACCAAGGCGAAGGTCCGCAAGAACGTCCTTGAGGGCGTGGCTCACATTCACGCGACCTTTAACAACACGATCATCACCATCACCGATCGCCATGGCAATGCGGTTGCCTGGGCCACCTCCGGCGGGGCAGGGTTTAGAGGCAGTCGGAAGAGCACGCCTTTTGCGGCGCAGGTTGCGGCCGAAACGGCAGGCCGCACGGCGCAGGAGTTCGGAATGAAACAGTTGGACGTCAAGGTGAAGGGGCCCGGGCCCGGCCGTGATTCGTCAGTTCGCGCTCTTAATAACCTGGGATTTGAAATTAGTTCAATCACCGATGTGACACCGGTACCGCACAACGGTTGTCGCCCCCCTAAACGTAGACGGGTCTGATAGGCACCGTGTCAATACCCACCGTCACTGCGGATACAGATCTGAACCCGCTGGCATTTCAAGCAAAGCAGACATAAGCAGGAAATACTGAGAATTATGGCTAGATACCGAGGACCCACATGCAAGCTGGCCCGGCGGGCCGGGACAGACCTCTTCCTCAAGAGCCCCGTCCGGCCGCTGGACTCCAAGTGCAAGTTCGACCGGCCGCCCGGATTTAAGGCCGGCGCAAGACGTCCCAGAGTGACTGTTTACGGCACGCAACTCCGGGAAAAGCAAAAACTTCGTCACATGTACGGGCTGATGGAGAAGCAGTTTCATAGTTATTACCTTGCGGCTGCGCGCGCAAAGGGCTCCACCGGAGAAAGCTTGCTTCAGCTTCTTGAGTCGCGTCTCGACAGCGTCGTCTATCGGATGGGGTTCGGGATCACGCGAGCCGAAGCGAGACAGTTGGTCGGTCACAATGCCGTGCTGGTCAATGGCGCGAAGGTGAATATCCCGTCGTACCAGATCAAGCCCGGCGACGAGGTTACGGTCCGGGAGCGCTCACGCGGCCAACTTCGGATCAAGTCGGCGCTGGAGATTGCCGAGCAGTTGGGTTTCGTGCCCTGGGTGGAGGTAGACAGCAAGGCTTTCAAAGGCGTCTTTAAGTCTGTCCCCGACCGTGCGGAGCTCTCGCAGGAGATCGACGAATCGTTAGTCGTAGCGCTGTACTCCAAATAACCACATTGAACGCCAGATGACCCACCGGGCATTGGCGCTGAACCTGATGAGTGCAGCGCGTCCGGCCAAGTCAACACCGAACACAAAGCCAAAACACGACCCATTCCAGAGGTAAGTACTCAATGTCGCAAGCCAGAGAAGAGTTTCTTAAGCCGAACGTCATCAACGTCGACAACGTCAACGACACCCGGGCACGGGTGACCCTCGAGCCGTTGGAGAGGGGATTCGGATATACATTGGGCAATGCCCTGCGCCGTATCCTTCTGTCCTCGATGTCCGGCGCTGCCGTGACCGAGGTTCGTATTGAGGGCGTTGATCACGAGTATTCCGCAGTACCCGGCGCCCAGGAGGACGTGATCGCGATTCTTCTGAATTTGAAGAACCTTGCCGTCCGTATGCACAACCGTGAAGAAGCGGTGCTTCGAGTGTCCAAAAAAGGGCCCGGCACTGTGACCGCGGGGGACATCCAACTGGATCATGACGTTGAGGTCGTGAACCCCGATCATTTGCTGGCCAATCTCTCTCCTGATGGTGAGCTCAACATGGAAATCACCGTCAGCACTGGGCGAGGCTACCAGGTCGTGGATTTGGTCGCAGAAGAAAGCGAGACTCGTGGCGTTGGCGTGCTTCGGCTCGACGCGTCCTATAGCCCGATTCGAAGTGTGTCTTACACGGTGGAAAACGCCCGTGTGGAGCAGCGTACTGATCTCGACAAGCTGGTGATGGAGATTGAAACCAACGGCACGCTCGATGCGGAAGAGGCCGTGCGGCATGCCGCCAAGATCCTACACGAGCAGATTTCTGTCTTCGTCCAACTGAAGGAGTCGGAGATCAGCGATGCAGAGATCCTGGAAGAGCGGATTGATCCGGTGCTTCTGCGCTCCGTGGATGATCTGGAGCTCACGGTCCGCTCTGCCAATTGCCTGAAGGCCGAGAACATCTACTATATCGGCGACCTGATCCAGCGGACAGAGGTAGAACTTCTGAAGACGCCCAATCTGGGAAAAAAGTCTCTTACCGAAATTAAAGATGTGCTTGCTACCCGTGGACTGTCGTTAGGGGTCAAGCTTGAGAACTGGCCACCGGCATCACTGCAGCGCGAAAAGCGTGACAGTCTGCATTGATCTGACAGGCTCAGATGGCGGGACACCGTTAAGATAAATCGCAGAAGCGAAATAGGCGGAAGAGCCGGAAGAGTCGAAAAAGCCGAAAGAACCGAAAGACTAGCAAACAAAACACCAGAGAAAAGCGAGAGAGCACAAGGGAGCAGCAGTTATGCGTCATCACAAAATCGGTCGTGCGCTGGGGCGCAATTCCAGTCATCGTAAAGCCATGTTCGCCAACATGGCGGTGTCACTCTTTACGCATGAACAGATCCGAACCACTTTGCCCAAGGCAAAAGAGCTGCGTCGTGTGGCGGAACCCCTGATTACCCTGGCGAAGACACCCTCCGTTGCCAACCGCCGCCTTGCCTACGCCCGTCTCCGTGACCGTGAGGCGGTCTCCAAGCTTTTTGACACGCTGGGCCCGCGCTTTCAGGACCGAGCGGGGGGGTATACCCGTATCCTTAAGTGCGGGCTTCGGTCGGGCGATAACGCGCCAATGGCCTATGTCCAATTATTGGACAGGCCCGAAGAAACGGACGACGCTGAAGCCGACTCCGAATAGTTTTCTCGCACGAACCATGCGTACTCACGCTTTAAATCCAGGGTTCGCGCCTGTCGAAAACGCCAACCAGTGCGGTAGTTAACTGACTCTGGCGCCATGAGTTTCTCGTCGCTTGAGCTCGATCGGGAAACCGGCCTCTTAAGCGGCATTCCCTGCCTGTGCTCCCCGCATTGTGACGACCGCCCCCGGGGCGTCAACATCGATACGCTGGTTATCCACGCAATCAGTCTCCCGCCGGGCTACTTTGATACAGGGCCGATCAGCGATCTATTTCTGGGTTGTCTTGACGCGGACGCCCATCCGTATTTCAAGGACGTGGCTACCCTGAAAGTGTCGGCCCATTTCGTCGTCGACCGTGAGGGCGGCGTTATCCAGTTTGTTCCGGTTATTCAACGTGCCTGGCACGCGGGTCCGTCATGGTTTGACGGACGGGGCCGGGTCAACGACTTTTCGGTCGGAATTGAGTTGGTGGGTTCAGATGAAACCCGTTTTACAGATCCGCAGTACGAGACGCTCGCGGCCCTGACCGGAGCTATCCAGCGGAGCTGGCCTGCCGTCACTTCAGATCGGATTGTAGGTCATTCAGAGATCGCGCCTGGCCGAAAGACGGATCCGGGTCCGCACTTCGACTGGGCCCGTTACCGCAAGTCAATTTCCGCGGCTTAACGCTATACCCGCAATCAGAAATGCAATGATGTAGACGATCAGTCTATACGTCACCATCGACCCCGGCGGGATGCAGATGAACGACATGCCGGTGAGCCCGCGCTTACCGATCTCGTGCGCCAGGCGGATTATCTCGTAGTCGGTCATGCCCATGGGTTCCGCGAGTTCCCCGAGAATATCACCGGGCGCAGGTCCAGCGCCGCCCAGAATGTCCATGTCAAAGTGAACATAAACGTCGTCGGTTCCGTCGTAGGCGTGTCGGAGTTCCTCGCAAAGGCCTCCGATCCCCAGTTCAGTCCTCACTTTCCACATTGGATAAAAGTGGGCGCCCTGTGCCATGTAGTTGCGGACCATTGCTGCCTCTTCCAACATGCCGCGTTCCCCAATCTCAACAAGATTTGGGATCGAAAAGTTCGGACAGCTGCTGAAGGTTTTCGATTTCCAATTGCCACTGCCCGCAATCCGTTCATCGCCTGTCAGGTAGTCGAGCGGTCGTGAGTCCCAGTGGGTGTCCGTACTGATCATCCCTACCTTGCCAGAAGACCGCTCGGCGATGGGTTTCGCGATGGCATAGGAACTGCAAGGACTGTTCTGGCCAACCACAATGGGAATGGCGCCGGCTTCCAGGGCGCGGTTGACCAGTAACTCGACAGCGGCCTGGGCTTTCAGAATATTTTCTGCGGTGGGGTCTAGGTTGCACTCCTGGGCGATGTCAGCATCACCCATATCGACTACCCGCAACTTCTCGAAGATATCGACATCGAGTTCCTGGATATATCCGCTGGGATAACGGGCAGACTGTTGCCGGACCCGCTTTGGCGCAGCGAGCCACTCGGCCTTGTCCACGCCTGCGTACTTGCCGCGGGCGCCCGCAACGTAGGGCGCGCCAATGATAGCGACGTCGGCCCCGGAGAGGTCCCCAGTACTGCGCGCCAAGGGGACCCCCATGAATGTGGGGGTTTCCTCGTTAATCATGGGCAGCGTTTCGCTGTCGATGCTGGTGTATCCGCCCATGCCCTCCCAGGGTGCTTTGCTCATGGTCTCTATCCTTTTGCGCCCGTGTGTTTGCGAATGTTGCCCCGGTCAGATTTATCTCATGGAAGATGCAGCATCTCAGGAGGAAGGAGTCTAGCGGGAACCGATGGAGTTACGTTTTTCGCCACCGGGGGTTGATTGAATCAGGACGGTTTGTCGTGCTGCCATAGGATGTCCGGCTCACCCGCAGACTGGTTGAGGCTTCTGGCCATTACAAACAGAAGATCGGAAAGCCGGTTAACGTACTGGCGGGATGCATCAGAGACTGCGTGCCCGTCGTCAACTCCAAACAGGGCACGTTCAACCCTTCTACAGGTACTGCGTGCAACATGGCACAAAGCTGCAGCTCGAGTCCCGCCGGGCAGAATAAATTCCTCCAGAGGTGCCAGCGCGGCATTCAGTTCGTCCAGCATGCCCTCGACCGCCTCGACCCGATCAGCGGATACGAGGGTATGGCCGGGAAGGCTCAGTTCACCACCCAAGTCAAAGAGTGTGTGCTGCACGACGGTCAGAAACTGGTGAATTTCTGCAGGTAATGATTCGGTCATCATTAATCCAATGAGACTGTTGAGTTCATCGACCTGACCCATCGCTTCCACTCGCGGCGAGGTTTTGGGAACCCGTGTTCCGTCACCGAGTCCTGTTGTGCCCTCATCGCCCGTTCGTGTATAGATTTTACTGAGCCGTTTTCCCATTGGCGCTTCCTTTGTGGTGTCCGATAATAGTAAATCAACTGCCGAGTGGAATACAGGTGACTTATCCTAGTGTAGCCCGACCCGGTGATTGGGGGATCAAGAATCTTCCCGCAAATGCGTGTTGTTCAGGCGCGGCGGGATGGCGGCAGGCCATTGCGGGATCCGGAGGTACAGCTCATCGTGATTTGCCTGATCTTGATCCCGGCTGTTTTACGCGCGCCGCAACCGCGGATTCGGGCTTGCAAGTACAGGCAAGAAGACGGCATCCTTGGGGTTCCAGCCAGTGATCAGAAATATAAATGAGGGCGACATGTATCAGTACGACGCGTACGAGGATCCGATTCAGCGGCCACGCTATACTGGCCTGCCAACTTTCATGCGAGCCCCTTTCCGGGAGGACTATGCGGACCTCGATATTGGTTTGGTCGGCGTGCCTTTCGATGGAGGGGTGACCAACCGCACCGGGGCCCGCCACGGTCCTAGAGAGATTCGGAACCAATCGAGCCTGATGCGTCGACGAAACCAGTCGAGCGGCATCAGTCCCCATGATGTCTGTACGGTCGCCGATGTGGGAGATGCATGGGTGCAGTCCCCATTTCACCTCGAAAAGAGTCTGGATGAAATTCAGAGTTTTTTTTCAGGACTTCACGAAGCGGGTGTGGTACCGGTCTCCGCGGGCGGTGACCATTCGGTCACATTGCCGATTTTGAGAGCAATCGCCAAGGAGGGTCCGGTCGGTTTGGTGCACTTCGATGCCCATTGCGACACCGGGGATGATTATCTCGGCTCCAAGTTCCATCACGGCGCACCGTTTCGCCGGGCGGTGGAGGAAGAACTGATTGATCCCGAACGAACCATCCAGATTGGCATCCGCGGTTCCTTGAACGATCTTGACCAATGGAAGTTCAGTCACGACACCGGGATGCGGGTCATCTACATGGATGAGTTCTACGAGCTTGGGGTTAAGTCCGTGATCAAAGAAATCCACCGGGTAGCAGGGGAGCACCCGTGCTACCTGACCTTCGACGTGGATGGGCTGGATCCGGTCTACGCCTCGGGCACGGGCACCCCGGAGGTAGGGGGGTTCAGTACGGTAGAGGCGCAGTTGATGATCCGTGGGTGCCAGAACTTAAATCTGGTAGGAGGCGATGTCGTGGAGGTGGCGCCGCCCTTTGATCCGAGCGGCAACACCGCCCTGACCGGTGCGACCATGATGTTTGAGATTTTGTGCGTGGTGGCCGATGCGCTTTCTAAAAGGCGTAGCGCTTAAGGATCCAGCAATAGCATTGAAGGGTTCAGCCTGGCCGTTTCTCAAAAGCCGGTATGTCATCCGGGATATGATGAAAGGCCTGCTTGTCGCAGGTAAAGATCGCGACGGCCGGCGTGAACACCGAAGGATCATCGAGCGTACCCACCTTGACCACAATGGAGCCCGGCCGGTTTGGCGTCTCTGAGGCAAGCCCCGTCCCGCAGTTTTCACAGAAATGCCGGGTTACCGGACGCTCCAGGTCTGAACGACGAAACTGCTTCATCTCACCCTGGGTTAGACGGAATGCCTCCAACGGGAAAATCATCAGGGCAGCCGGATTTCCGCCGCTGATGTACTGACATTCCCGGCAATGACAGTGCAGGGAAACCTGCGCTTCGCCGTCAATTTCATACTGAACTTCACCACAGTAACAACGTCCCTTCAGTGCCATTTGCCTCTCCGTCGTAGGTGATTTATTCAGGCACACATTAGCATGGTTGCCAAAATGCCGTTACCGGCGTGCAGAATCACCGTCACTATAACTGAAGCTTGAGCCCCGACGCGGGATCAGCCACGGCTGACCGTCGCCTGTTCTGACCTTAAACCGCGATGTTTGCATGGCGTCCGATATTAACCGTGTGGTGGCTCCTATACCGGAAAATTGCCCGGCAGAGAGCCGGGATGGGCTTTGTCCCCGTTTCAAGCCCCTGAATCAGCGGTCAGTCCGTCATGGCGCGTCCGCGCGGGGAATTTTATAATTTCGTCACATTAGATCGGTTTAAATACTCCCACAAATCCCTCCCCACTCAAGAGACTAATGAGATGCCGAATTACGCTGCGCCCCTGAAAGATTTAAAGTTTGCTCTGGATCTTGCCGGTTTGCATGAGGTCGCCTCGTGGCCAGGATTTGAGGACGCGAGTGAGGATCTCACTGACGCAGTGCTCGATGAGGCGGGGAAGTTTGCGTCCAATGTCCTGGCGCCCATTAATCGCGCAGGAGATCAGGGCAGTCCTACTGTTGCTGACGGGGTGGTGACCACATCAGAAGCCTGGCGACAGGCGTATACCCAGTTCAGTGAAGCAGGGTGGACAGGCTTGGCGCTTGATCCAAAATACGGGGGGCAGGGCTTGCCGCAGACACTCGCCTGTGCCGTCCAGGAGATGTGGGATGGGGCAAATATGGCGTTTGGACTGTGTCCCATGCTGTCTCAGACCGCGGCGGAGGCGATCTTCCTCAAAGGCAGTGATGAACAGAAAAGCCAATACCTGCCGTCGATGGTTTCGGGAAAATGGACTGGGACCATGAATCTCACCGAACCCCAGGCAGGGTCGGATCTGGCTGCGGTACGTACGCGTGCTGTCCCGTGTGACGAAGGCCATTATCTGCTGAGTGGACAGAAGATTTACATCACATACGGTGAGCACGACCTCTCTGAAAATATTATCCATCTGGTGCTTGCCCGCACCCCTGATGCGCCGGAAGGGGTAAAGGGCATCTCTCTTTTTATAGTGCCGAAGTTCATCCTGAACGCCGACGGGGAACCGGGGGAACGTAACGACGTGCGGTGTGTCTCCCTTGAACACAAGCTTGGAATCCACGGCAGTCCAACGGCGGTCCTGTCATACGGAGAGCAGGGCGGGGCGGTAGGTTACCTCGTGGGCGAGGAGAACCGGGGCCTGGAATATATGTTCATCATGATGAACCGCGCCCGACATGCGGTGGGCATTGAAAGCTACGCCATTGCAGAGCGCGCCTATCAGCGCGCGCTGGCTTTCGCCCGGGATCGTGTTCAGGGCCGCGCCGTGGGAGATGTCAGCGGTGAGCGCACCAGTATCGCACGGCACCCCGATGTCCAAAGGATGCTGCTGAGTATGCGGAGTCGGATTGAAGCGATGCGTGCACTGTCGCTTTTTGCCGCCGCTTCAGCGGATCGGGCCAGTCATCATCCGGATGCCAATGAGCGTGCAATGGGCCAGCGTCGCGTGGAAGTCCTGACACCGATCGTCAAAGGCTGGAGTTCCGAGGTCGGAAACGAGATTACGGCATTGGGATTGCAGGTGCACGGCGGTATGGGATTCATCGAGGAAACGGGCGCCGCCCAGCATTACCGTGACGCCAGGATTACGACTATTTACGAGGGCACGACCGGAATTCAGGCTGCCGATCTCGTCGGCCGAAAACTGCTGCGTGACGGCGGCGACATGGTGAACGAATTGATCGATTTGATGCGGCTAGAGGCGGCGGACGCGGAGGCGAGTCCGGCCGAAGCAGTCCAGGAAGTCGGTACTGCCGTAGTGAACCTGATCGATACCCTCGCCAGTGCAACTGCCGCTATTTTGGAAAGCGCGACCCGGAATCCCCGAAGTCCGTTCCTCAAGTCTTTCGACTATCTGATGCTGTTCGGTATCGTTGCTGGAGGCTGGCAGATGGCTCGCGCGGCCGCTGCCGCCCAACAGCAGTTGGATAGCCAGACGGGAGACGCTGATTTTTGCGAGTCGAAAATCCTAAGCTGTCTCTATTACGCTCGTCAGGTCCTGCCCCATGGTCGTGCCCACGCGGACGCGATTCAGGCGGCGGATTTGCCCTCAGACGCTCTGGATCAATGGGTGGCTTGAAGTTACGCCAGTTTTAGGCCGTTCGCGACTGTCCGTTCCGGCTTCGCCAGAACGACCGATCCATCCTCCTGTGGAAACCCCGTGACCAGGCATTGGGAGCGGACTGGGCCGATCTGTTTGGGTGGAAAGTTAACCACCGCGATCACCTGCACGCCGGTAAGTTCTTCCGGCTGATACAGATCCGTGATTTGGGCGCTGGACTTGCGCATCCCAATGTCGGGGCCGAAATCGACATGCAGTATGTAGGCAGGCCGGCGAGCCTCCTTGAAAACCTCTGCTGATACGATGGTTCCCACACGAAGCTCTACTTTTTCAAAGTCATCCCAGTTGATGGTTTCCATCTCGGTCCTCTTTAGAAAATGAATGATCAGTCCGCCGAGGGTTCGGCAAGGCTCAGCGTCCTGCGAGTGCTATGGTAATCGGCCCAACTCTCAGGCGTACTGTCGGTGACACCGCAGGCACGCAACCAATCACCGAGTGGGCGAAGCAGGGGGTCTTCCAGATGGGCCTGGAGCAACCGAAGTACCCGGGGAATGTGTTTAAGATACTGTGATTTGTCATCGCGGATAGCGAGTCGGCTAAAGATGCCAGCGACTTTGCAGTGCCGTTGTGCGGCGAGAATCCGATACCACAGCTTGAAATTTTCTAAATCCAATAGCGGCATGGCCTGCAGATACCGCTCCTGCATGTTATTCACAAGCAGGGGAGGCATATCCCGACGGGCATCCTCGAGCAGAGACATCAGGTCATAGGCCATCGGCCCGATCAAGGCGTCCTGAAAATCCAGCAGTCCGATCTCCTGAAAGGGTTCGTCGGCCGGGAGCTGCATCAGGTTGTCAACATGAAAATCCCGCAGCACCAGTGAGATCGCCGGCGTGGGCAGTGAAGCGAACACGGTTTCCCAGATCTGCTGATAGCGTTCGCGGTCCCGCGGTGCAGTGGGTTGGCCCGATATCAGAGGCAAAAACCAGTCCGGCATCAGGAATGCTTCTGTCATAAGGGCCTGAAAGTCATAAGGCTTGAGACCCTCCAGCAACGCATTCGGTTGTTGGTGCAGATGAATCAGAAGATCAACGGCCTGCGTGTACAGCGCTTCGTGTGGCTCGCCCGCATCGAGGAGTCGAGTAAAAGTCCTGTCGCCGAAATCCTCAATCAGTGCAAAACCGGTCTCTACGTCAGACCGCAGGACGGCCGGAGCCCGTAGCCCGAGGCGGTTAAGGTGATGCCCAATATCAAGCCACGCCGTGAGATTTTCAGTGTCAGGCGGGGCATCCATGAGCAAGCAGCCGTGCTCGCCGTCGTCAATGCGAAAATAGCGGCGGAAAGAAGCGTCCTGCTGTAGTGGCGAAAGACGACTGTCCGCAAAATCGGTTCCGGACAGAAAAACCTGACGCTGGATATCTCGCGCACAGAGCGAATTCATCGAAGATCTGTCTCGGCGGTTGCTAAAGGGTCAAAATCAGAAGATACCATGCAGCCGCCAGATCCCGCTGTCCAGATCACGGAAGACCCATGCCCTCAAGGCATCGGCTTTTGCATGATAGTAATCGCGGCGAATGGGTTGACTGTCCCACCACCCGCTGCAGATGCGTTCGCGCTGGCGTTGCAGCAGAAGTGACTGATTCCCTAAGAGCAATTGCCCATTGGATACCTGTATCGGGTAAGGTGTGTCAAACAGCCAGAGCGGCCGCTGCGCGCCGTGCGGTAAAGCGACCGCTTTTCCGACTGTGCACCGACTCCAGGCTTTCTCCGGCCGGTGATCTGGCTGCATGCCAATACCCTGTACGGCTTGTCTTCCAAGCCGATTTTGCAGCCGCTCAATCAGGGATGCGTCGCGGTCTGCTGTTTTGAGCGGGATTGAAAAAATATCCTTACTTAAAGCAGGCAGCGGTGTAAAACGGCTGACCCTGAGCGAAAGATGCGTAATAAGGTCTCTTGTCTGGAATGTTTCAAATGCAAGTCGAGAGAGCTTCATAAGATCGAGAGCATTTCGGTGTGGCTGTGTCAGGTATACCGGGATGCGGTGCGACAGACCGGATTCATTGACAAGACCCCACTCGAGTTGTTCGGCCAGAATATGGTGTTGGATAAGATGGGTTTGCAGCCTTCCCAACAGGGTCTCTATAAAAGGCATAAGCTGTTCGGTGTTGGCAATACCGGTATCAAATACGGTGTCCTGTCGAAATACCGGCGGTGGTGTCATTCCCGCCTGGGGATCGGGCTGCTTACCCAGAAGCTTGTCCAGTTGCTGCACAAGGTCTGGACCCAGCCGCCGGGCGAGTCCATCTCTGGGAAGGCGCAGCAGGTCACCCAGGGTAGTGATACCGTACTGCTTTAGTGCCCGTTGTTTTTTGGTGCTGGCAACCATCGCTTGTGCCGGCAGTTCACGTATAGCGGCGTGGATTTGCTCTTTTGCAGTTATGCACACGGCTTTTCCGTTGCGAACGCACAGCAGCGCGCTCGCCGGTGTGGGCATGGCGGTGATGCAGGGCGATTGCGCCTCAAAAGCCAGCCCAGAGCGGATTTTTTCAAGAAGTTGTGCAATACCGCCGAACAGTCTTGCGCTGCCGGCGACTTCCAGCAGCAGATTGCTCCCGGCAATGCTGACCATCGGTGTCCAATGGCCTGCCAACAGGGCGAGGCGCGTAAGCCGGTCATTTTCGGCCGATCTATCCTGGGGCAATATGTGCAGCGCAGGGTTCAGGACCTGTGCTGCGGTGAGCGTCATTCCGGATCGTATGCCGCTTTTTTGGGCTGGATAATTTGGGACAATGATTGTGCGTATCTGGCCCCGTTGCGCATAAACAGCCATGGGTTGCTGCTGTGCCGTTTCACCAAGCGCTTCCAGTGGCAAAAAAGGAAAAGACACAGCAACCCACAGAGGCTCCTGATCAGCAGACCGCTGCACTTCGGCTGATGCATCTGATGATGCCTCAACCAGATCAGGTTTGCCGCGTACCGGGACTGTCAGAGCAGGCCGATTCTTTGTGTTCTGATACAACTGAGACACAACCCTAATCCTTTCTCGATCCATCTTGGCTTGGCCTGATTGTTGATGCGGGCCGGGATGAAGGATGCGCCACCATCAGATTCTGGTGCAGCGGGCCGCCACGGCACTTGATCAGGTCGATGCACAGACCCCCATCCGTATTGCGGCAATGCAGTTTTAGTGCGGCCATGCTGTGAGTATTGAGTGCACGCTCATTCTGAAAGCAGATGCCCAGTCCGCCTCCGTATTCAGCAGCAAGCTGCAGTTTTCGTGTGGCGGACTGATGCAGTCTGCCGGGCCAGCACAGCACCGCACTGCAGGCATGTGAGCGCAATGCCTGCTCTGTCGACCACAGGATGTCTGTCGGGTCTGATGTATTGATCAGCAGGATTTTAGACAGGTCCAGTCCGTGCTGGCTCAAGCCGGGCGGGTAGGGTATGGCTGGTGGTGCGATCCAGATTTGCCAGGGGCGCGAGGGCATGATTTTGCCAAGGGCCGGCATGAGCAGCCACAGCGGACTGTAGGCAATATCTTCTATCAGTATTTCAGTGAGGGCATGCTGGGGCCACCCGCCGCCCGGCAGATGCTGGTCAAGAGCGGCGAAACCGGTTGCGACAGCACCCCCGGCTTGGGCTGCTTTCTTGCCGCGCCAGATATCCCGCCGCTGCAGGCAGGATTCCAGGCTCACGGCAGAGAGTCATTTCGTATCACCCCGACGCCAATGCCTTCAATGGCCAATGGCTGCTGACGCAGATCGATGCGTACAGGGTCGAAATCGGGATTTTTAGGCAGCAGGGTAACGATATTTCCCCGGCGTCGGAATTCCTTGACAGTGACCTCGTCATCGAGCCGAGCGACCACAATCTGCCCATTGGCAGCTTCTCGTGTACGGTGTACAGCCAGCAGGTCACGATTGAGGATGCCGGCATCACGCATGCTCATCCCGCGTACACGCAACAGATAGTGGGCCTGGGGGCGAAACAGTTTTGGCGGCAGGGGGTAATGATCCTCGATGTGCTCGGTTGCCAGGATCGGATTACCGGCAGCCACCTCGCCCACAACAGGCACTCCGGATGGCGTCAGTAATCGTATGCCCCGGGATGCTCCAGACTGAAGCTCGATAACACCTTTGCGTGCCAGGGTGCGCAAGTGCTCCTCAGCCGCATTAGCTGAGCGAAATCCCAGGTGCCTGGCAATTTCAGCGCGGGTTGGAGGCATGCCGGTGTTATCAACAAAGGCCTGGATACATTCCAGTACCTGCAGTTGCCGTGCAGTCAGAGGTCTGTTCATAGCATCGCGGACTTGGATTGGGCGGGATTTAAGATACTGTTTATATATACAGTTATTCCAACATCCTGTCCAGCCCTGCCGGTTCTGGCGGGATTGCCGCGGTCCACCCGGCCGGCCGGCGTTTTAGAAAAACAGCTGAAGGGACAGAACGATGAAATCGCTGTCCTGAAGATACGAGATAGCGTTATTCGGGTCGACGTCAATGAAAGACTGCGCTTCCAGCGTGATCCGGGCATCGTCCAGCACTCTCCGACTGGCTTCTAATCGGAAACTGCTGCTGCTGTCGTCGAGGTCAGAGAAGACTCCCGCCAGAAACTCCGAACTCTGGGTATCGTTGAAAGAGGCCCGTATTCCGGCAAAGAGGTCGTTCTGCAGTGGCACCGTGGCACGGTCATCACGACTGTCGACATGCCACTCTGCGAGCAGGCCAAGATCAAAAAGCGAATCCGCCAGTTCGTATATTGTGTACTCGGCTCCGCCGATGCCCGCGCTGAAGTCACCGGTGAGCGCATCGGTCTCGAAGGCCCTGTGAATCGCCTCAAGCTTCCAGAGCCAACTGTCCAGGGTCAGCTGAAGATCCAGACCCCACTGATTGATCAGGGGATATCGAGGCCGGAATGTTCCGTTTGACTGGGCAATGAACTCCGGATCGCGCGAGGTACCGTTAAACCACGAAAGACCATAGTCGATAATGCCTCGATAACCCGAAAACCGTGCCGCAAGATCAACGTGCTGCTGTCCATTGCGGGCGCCATAGAGCGCATTATCATCTTCTATTGCAAAGGGCAGTGCCAAGGGCTGGTCGGATGGCAAGAACGCGCGCTCGCGAAAGCCGGGGAGTACATACAAATCCAGCACACTCTGGTCGAACAGGCGACTCGCTCTGACCATCGTCTGACCGAGCTTGTCTTCACCATCGAAGCCCTCGAGTCGATCGGTTTGATTGATAATGTCAACCAGGTGCCCGGATTCGGTCACACCCCAGAATACCCGGCTGATGCCGCCGATAGCTTCCCAGTTATCTGCGGTGTACAGCAGATTCAATTCCCGGATGTCGGCATGATTCATCTCGCCTCCGGTCGAGGCGATCCGGCCGTAGGGGAGAAAAGTGCCGATCAGGTGATCGGAATCAAAATCGCTGGTGAACTCAGCTTCAAGACCCGTAAGAAACTGCTGGCGGACATCGGCAGAGCCCGATTTGATATTGGGGAAGAACTGCCCCTGAAGTGAAAGTTCAAATTGCCTGTCGACATCTGCCCCTGCCGATAAGGATGAGGCAAGCGCAAAGATGCCCAGCATTCCGGCGATAAGCCGCAAATACCAGCACCGTCTGCGCGCAGCAATCACAACAGCCGTTTTAACGCATTCTTGTTGAAGTCCCCGCTTTTGAGCGGGGTTTCAAAATCGTAATTGAACCAGAGCAGGGTCGTACTTTTGCCGGTTTGATGATTGGTCATTTCCATCCTGTCGGCTCGCCAGTAGCCACCCGGATACTCCTGATAGTCAGAAAAATCCAGCGTCTTCAACAGTTCATCTTTGCGGTCGTAGTATTCGATTTTGATTGACCGGAATTCAGCCTGATCCAGCCAGACGATCTGTCGCGTGTAGCCGGAGTTTTCGTAGAGGGGGATACGCTCGATCACGTAGCACTGATAGGCGCTGCAGGATTCATCCCGAAGATAGCGATAATCATATTTATCCAGTTCCTGTGAGCTGAGATCTTCGAATGCAAATTCGCTACCCATGAAGGGACCGGACCGGTTTCGGGAGGAAATCCGCTTAACCCGCTTGATGGCAGGCAGGTAAAGCCATTGATCATCCGGCTCCAGTCCGTGGGAAAAAGTCAGCATTGCCGTCCCCCGGACATCTCGTGGCTCGTGAAAGAGAGAGAGGGTCTTGTCGCCATCGCCCTCGACCTCGAGCTGGCGGGAACTGATCTTGCGTCGACTCTCCTTGCCTGCGCGGTTGCGAAGAATCATTTCCATGTCGGAACTTTGGTATTGCCAGCCGCTGTCCCGCTTATCGGCCTCGGTCGCGATTTCGACACCCCGGGCTTTGCCGTCGGATGTGTCAGCCAAGGACATCTGCGGCAAGAGGAGGGCGATAACGGCGAGAAAAACACTCATTGGTCTCATGAAAAGGCTCCGGTAGTCTGCACGAATATTATGATCAGGCGGTCTGGCTGATAGGGTCTTGGGCGGCATCGTCAGCATGTTTCCCAGAAAGCCATCGGTCGAAGCGGATCAGCAATCCCGGCAGCAGGAGGAAGTCCACAACCAGCGCCAGTATCACAACCACGGCCACCAGCAATCCCATTTCTGCGTTGACCGAGAACGCCGAGGTAGAAATCACCAGAAATCCTGCTGCCAATGCCAGGGTAGTGGTCCAGAGGGCCACGCCGACCGTCGCAAAGGAGTACCGAACCGCTGCCGCGGCATCCAGCCCCTGGTCGCGCCTTGCGCGCAGGTATTTGGTCATGAAGTGGATGGTGTCGTCCACGACGATCCCGAGCGTCATGGCGGCAACCACAGACAGGCCCAGTCCGACTTCGCCGTCCACCAGGGCCCATAAACCGAAAGCCATCGCTGCCGGTGCGATGTTCGGGATTAGGGTCAAAAGCCCAAACCGCCAACTGCGCAGCGCTGCGGTCATCAGCAATGAGATGGCAACCAACGCAAAGGCGGTACCTCCGAGCATGCTGACAATATTGCGCATGCCGATATGAGAAAACATGATCGGTGGACTTGCAGCCGTTGTCAGCAGCGCTGGTGTGTTCTCTCGCATCCAATCGTAACTGCGCTGTTCAAAAGCAAGGGTCTGTGTGGTCGACAGGGTTTCCAGAGTGGCACTCAAACGGGTGCGCTGCTTTTCAACGTCTATCTGGTTATTGAGGTCCAGCCCGTAGGGCAGGGACATCTCGTATAACAGAAGGTACTGTGCCGCCATGTCCCGCTCTTCTGGTAAGCGGTACCAGTCAGGGTCATCGCTGTGCATGCTGCGGTTGACGCGCTTGAAGACATCCGTCAGCGTGCTCACATGTATGACTTCCGGCTGCTCAGCCAGCCAGTTCGAGAACTGTTCAACCTGGGCGAGGTAGGCGGGATCAGAAATTCCGCCCGATTCGCCTGAGTCGAGCGCGTAATCGATGAAGTACATCCCGGTCAGATTCTCAACAACGAAGTCCGTATGCGGGCGAAACTCGATTCGTTCATCAAAATAGCGAACAAAGACGTCGTTAAGCTCATTGCGGGGAATGACCAGCACCAGCCCAACAATCACCAGGCTCACAGTCGGCATGAGGATCCGGCGGCGCTTAATCACCCAGTCCCCAAGCTGGGTCATCATCTGGGTAATCAGGCTGCGTCCCTGACGGGGCTTTGCCGGCAACAAAGTCACGAGTGCCGGCAACAGCGTTGTGGAAAACAGCCAGGCAAACATGACGCCCACCGCTGAGATATTGCCCAGATCGTGGAAAGGCGGTGAATCACTGAAATTGAGCGAAAGAAATCCGATCGCAGTCGTGACCGAGGTCAGCAGGACCGGGCTGAAGTTAATACGGATACTCTCGGTCATGGCTTCCTGCTTCCCCAGACCCTCGCGGATCTTTTGCAGCCAGTTCGAGAGAATATGCACGCAGTCAGCGACGGCAAGGGTCAGGATGATCGTGGGCGCCGACATGGAGGGTGGTGTCAGCCGGACGCCCATCCAACCGGCCGTGCCCATGGCGGCAATCACGGAGAGGACGATGACTATCAGGGTGCCGAGCGTGCCCGTGAGACCTCTTAACTGCAGAAAGACCATCAGCAGGATAATTGCGAGCGCGGCCGGAATCAGTTGGGTGGTGTCACTCATCGCGGCTTCCTGGAACGCCTGATTCATCATCACGATTCCAGTCAGGTAAACATCCATGTTCGGATAGGTGGCTTCGATGTAGTCGCGAATGTCACGAACTGCGGCCGCAGCGCGCGGATTTTCGGTAGCTTCATCGATCCCTGGCAGCTCCACCGTGATGTTGATCGCGGTAACGCGCGCATCGGGTGAGATCAGCCGGCTGAGCAGGGCGGGCTCATTGAGTGCCGCTGCTTTAATGCGCGAAAGCTCGGCGTCTGTCAGGCGTTTGGGATCCTGCACCAGGGGGGCGACCTCAAGATCGTCACCGATCGCCGTGGTGTGCTGGAAGTTGGTGAGTGAGTCGACCCGGATTGAAAAAGGGGTGAGCCAGGCGCGTTCTGTCACGTCGGCGATGGCGGCCAGTGTCTCTGGCGTGAAAACCTGGCCATCTCGCGGCGCCAGGACGATCAGCGCGTTGTCGTTTTTGCTGAAGATATCTTGCAGTTCCTCGAAAGCCTGTAGATGCACATTCTCGCTTCCGAAAAAGACGCGATAGTCATTCGTAAAATTCAGAAATTGACCGCCCGAGGCGACACCGAGCGCGAGCAGGAGTGATAGGGCGATGGTGGCGGCACGGTAACGGGTTACCCAACGGCCCCAAGCGAGCGAAAAACGGTCCATGATGGCGTTCCTTGCGGAAAAAGCGTGAGTATTCTACGGTTAAGTGAAATCTTTATGAAGGCGTCTCACTTAGGAAACCGTGCGCGCGAATATTCGGATAGGGTGAGGAGGGTCGCCGGATACCCAGATGGTCGAACGGAATGATGGGTCAGTGTTTGGCTTCTGAACTACAATCAGGTGCTCTTGTTTTCTTGCTTTGTGATCGATGAAGCCCGGCCAGCAGATATTGACGGTAGTGCATCAGGAAACCTCCACGCCTGGATTTCTTGGGAGGAATCTTGCGGACAGAGGGTTTGCGCTGGATCAGTACTGCCCCTGCCTGGGAGATGCATTACCGGAAGACCTTTCCCGTTATGACGCAGTCATAGTCTTCGGCGGGCCGCAAAGCGCTACCGATGACGGTGTTGCGGGAATCCGGGCCGAACTGGATTGGCTGGAAAAAACGGTGCTTCCCTCCAAAATTCCCCTGTTGGGGATCTGCCTTGGTGCACAGGAATTGGCGCGCGTACTCGGCGCCAAAGTCGGACCGCGCGGAGACGGTATCGTCGAAATCGGTTATTGGCCGGTGTCTCCGACTCCTCAGGGTAAAGCCTTCTTGCCTCAGGAAACGATTTTCTATCAGTGGCACTCAGAGACGTTTGAGATTCCGCAGGGGGCCTTGCATCTGGCTAAAAGCGAGTCGTTTTCAGGGCAGGCCTTCTCGTACGCGGATCACGCCTACGGGATCGAATTTCATCCCGAAATTACCCGGGAAATGGTCAATCACTGGTGCACGTCAGAGCGGGGCAGTCCCAAGTTAAACCTCACCGGCGCGCAGCCACACGAAGATCAACTGGATAGTCACGCACGATCCGCAGGGGATGCCCGCGGATGGCTCGACCATTTTCTGGATAACTATTTTCTCCCCGTTCCCGAAGCAAAAGCGTCGTAGTCAGACTGCTTTCTCGAGTACGAGCAGGACAATTGCCCCGCTGAGCAGGATCACGCCAATGAGCTCAGTCCGGGTGACTCTCTCCCGGAAAAAGAACACGGAGGCCAGAAAGGTAAAGATCAGTTCGATTTGCCCCAGAGCGCGAACATAGGCCGCGTGTGTCAGGGTGAACGCCATGAACCAGAAGATCGACGCCGCCCACCCCGCGAAACCGACCAGGGTGCAACGGTGCCACTGACCGAT
>JAERSQ010000204.1 GCA_016845525.1 Pseudomonadota bacterium
TACGGCCGGCCTCATGCTCCTTGAGGGTCAAAATTATCTGTTCTTCGGTATAGCGCTTGCGCTTCATGTCGGGACCTCCCATCGGTCATTTTATAGGGAAATCCCACATCGCTCGTGGCGTACATTACGGGGGAAAGGTCACCCAGAAACCATTTACCGCACCAACTACGGTGCACTAACCACGAGGAGTATTGAGATGAAAAAGGAATACAAAGGTACTGGAACCATAAACGAGGAATTTGTAATCAACGCATTGCAGGGTGCGATGCAAGGTATACGGATGGCAACACCCACCGCGCAAAACCCATTCCCATTTGCCAAACCACCCACGATGGAACCGGGCGACGTACGCGGAGTGCTACATTTTGATAAGGGTGACTACAATCCAACTGTTGACGTGAGGGAGCACGGCGAATTCGAATTATGGAAACCCCCTGTGGAACCCAAGGACAGCATTTGGTGACCGCCAAAACTAAACTAATCTGGCACATAACTGGCACACAGTGTTTCACGTAGTCCTTTTTCAACCTGAGATTCCGCCCAATACTGGGAATGTGATCCGCCTGTGCGCCAACACCGGGTCACAACTTCATCTGATAGAGCCGATTGGTTTTTCGATTAACGACCGCACACTCCGGCGGGCAGGACTGGACTATGCTGATGCGGTCACGCTACGCCGTCATGCTGACCTCGATGCATTCCTTGAGACAGTTTCTCCTCAGCGCACTTTCATGTTCTCGACCAAGCATGTCCGGCGACACAGTGACTGCGCGTTCCAAAACGGGGATGCATTGGTGTTCGGCCCTGAGACCCGCGGCCTTCCCGATGATGTCCGGCACCGCGTACCACAAGCCCAGCAGTTAACGCTGCCGATGTGCACCACAAGCCGCAGTCTCAACCTTGCCAACGCAGTCTCGGTCGCGGTGTTTGAGGCCTGGCGTCAGTGTGGTTATCCCGGCAGCGTCTGAGAGACTGCCTAGAGATCTTCAAGGCGTTCAACGCTGATTCCGCTGAGCCTCAAGGCGGTATTCACCACGACAAATTGGTCTGGCTCCACACGCACCTTGATCCCGACAAAAAGCGCGCCCAACGCATCGATGCGCACCGGTTCTAAAGGCCTTGGCGACTTGAGGGATAGCAGGGTTTTGCCGACGATATCACTGGTATCGCCCTTGGCCGTATCACAGAAATAGAGCAGTTGGTTACTCGGACGGTAGAAGGCCTGGTGAATGGAAAGGCGGGTCGCGACCCAGGCTTCGATGATGCGATCCTTTGACACCCCGGGGCGCATATTGGCGATATCGATCAGATCGGGCGAGCGAAACTTGCTATAGACTCGACGCTCCCGCGACATGCCGACCTCACTGTCCTGCGCACCCATGACTGTATTATCCGACCTGGCTGATCTCGTTCTTACCCTGGGCGAGGAAAAGGAACTGCCCGCCGTAAGTGGTCTGTACAAGCCCCGCGCGGCCGCTTCGCCGGAGCGGGGGAAGAAATTTGGGGTCGTCGCTCTCGCCGACGGCAGTTGCGGGTTCTTTTTTGCCGGTCTGGATGATACCTTGTCGCGCCTGGATACGTGTGACCTGCGACAGTTTACTGAGGCGCCGACCCTGGACCTTGTTAAAAACTGTCTGGGTACTGACCCATTGTCGACAGCGGTAGGGCTCGGTGCACTCAACGCCGTCAGCCAGCACCTGCTCAAGGCGGCTGGGTTCGAGCTTGACCGGGCAACGGATCCGCTTGGCCGGCTGGATCTGGCTGGCGCCCGACACGTCGGGATGGTTGGTTTTTTTGCTCCGCTTATCAAGCGGTGGGGAGACTATCCCGGGGCGCTGACTGTCATCGAGAAAGACCCCCAATTCCTCGAAAGATCTGGCCCTTTTGAAGTGACCGATCAAACCGATCGCCTGCGCGGCTGCGACCGCGTATTAATCACGGGCTCCACCCTGATCAACGATACGCTGGATAATGTGCTCAGCCACTGTGATCCAAGAGCACAGATTGCCCTGGTGGGGCCGAGCGCATCGTGTTTGCCGGACCCGATCTTCGATCGCGGCGTCGACGTGGTTGGCAGCATTATGGTCTGCGATCTGCCGCGGCTGGAGGCGCTGCTGGAAGCAGGCCAACCCTGGGCCGAGGGCACCGCCAAGTACTGCATCACGCGCGATCAGTATCCGGGTATCCGGAAAATGATCCGCAGCACCTGAAACGCGCGGGGATGGCCCGCCGCTTGGGGGACTGTGACGTCGAGATATAATTTCATCATGCCTTTCGTGAAATACCTCTGCGCTGCCTTTTTGCTCGCCGGGCTCTCAGTGGGGCCGGTTCTGGCCGGAAAGATTCCTGTTGCCTCTGATCTTCAGCAGGACGCCGACGCGTCGCGCTCGGCGCAACTGCCGATCCTGCTCATCTACACAGCCGAATACTGTCACTATTGTGATGAGGTCAAAGCGAGCGTCTTCAACCTGATTTCTGCAGATCCGGCATATCGGGATCGCATGCTGTTGCGAGAGGTGCGCATCGACACGAATCTCTATCTGGTGGGCTTCGGTGGAGATGTCACCAGTCATCGATCCTTTTCCAAAAACCGCGGGATCAGGATCGTGCCCACGCTCGAATTTCTCGATGGCGCAGGAACACCCATCAGTCAGTCGCTTGTCGGAGCAAGCATTCCTGACTATTACGGCGCCTACGTCGACAACGGCATCGAACAAGCCATTCGACATCTTCGCGCACGACAGGACCCCTCATGACTCAGGAATTCGCCAAAGCAGAGCTCGATGTCGGCCGCCAGCGTGTGTTGCCCGAATGGATTGACTACAACGGCCACATGAACGTGGCCTATTACGTCCTGGCTTTTGATCGCGGTGTGGATGAGTTCATGCGCCAGATGGGCATTACCCCGGAATACCTCGAGACAGAGAAATCGTCGACATTCACTCTGGAGATGCATATCAACTACCTGCAGGAATTACATCTCGACGATCCCATCCGTCTCACGTGTCAGCTGCTGGACGCCGACAGCAAGCGGGTTCACTATTTCCTGCGGTTGTTCCACGCTGAAGCGGGCTACCTTGCCGCCACCAGTGAGCAAATGATGATCCACGTCAGCCTTGAGAGTCGACGGACCTCACCGTTTCCGCCGAAGGTCAGTGGGGTCATCGATCAAATGATGGCAGCGCATGAATCGCTGCCGGTACCGGATCAGGCGGGACGCAAAATAGGAATACGCCGCAAGTAAGACAGCCCTTAGTCCAGGCGCTCGATAATGCCGTCGAGTTCGTCGAGCGAGTTGTACTCAATCACCAAACGGCCTGATTTCCCGTCACGCGACTCCAGATGCACCGGCGCCGCAAGTTTTTCGGACAGCGCTTCCTCGAGGCGCTGAATATCACGACTGCGTCCTTTTTTGTTCTTGGGTTTTTTCGACGCTGTTTTCCCGGATGGCTCCAGCATCCTGCGAACAAGCTCCTCGGCCTGACGAACCGACAGTCGCCGCTGCATGACGGCTTGCGCTGCAACGGCCTGCTGAGGTTTGGGCAGCCCCAGCAGGGCCCGAGCATGACCCGCTTCGATGCGGCCTGACTCAAGATGCTCACGTACGCCCGGATCGAGTTTCAGCAGTCTGAGCAGATTGCTGACCGCCACCCGTGATCGGCCGACGGCTTCAGCGGCCTGTTGGTGCGTCAATCCGAATTCATCAAGCAGGCGCTGAATACCTGCCGCCTCCTCAATCGGATTGAGATTCTCGCGCTGGATATTTTCGATAAGGCCCACTGCCAGCGCCGCTTCATCCGGCACGCGGCGAACCACTGCGGGCACCTCGGTCAGACCCGCAAGCTGAGCGGCTCGCCAGCGGCGTTCACCCGCGATCAGTTCGTATCCGCCACCGGCTGTTTCCCGCACCAGCAGCGGCTGAACGATCCCTTGTGAGGAAATTGAAGCAGCCAGCTCTTCGAGCGATGCCTCGTCCATCCTGGTGCGTGGCTGGTAGCGACCCTTGCGAATCTGACCAACCGGCAACTGGCGAAGGTCGGACTGAGTGGACTGCGGCACCGATGGCGCGCTGCCCAGCAACGCGTCAAGGCCTTTGCCGAGTCTCGCCTTAGGGCTCATGTTTTGCTCCTGGCACGACCGTGCTGACATCGGGTGTCTCAGACGAACGCAGACTCTGCAGCATCTCGGTGGCCAACTGCTTGTAGGCCAGCGCCCCCTGGCAAATCGGGTCATAGTCGATAACCGATTGACCAAAACTCGGCGCCTCGGCGAGACGAACGTTTCGGGGAATCACCGTTTCATAGACGAGATTGGGGTAATAGTGCCGCAGCTGTGCGGAGACCTCATTGGTCAGTGAGTTGCGTCCATCAAACATGGTGCGAATCAGTCCCTCGATCGTCAGCGAAGGGTTAACGCTCGACTGCAGTCGGCGGATAGTATCATCCAGCCCACTCAGCCCCTCGAGGGCATAGTACTCACACTGCACCGGAATCAGCACGGAATGAGCCGCGACAAGCGCGTTCAATGTCAGCACGTTCAGCGCCGGTGGACAGTCAATCAGCATCAGGTCGTATTGCTGAACCGCGCTCAGCACACGTTGCAAGCGGTGATTGTCGCTTTCGTCTCCCTGGGTCAGTTCTGCCTGTGCGCCAGCAAGACCAGGTTCAGCCGGTAACACGTCGAAACCCGAGTCGCTCGCGACCACCGCCTCCGAGAAAGTACTCTCGCCCAACAGCACCTGATAGACAGTGTGCTGAAGCTGATTTCGGTCGATACCGCTGCCGACGGTGGCATTGGCCTGCGGGTCCAGATCAATCAAAAGTACCCGAAGACCCTCGCAAGCGAGCGCGGCGGCCAGATTGATCGCGGTCGTGGTTTTGCCCACGCCCCCTTTTTGGTTTGTCACCGCGATGATCCTGGTCAAGTTTGATTCTCCGAAACGTCTGTCATTACCACGATGTGTCGGTGTGCATCCAGACCGGGCACCTCGACCGGAAAGACCTCAGTCATCTCCCGATGGCGCGGGGTTAACACCGACAACTCATCTTCAGGATAAGTGCCTTTCATACTGATCAGCCGCCCCTGCGGATGGTGCAGGTGATCGGTCATGCTGATGAGATTGGCCAATGTCGAAACCGCACGCGAGGCTAGCGTATCAAAATTTGCCGGTGGCCGGTAATCCTCAACCCGAGCCGCGATCACCGTCACGTTTTTGGCTTTACAGCGGGTCTTGGCTTCACGAAGGAAACTGGCCTTCTTGGTCCGGCTTTCGACGAGCGTCCAGTGCTGCTCAGGATGAGCAAGGGCCATCACCATACCCGGCAGGCCCGCACCGGATCCGATATCAAGACAGCGGTCCCCGCTTACGAAACGTGCGATTGAGAGACTATCCAGCAGATGGTGGGTCAGCATTTTTGCCGGATCATCGATGGTGGTCAGGTTGTGCGCCTGATTCCACTTGCGGATCAGCGCCGCATAATCAAGCAGGGTATCGCAACAAGCCCCGCTGAGCTCAAGACCGATCTGCCTGGCACCCTCTGCCAATTGCAGCTTTAGCGAACCGGCCATCTGTCTTTAGACAGGGCTCAGGCGGCTGAACGCAGTTGCTGGCGCTTCAGGTGTACCAGCAACAAAGAGATGGCAGCGGGGGTCACACCGGAAATCCGTGTTGCCTGCCCAAGGGTCACGGGCCGATGTTCAATCAGAATCTGGCGAACCTCGTTGGACAGTCCCTGCACTTCCTGGTAATCCGTCTCTTCTGGAATGGGCGTATCTTCATGCTTGCGCTGGCGGGCAATCTCATCTCGCTGACGCTCAATGTATCCCGCATAGCGCGCTTCGATTTCCAATTGCTCGATGACGGCGGTATCTGTCACGCGCTCTGGGTCCATTCCGCAAAGGCCTATCAATTCCTGATAGCGGACCTGCGGTCTGCGCAGAAGATCAGCAAGGGTTTGTTCCCGGCTGAGTTCCTGACCCAGCACGGCCTGCGCCTTTTCGGCCGAAATCGCTTCGGGCCGAACCCAGGTCTGCTGCAAACGGATACGCTCCGTCTCAAACAGATCGCGTTTGCGCGAAAAGGCTGTCCACCGTGAGTCATCGACCAGGCCCAGAGCTCTACCGGTCTCAGTCAGGCGCAGATCCGCGTTGTCCTCACGCAACTGCAATCGATATTCCGCCCGGGAGGTAAACATGCGATAGGGCTCGGTCACGCCGCGCGCCGTCAGGTCATCAATCATGACCCCGATGTACGCTTCGTCACGGCGCGGGCACCAGAGTGAATCGCCACGGCTTCGCCGGGCCGCGTTGAGGCCCGCAACCAGTCCCTGCCCGGCCGCTTCTTCATAGCCCGTTGTGCCGTTGATCTGTCCCGCAAAAAAAAGCCCGGACAGGGCGCGGGTTTCAAGCCCCGGAAGCAGGTCGCGTGGATCAAAATAATCATACTCAATCGCATAACCCGGCCGGGTGATCCGGGCGTTTTCAAATCCTTCGATGCTGCGAACCATCTCCCACTGAACATCAAAGGGCAGACTCGTTGAAAGACCATTAGGGTAAATCTCGTGGACAGTCAGCCCCTCGGGTTCAACGAATATCTGATGGGTATCCCGATCGGCAAACCGAACGATCTTGTCCTCAACCGACGGGCAGTATCTTGGCCCGATGCCCTCTATCTCGCCGCCGTAGAGCGCGGATTGGCTAAGTGCACCACGAATGATGTCATGGGTCTTTTCATTGGTCTTCGCGATGTGGCAGCAGACCTGCCGCGGGTGATCGCTCTCCTTGGCAAGAAAGGAAAAACTCGGTACCGGGTCGTCTCCCGGCTGCAACTCAAGGGATGAAAAGTTGATGGTGCGTCCGTCGATTCGCGGCGGCGTACCTGTTTTCAGGCGTCCGGTTCGGGGACACAGTTCGCGGAGCCGATCTGCGAGGGCGGTGGACGGCGCATCGCCTGCGCGCCCTCCCGGTTCGCTGCGATGGCCCACATGAATCCGGCCATTGAGGAACGTCCCGGTGGTTAACACCACCGCGCGGGCCGAAATGCGGATGCCTCCCGCCGTGACAATTCCAGCGATCCGGTCGCCTTCCACCAGCAAGTCCTCAACGGCCTGTTGCAGGACCACCGGACCGCTCTCCCCTTCAATCGCGCTGCGGATGGCCTCCCGGTAAAGCGTCCGGTCTGCCTGCGCCCGCGTAGCACGTACCGCTGGTCCTTTTCGGGCGTTAAGCCGCCGGAACTGAATGCCGGCCCGATCCGCCGCCTGGGCCATGATGCCGCCCAGGGCATCAATCTCTTTGACGATATGCCCCTTGCCGATACCGCCGATAGCCGGGTTGCAGGACATCTGACCGACCGTCTCGATCGTATGGGTAACCAACAGGGTCTGGGCACCGGCGCGAGCCGCGGCCAGCGCTGCCTCGGTACCGGCATGGCCGCCGCCGATAACGATCACGTCAAATGTTTCGGGATACTGCATGGGAAGACAACTGATCCGATGATCAGGTCTGGTAGTAGTAGTCGTAACGATTGAGAATCTTGTTGGTGAAGCGCCAGGCTTCTCCATGGGTCAGCGAATTATCGTCCGGCATGACCTTGGTATAAAGCTTTTCTCCATGACGCGCTTTCATTGCGGTCAGTTGTTGGTGCAGCTCTGATTCGCTTACTGATCGTTCCACACCCGACGCGGGTCGCAGTGAGTAACGGCGTGCATCCCCCTCTTTCCAGAAACGCACTTCGACTACGAAGCGCCCAACCGTGCTGCGCGCCGGTCGGACCAGGCGGTTGTACTTGCTCTCAAGATCTGAATGGCGTTCTCTCAGGATATCGAGTTCGGCTTTGTGCGCAGCCGCCAGCAGTTCGCGCTCCTTGGAAAACGCTTCAACCTCGTCAGCGTACTGAGCACGAAGATAAGCCAGTTCCTCTTTGGTCAACTTGTATTCAAGCGCGGTTTCTGCAAGACGCGCCGTCAGTTCCTCGCCCTCGAGACGACTTTCCTCAAGCGCAAGTTCGGTACTCACACTGGTACGGACGAGGCCTGCCATCTCGGTACGCAAGGCACTGACCTCAGTACGCAGTGCACTGCGAGCCACGCCAAGCGCATTCACTTGCTCTGCCAGTGCGTCACGATCTCGCAGCAGGGCGTCGCGCGCCTGAACGACCGCTACCTGATCTTGGGTTTGTGCTTCAGCCGCCAGAATCAGCCGGCTTTGTTCTGCCTGCAGTTCGGACAACGCGTTGTTGAGATTGGTCAGATCCAGCGAAAGCTGTTGGCGAAGTCCTTCCGAGGCAGCCAACTGCTCCAACTGGGTCTGGCTTTGTGCAATGACGCCAGCAAGTTCTTCGGAAAGCACAGTTTTCTCTTCGCTCAGCTGCTCGCGTTCGGAGGTCACGCCCGCGAGTTCTTCCGACAGCGCGGCTTTTTCTGCTGTGAGTTGTTGCCGGGTCGCAATCAGTCCCGCCACCTCGGTCTGCAGAGATTCCTTCACTCCCTGCAAAGCAGCCCGATCCTGCTCTAAAGAGGCCAGCTGATCCTCAAGCTGTTGTTGCGTCGTCACCAGCACAGTTTTCTCTTCGCTGAGTTGCTCGCGTTCGGAGGTCACGCCCGCGAGTTCTTCCGACAGCGCGGCTTTTTCTGCTGTGAGTTGTTGCCGCTCGTCTTCAACGGCCGCCAACTCTTTATCGAGCTGCGTTTTCTCAGCGGCCAATGCTTCTCTCACTTTTTGCAGAGCGCTGACATCATCCAGCAATGCCGAAATCTCGCTTTCCTTGAGGACAATCGTTTCTTCGGCCGCGGAGCGCTCGGCCTCTGCTTGCGCCAGCACGGAACGCAGGCGCACCACTTCGTCTCCCAGCGCTGCGATGCGCATCTCCATGTCGCTGCGCTGTGTGGTCATGGTCTCGGTCTGGCTAACCGATTCCCGAAGTTGGCCCACGAGCTCGGTGTTTCGCATCAGGATGACGACCAGCGCCACCAGAAAGATGAGCACCACCACCGTCATGATGTCGGTGAATGACGGCCACACGCTATCCTCATCCGAGCGCCCACTCACCGTGGGCGAGACTCTCAGATCTACAAAACCATCTGTGCGGGTAATGGCCACTGCTTGCTACCGCTTGGGATCGTTCAGCCGGAACCCCTCGCGCAATACCTGGGTCATCTCGATGAGACCCTCGCTGTTGCGCTGCATTTCGTCGCGGTAACTCGCGAGCAGGCTGCGCATGTCCTCGGCCACCTTCGCATATCCCGCCTGAGATTCATCGAGCCGCTCCACCAGCGCTGCTGCGGTACGGACGATATGGGTGAGTTGCTCAGCCGCTTTCTCGGGTTCAATCTGGAATCGCGGCAACAGGACGCGGCTCGTCGCCTCTTCAATCCGGCTCACGACATGGGTTTGTGCGTCCATTAATCGAAGATAGAAATACCCAAAAGAGAGGTAAGCGAAGATCGCGGTCATCGTGGTCGACAATGCTGTCGACATGCCGTGGATGATCATGCTCAAACCGCCAATTTCCGTTGTCGACGTAATCACATCCGACGCACCCAGCAGCGCAATCGACAAAGAGACGATCGTACCGAAGACCCCCGTCAGGATAAGCACGTTGTGCACAAACTTCGGAAAACTCACCCGGCTTGACTCCAGCGCTACCAGCGTCGCAGCCAGGGCGCTGTGATTGATGACCGCGTGCTGCCGGTGTAGATCCTCAAGGGCAAGGTATCGCCGCACCATGAGGGACTTTGCGTCTGCGCCCTCTGTGGGCGACGCGCCGGTATCCAGATTCTGAAGCACGCGGCTGATCGCGCGCTCCTCATCGCTTAAGCGCTGGAACTCCCGAACAATATGGTAGATGCCGGCCAGAAAAAGTATCAGGATTCCGCCGTTGATAAACCAACCGACGTGGGTAATCTGGTTCTTGAGGTAAATCTGGGCGAGGAAGTCTGATTGCCAGAGGCCAACCACGATAATGGCGACTCCCAACACAATCAGCTGCGTCAGGATTTTCCGCGAATAGATGTCCTCGCTCCCCGCGAGCTGTGTTTTCTCACCCATTTAAATTCTCTCTATTTTTTCCCGCAACACGACTCATCTCATTATGACGTCGCGGCCGTTGATATACCACGGCCCACTTCCCCAGTCTCTTCCGTCCCTGCGTTACACCGCTCGTTTCGAGACCTATCAAACCGTTCCCCCAATGGGTATCCAGATTCCGAGGTGCTTGATGAGCAGCCCAACTCCCTTAATGTCCTTTCGCGACTCCACTTTCGCCCCGTTCTCCCGAGAAACCGTCATGCTGCTCTTAATGACTACTATGTAGTACACTACTATTGTGCCTGCCAAAAGAAAACCTCCACCCGAATGGTGGCTATTGGGCTACATGGCTCAATATCAACCGGCTTATCTCATTGAAAAACTGCAGGAATTAGGTCTCCGCCCGGAAGATCTCTACAAAGCTGCCAACATCGCAGCCCTGGATTTGCCTAAAGAAAAATATAGAAGGCTGGCTAAGGCCTGGGCTGTACGTCAGCACCGAGTACGGTCCGAGAGTAATACCGAAAATTGAACGTACTTCTTTGTAGTTCGTTACATTTCGATTAATTCAAGCGCGAAAGTAAAGCTCGTTCCCCAGAACAATAGAACCACCGGGTGCAACAGGTTTAGTGGCTCCGATCCAAATCCTACTTTCCAATACAAAAGGTTGAAAATATGTCGCCCAGAAGATCTTCGGTTGTTGTCTCACCCGTAATCTTGCCAAGCTCTTTTTGCGCGAGCCGAAGTTCTTCCGCCAGAAGATCAAGGCTTTCAAAATTGACTGCTGCCTGCAGAAGGTGTGAGCTTGCATGCTGCATCGCTTCGATATGGCGGCGCCTCGCCATGATGGTGTCCTCTCTCGCGCCCTGGTAACCCAACTGCTCTTGCAGGGCTCGTTCCATAGCCTCGATGCCCTGGCGAGTCGTTGCACTGATCGCGACAGCGGGGAATCCATCTTGGTCTTCCGATTCACCAAAGGCGCGGCCAGTTAGATCGCATTTGTTGTAGACCACAATTTTCCTTTTTTTACAAAAATCGTTACCCGTTGTGTTGAGATCTTCTGAATCGACCTGGCTGTCATCTCGCACCTCAACGACAAGATCAGCTCGCTCTGTTGCCTTAATCGCTCGGCGCATGCCCTCGGCTTCAATTTCGTCCTCGCTATTTCGAATCCCAGCGGTGTCTATCAACCGGATTGCCAGCCCCTCAAGTGAAATGGTTGCCTCCAGAAGATCCCGGGTAGTTCCGGGTGTCGCGGTCACGATCGCCCGCTCGGCTCTTGCGAGCGCGTTCAAAAGGCTTGATTTGCCAACATTCGGCGCACCAATCAAGACCACCTCGGCGCCTGTGGATAACAGTTCTCCGGGTTTAGATCTGTCTATAAGTTCTCCGATAATTAGCTTAAATTCCTCTATCTTCTTCTTAATTTGTCTATTTTCTATATCTCGGACAGGTTCTTCTGAGAAGTCTATATTCGCCTCGACAAGCACCCTAAGATCGCCTAAATCACTGGATAACTCACTTATCTCCCTCGAAAAATCCCCTACCAGGGACTTTATCGCCGATCTCGCTGCGATCTCCGTCTGACTGTTAATCAGGTCGGCTACCGCCTCAGCCTGGGTGAGATCCATTTTGCCGTTAAGAAATGCTCTTTCCGTAAACTCCCCCGGCCGCGCCAAATCTGCTCCCAAAGCCGTCACCTCAGCCAAGACACTGTCCATGATGACCGGACCGCCATGGCAATGCAGTTCGAGCACGTCCTCGCCGGTGTAAGAAGCGGGAGCTTTAAAGAGAATGGCGACCCCGTAATCGAGGGTGTCGCCGCCCCGGCCATGAAAACCTGTTGGGGTGGCTTCGCGTGCTTTGAGTTGGCGGCCCGTTAACTCATGGGCAATGCGCAGACAATCCGGTCCGGACAGGCGGATGATTCCGATACCGCCGTGTCCCGGCGGCGTCGCCTTCGCGGCGATGGTTCGAGTTGAAGCGCTCAAGAGGTCTGTCTGGTCCAAGCGCAAACCGGCCGGCCGGCTCCTAAGTATTGCTGTCGGCGGCCTGAATTTTGCGCGTAATCACCCACTGCTGAGCAATCGAGAGGACGTTGTTCACCAGCCAGTACAGCACCAGGCCTGATGGGAACCACAGGAAGAAGATGGTGAAGACCAGCGGCAACGCCATCATGATTTTCTGCTGCATCGGATCAAGGGGTGCCGGGTTCAGCAATTGCTGGCCGAACATGGAGGCGCCCATCAGGATCGGCAGCACGTAGTAGGGGTCCTGCAGCGAAAGGTCTTTAATCCATAAGGCGAAGGGTGCCTGGCGCAACTCGACGCTCTCCAGCAGAACCCAGTACAGCGCGATGAAAACCGGGATCTGGATGACGATTGGCAGACAACCGCCAAGCGGATTGATCTTCTCTTTCTTGTAGATCTCCATCATGGCCTGCTGGAACTTCTGCTTATCGTCGCCGAACCGTTCTTTCAGCGTCTGCATGCGGGGCTGCATCTTTTTCATGCGCGCCATCGATTTGTAGCTCGCGGCGGAGAGCGGGAAGAACACCAGCTTGACCAGAAGGGTCAGCAGGATAATCGAGACGCCCCAGTTGTTCACCGCCCGATTGATGTAGGTCATCACCCAGAAAAGGGGCGATGACACGGGTGTCAGCCAGCCGTAATCAACTGTGAGTTCCAGTTGGTTGTCCGCCTTGATCATCCGTTCGGTTTCTTTTGGCCCGATGTATATCTCGCCTTCCAGTGCTTGTGCGCTCCCCGCGGGGACAACGGTCGGCTGGGTTGTCTTGTAGCCGATCAGGTAACGTGGACCGGTGTCCCGGTTGGTCACGTTCGAGTAGAACTCATAACCGGTGCCCGCACTGGGAAGGAGTGCGCCCACAAAATAATGCTGAAGCATCGCAACCCAGCCTGAGGGAGTCGGCCGTGCCAGATTTGCCTCATACATATCCTCAAAATCGATCTTCTGATACTTGTCTTCCGGAGTGAAAATCGCGCCGCCTTTGTAACTCGGCAGCCGGCCGAGAAAGCCGAGTCCACTGCTGGGTTCTGCTACCTGGGTACGCAGGATCTGGGAATATCGGTATCCTGACCAAGCCTCGCTGCTTTGGTTATCCACCGTAAAGGTCACGTCGACAAAATAGCTGTTCCTGAAAAAAGTAAACGTTTTCCGAAACCGGATGCCGTCTTCTGATGTCCAGTCGAGATGCACGTCGACGCTGTCCGCGTCCGGAGACAGGGTCACGTTTTCACGGTCGGTGGAGAAGACCGTGTGATGGTTAGGCGCGTCTTTGCCCGTGCTCAAAAGACCGTCCTGGATCAGGAATAGATCGGCCCCTGAGTCATTCAGTAATACAAACGGGACATCCGGTTCTTCAAGCGAAACCGGATAAGTCAGAAGAGACAAGTGTCTCAAGTCGCCGCCTTTGGTATCAATCTCCGCCCGGACAAGGTCCGTTTCCACGATGATTCGGCGCTCTGCGGGCAGGCTTTGGCTTACGGGAACGGGCGACGGCGTATCTGCGGATTCGGTAACCGCGGAAGCCGTCGGTGCCTGGGGGACGTCATCAGCATCGGCTTGGCTGGTGTTGTTGCCAACGCTTTGCGCTGTTGTCGATTCGGTCGATGTAGCCGTATTGAAGCTGGTGCTGTTCTTGTCCGCTTCGTACTCAAGCCAGGACTGCCACAACAACAACAGCACCATGCCCAACGCGCCAAACAGGATCAGTCTTTGAAAATCCATTTAGCTCAACTCGCCGCGCGGGTCGGCTCCATCTTTTTCCGGGACAGGGTCATAACCTCCGGGATGCCATGGGTGGCAACGGCCAAGCCGGCGAAGTGTCAGCCACAAGCCAACAAACGCGCCGCGTTTTTCGACTGCCTCTATGGCATAACACGAGCATGAAGGATAAAACCTGCAGGATTGTCCAAACCACGGGCTGACGAGGTACCGGTACCCTTTAAGAAGCATAATCAAGATTTTCTGCATTGGTTATTTATCCGGCGCCAATGCCTCTTAAGGCTTTGGCAAACATCCTTGTTATCGGCAAACGCACTGGGGTGGCGTGCAATGGCGACGATATCGAGGCCTGTCACTTCCGCGGCATGGTACCGGAAAGATTCTCTCACTAATCTTTTTATCAGATTACGCTGAACCGCCTTTCGCGATGTCCTTTTTGACACCGTGATCCCGAGTCTTGCTCGTGCGAGTCTATTCTCCCTCGCGTAGACAACAAAGAGCGGGTCTTTGCTGCTGCAGTGCTCTTTCAGTACGGCTTTGAATTCTGCCGCGCGCAGTAGGCGGCAAGCCCCGGAGAAATGGTGATCGACCACGGCCGCGCGTCGGTTCGCGCGGGCTGCGCTTAAGCGCTTAACTCTGCCCGGCCTTTGGCGCGCCGGGCGTTAAGGATTGCGCGACCACCTCGGGTTTTCATTCGCGCCCGAAAACCATGGCGACGTTTGCGTTTGACCACACTGGGCTGGAAGGTTCTTTTCATGACGAATTTAAATCCGAAACCGCAAAAGGGCGCTGGAATGTACATCTTAAGTAGAGAAAAAGTCAATAATTTCCTGTTTTCCAGCCATTTTCAATATATTGTGGATAAAATTTTTTTCTCGTTAACTTGTGGATAAAAATATTACCAGCCTTTAAACTAGGGTTGAATTAAGAGCGCTACGCACACCAAACCCGGTGTATTTGCGTGGATTTCCCCAAACCTTTGTATTTTAGGAGATTTAGTATTGTCTGCGGTCTGGAACCTGTGTTTGGGGCGCCTGGAGGATGACCTTTCCCCACAACAATTCAATACCTGGATTCGGCCGCTTCAGGCGATCGAGGCAGGGAAAGATCTGAAACTGCTTGCTCCCAATCAATTTGTCCGGGACTTCATCGTCAAGGAAATGTTCGATGAGGTCCAGAAGATGGCGAACAGCTTTAGCACCACGCCGCTGGATCTTAAGGTTGAGGTAGGTACTGGAACCCCGTCTTCCGTTTCGGGCTTGAACGATTCATCAAAAGGTCGGGAGAAGATCGACAAAGTGGGGTTAAGTCCGCTGCGTTTTGAGGGACGCCTTAATCCTGCTTTTACCTTCGATGCCCATATTGGAGGAAAGTCCAACCAATTGGCGCGAGCGGCTGCGCGGCAGGTGGGAGAAAATCCGGGCAGGGCTTACAACCCCCTGTTTTTATATGGGGGTGTCGGATTGGGTAAAACCCACCTGATGCAGGCGGCGGGCAACCTGGTGATGGAAAACGAGGCCAAGGCCAAAGTGGTCTATGTGCACTCCGAGCGTTTTGTTGCAGATATGGTCAAAGCCCTGCAGCACAATGCGATTAACGACTTTAAGCGGTATTACCGCTCGCTTGACGCTTTGTTGATTGACGACATTCAGTTCTTCTCGGGAAAAGAGCACTCCCAAGAAGAATTCTTCCATACTTTCAATACGTTACTGGAGGGTCAGCGCCAGGTCATTATTACCAGCGACCGGTTCCCAAAAGAAATTACTGGTGTTCAGGAAAGGCTTATTTCCCGGTTTGGCAGCGGCCTGACGGTGCCGATTGATCCGCCGGAACTTGAGACCCGGGTGGCGATTCTCCAGCATAAGGCACAACTGAAAGGGGTGCACCTGCCAGATGAGGTCGCTTTTTTTATCGCGCGGCAAATTCGTTCCAATGTTCGTGAGCTTGAGGGCGCGCTGCATCGGATTGTGGCCAGCAGCGGATTTACGGGTCGGCCGATCGATCTGGAACTGACTCGCGAGGCCTTGCGCGATCTGTTGGTATTTCAGGAGAGGCGGGTCACGATTCAGAATATCCAGAAGACCGTGGCTGAGTACTTCAAGATGCGGATTGCAGACCTGCACTCGAAGCGCCGCAATCGGCAGATTACCAGACCCCGGCAGATTGCGATGGCCCTGGCCAAGGAGTTAACCAGCATGAGCCTGCCGGAAATCGGCGATGCTTTCGGTGGCCGTGATCACACCACTGTGCTGCACGCCCAAAGAAAAGTACAGGAGTTGATCACAACGGATGCCAGGGTGAGGGAGGATTATCAGAACCTCCAGCGGATCCTGGGGGCCTAGCGGGGATAATGTGTGGATAATGTCGGCTAGAATTAGGATCTTTACGAAACCGGCTTTTTATCCCGAAACTGTCAAGTCATTACCCACAGGATTTTAAAACGGTTTTATCATATTAAGTGATTGAAATAAAATAAGAAATAACTTTTTTAAACTTATCCACAGGCCTTATTAACACTAACACTTCTTTACATTACTTATGAAATTTCAGATCGAGCGAGAAGTTCTTCTAGGCCCCCTCAGTATCGTTACAAGCGTTGTTGAAAGACGCCAGACGCTACCCATACTCGCGAACGTCTTTATCCGTCTGGAAGGTAAACGGCTTACGCTCGTGGGGACGGATCTTGAGGTCGAAATCAGTATCGAAACGGATGTGCTCAGCGGCGAAGACGGTGAATGCACCGTAACCGCAAGGAAACTTCTGGATATTTGCCGCGCTTTGCCGGAAACCGCCAGCATTGATTTTTCCGGAGCGGGGGATAAAGCCAAAATGCGTTCCGGCAAAAGCCGTTTTACGCTCCAGGCACTGCCTGCTAAGGATTTCCCCAGGCTGGAAGCGGGGACATGGGAAGAACGCACCACCATCGCCAGAACGGAACTGAAGGCCCTTTTGGATCGGACCTCTTTCTCGATGGCACAACAGGATGTCCGATATTTCCTGAATGGCGTTCTTCTTGAGCTCGACGGCAATACGATCACCACCGTCGCGACAGACGGGCACCGTCTGGCCAGAAGCCGGTCTAAACTATCCACACCGGTCGGGTCTCAAAAGCAGGTTATCGTGCCGCGTAAGGCGGTGGCTGAATTGGGGCGCTTCCTCAGCGAGGGTTCAGACGACATCACGGTAGAACTCAACAGTAACCACATCCGGCTCGAAAGACCCGGCGCAACGCTCATCAGCAAACTTATCGACGGCAAGTTTCCTGACTACAAAGCGGTTATGGCACAGGTTCTCAACCAGAAAATGATGGCAGATCGGCAGCAGTTCCACGAGGTGCTGGCAAGAACCGCCGTGCTGACCAATGAGAAGTACCGCGGCATCCGCCTGGAGTTGACCAAAGGAAGTCTTAAGGTGAGCGCACACAACCCCGAGCATGAAGAGGCGATAGACGAGATCCCCGTCGAATACGCGGGAACCGATGTCGAGATCGGCTTTAACGTCACCTACCTGATGGACGCGCTGAAGGCACTAACCAGCGACCAGATAGAAGCCGAACTTCAGGACGCGAATACAGGATGCATGCTCCATGATCCCGAGAACGACGATACCCTTTATCTGATCATGCCGATGCGCCTGTAGGCGCGCTGAATGTTCCACGTGGAACATCACTCGCCCCACCCAGGCGTGTTTCACGTGGAACCAAAAAACCCTTAAAAATAGCCTTTTTCCGGGATTTTGAACCGGTTCCGATGGTATAATTTCGGGCTGAATTCCGGAGCATTTATGGCAAATCCCCCTGTTTATGACGAAAGCAGCATCAAGGTCCTGAAAGGCCTCGAGGCTGTGCGCAAGCGACCCGGTATGTACATCGGCGATACCGATGACGGTACCGGTCTGCACCACTTGGTTTTTGAAGCTGTGGACAACGCGATTGATGAAGCCCTCGCCGGCTTTTGCAGCGAGGTCAATGTCACGATCCATGCGGATGAGACTGTCAGCGTCTCAGATGACGGCCGCGGAATCCCGACTGGCATGATCGAGGAAGAAGGCCGCTCTGCAGCTGAAGTCATCATGACCCAACTGCACGCTGGGGGGAAATTCGACCAGAACTCCTACAAGGTCTCCGGGGGGTTACATGGTGTCGGCGTATCGGTCGTAAACGCGCTTTCGTCCTATCTGAGACTCACCATCCACAGGGATGGCCAGATATTCCGACAGGAGTATGAAAAAGGCCTTGCGAAAACCCCCTTATCGGTTTTGGGTGAAACCGATAAAACCGGTACCGAGGTGCATTTTCGGCCCGATCCGGAGATCTTTTCAGATCCGGTGATGCACCACGATATCCTCGCAAAACGGCTTCGAGAGTTGTCTTTTCTCAATTCTGGCGTGCGGAATCGGTTGGTGGACGAGCGCGCAGACACCGAGGATGTCTTTGAATACAAAGGCGGCATCGAAGCTTTTGTCGCACATCTGAACCGAAAAAAGAGCGCCCTGCACCCAACGACCTGCTATATCCGGGACGAACGTGAGAACGTTATCGTTGAAGTCGCTCTACAGTGGAACGATTCGTACCAGGAAAACGTTTTCTGTTACACCAATAACATCCCCCAGCGCGACGGCGGGACGCATCTGGAAGGCCTGAGGGCTGCGATTACCAGAACCCTGGGCCGCTACATGGAAGAATCCGGGTTTGCCAAGAAGGCCAAAATCTCTCTTCGCGGAGAAGATTGCCGGGAAGGCCTCACGGCGGTTCTCTCAGTCAAGGTGCCGGATCCTAAATTCTCCTCGCAAACCAAAGATAAACTGGTGTCCTCGGATGTCCGGGGCCCGGTGGAATCCCTGGTCAACGAACATCTGAACACCTTCTTGTTGGAGCACCCGACCGAAGCGCGCGGCATTATGGAGAAGATTGTCGAGTCGGCGCGTGCCCGGGATGCTGCGAGAAAAGCGCGTGAGATGACCCGCAGAAAGAGCGCGCTCGAAATCGGCGGCTTGCCCGGAAAGCTGGCAGATTGTCAGGAAAAAGACCCCGCCCTGTGTGAGATCTATCTGGTTGAGGGGGATTCTGCCGGGGGTTCGGCCAAACAGGCCAGGGATCGGCGATTTCAGGCCATTTTGCCCCTAAAGGGCAAAATTCTGAACGTTGAAAAGGCCCGATTCGACAAGATGTTGGCGTCTGATGAGGTTGGCACACTCATTACAGCGCTTGGCACCGGAATCGGTACGGATGACTTTGATGTCAGCCGGCTGCGCTATCACCGCGTCATCATTATGACGGATGCGGATGTTGATGGGTCTCATATCCGGACATTGCTGCTCACGTTTTTTTACCGCCAGATGCCGGAACTCATCGAGCGCGGCCATGTTTATATCGCGCAGCCCCCGCTCTACAAGCTGACCTCGGGGAAGAAGGAGACTTACGTCAAGGATGATGACGAGCTCAACAAACTGCTTCTGGACCTTGCCCTGGCAGATGCCCAGATCGTGCCGGCACACAACCCTGATGCGTCGCTGACTGGGAGTGTGCTGAGAGGCATTTGCAGCGATTATTTTGTGGTCGAAACCGCCATTCACAGGATGGCGAGACGCTATCAGACCGAGGTGCTTTGGGCCCTGTTGGGCCAAGCACCACTCGACGTTACGGACATGACAGATGCCTCCCGACGCGAGGTTTTTGGCCAAGCGTTGAGCGAAGTGCTAAACGTCGATGCGAGCGCAGGTGGGGCGACATACCGTGTGGCATGGGATGATCAGGATGACGGGCCGGCACTGGTTGTGGACAGTGAGTGCCATGGCCGCTACCGCCAGAGCCGTTTTCCCAGGGAGTTCTTCGAATCAACCGAATATGCCTCCCTCACCGCTCTCGGTCACCGACTCGAGACCGAGGTCGGAGATGCCATGACGGTAAAGCGGGGGCAACGAGAACAGTATTCTGAAAGTTTTGCCAAAGCGCTCTCCTGGCTGATGTCCGAGGC
>JAERSQ010000205.1 GCA_016845525.1 Pseudomonadota bacterium
GTTGGTGCCTCGACTGTAGATCACAACATGAGAGTCGTTGGAGATCCCAAGACCGCCGATAAGTTCTTCAAGTTTTGCAACCGGCGACATCTGACCCGGGGTGTTGTCTACTTTGGCACGCCAGCCAGCGGACGAATAATCCGAATAGATCGCACAAGGGATGTGCCCTTTTTGATAGTCCCCTTTTCGCGAACCATCCCACTTGTTCCGGATATCCAGCACCCGGACATTCGGATCGCAGGAATGCTCCTTGATCCATGCGACATCTACCAGAGGTTGTGCCGCCATTGCTGAGGCCGCGAAGGCACAGGTGACCGCGCCACTTAACCAGGCCATCATATTAGTCATTTTTCGCTTCATTTCAGTTTCCTCCTCCTTTGGAAGACTAGATACACACACACTGCTCCGACTCAAGAATCTGAGCCAAAGCCCCATCCCATGCCTCGGCATCATCGCCAAGACTGTCAAGCTCGATCTCCACCACGCGCTCGGTTCGCCTCAAGGCATCGACAACGCTACCGAGCGTATCGCTCGTGCGATGCTGCCCGCGCACCAGTAATACCACCTTCCTCATCCGCCTGTTCCTGTGGACATGCCCATCGATCTACAGCACCAACGTTGCATCGGCTTCTGCCAGAAACATCGCGGCTTGATCCGCAGAGACCTGATCGCACTCAGCGAAAGGCACCAAAGTCGTGATCTCATCCACGTCTGCCAGTTCCAGCAGTTCCGCGTTCTCCTCAAAACGGGATGTCACTTCAAACTCATCGGCAAAGAGAAAGCGCACCTTATGTCCGAAGATGGTCAGCCCAGCCGCGACCCGCATTGCTTCCTCAGCATCATCGCGCGCCATCACCAGAATTTTCTTTGTGGCCGTCATCGTCAACTACAGACTCACTACCTGTGCCGCCTCACCGATCAGGCGGCTGTGATCAGTCTGACTGCCCGAAGTGACGGGACAGTCATGTTGAAAGAATTCTTTCCAGGATTCCGCGCAAGCCACCGCTTCAGCCGTTTCGGTCAGAGCAGTCAGAACCTCCTGATCCGCAAGCGAATGCACCCCCCGGCCGGTGAAGAACACGGAAACCGCGTATGCTTTGCGTGAACAGGCCTGCAGCATATTTCTCAGAATGGATTCGCTATCTGACCTTGTAACTGTGATCAGCAGCATCAGAGATACCCCACCGGCCACATAAAGAGCGCTCGCGGATCCCGATTGAGATCGCTTACAAACTCGGCAAGTTGTGCCGATGACACTCGCCCATACAGTGCTGGTTGCAAATGCGACAGCCGGACCTCCCCAACGAAAAGCGCCCGGCGGCTCAGAGCGCCGGCCACCCCCCGGCCGGTCAAATCGACCTGAGCGCTGCCGATCAATCGACTCACCTGATCCTGGCCGGCAAGATAGAAAATGGCCGCCATGGCATCCCGGGTTTTTTCGTCATCTGCGTAGATGACGACCCGCTCATCGCCTGTTAAACCATAACTTCCCAGCAGCCAACGGACATCCCTCATATTGGCAAGGCGGCCCTCTGGGTTCAACACGCGATCGAGCGAAAGACATAATGCGCCAGGACGCGCAGCCTTAAGGCACTTCGCAACAGTACCCGCATCTACGAACACGACATCTGCAGGAGCAGTCAGAGACGAGACTGTGGGAATCAACTCATCCGCCAGGGTGGTGTGCGAATTTACAAACGCTAGGCCAGCGATAAGCGCAGCGAAGACAGTAGAAAGAAAACGGCAAGGTCTTGTTTTCACGCTCATGCTCAACCGGACTCCTCGCCGACTCAACAACCGCCGAACTGTCGCACCCGCACCGCTGCACCTGCCTGCACGGTGGGTGGATTCTCAAGATAATGACTCAACAGGTCATACATACTGACCCCTTCGAGCACACCCGAGAGTTCAACTTCAATGTCATCCTCAAGCGTCTTGCACGTTGCCGCGTCCTCAGCCACTGATGCAGGCACCATGGCTGAGGGCATCAAGACCATAGCCAGCGCGAGCGACAGCGCAATAGAGACAACGCAGAAAATGACTCCGGCTCTGTTCACTTGAATGTCCGCCCGATTATGGACAGAGCGAAGAAATAGAACGCGGCGACAAACGCGCAAAGGTGAATGACAAGAAGAATATCCATGGTTAATTGAGAAAATGCTCCACGAGGTCCCGGGTTGAGAGACACTTTCCGGATTCGGGATGTTGGACACTGTGTGCGTAAAACGGCGCACCGTTCTGGCTGAACCGCAGGCTTGCAGGCGCAGCGCTCGCAAGATGGAAAAAGGCTGCTGTCCCGCCGAGGACAATCAGCAACACCAACACAGCAAACTGACGCTCGGCGGTCACCCCAAGATCTCCCTGCACCACTCGACGCCTTGCGTCTTTGCGTTTTGCGCTCTCGGTTGAATCATGAACATGAGTAATTAATCCTTGCGAACCAGCACCTGCCATCCCCGATCCTGGCGCAGAGTCTCGAGATGCGTTGCGCCGATTTCGGGACACATGGGCGGAATCGCCTCCATTGAGGTCGGGTTATCAATAAGCACCGCAACCACATCGCCAGCAGCTGCTGAGCCGACGGCTTTTCGTGTCATGAGTTGCGGTCTTGGGCACGAATCCCCAATGCAGTCAACGGTCGCCGTGACGGTTACGGAGGACCCATCACTCAGCACGGCCAACGC
>JAERSQ010000206.1 GCA_016845525.1 Pseudomonadota bacterium
CCGCGCCAAACTTAAGCGGGCTCGCCGTCCGTCACCCTGTCTGTCGGGGGACGTCCGGTCAAACTGTTGACAGACTAAACATGTAGTCGCCGGTGTGTGGCGGATTTACGGACGCGGGTTCGATTCCCGCCGCCTCCACCACTACGATATTCCGCTGTTGCATTCCCAAGTCCTTCTTCATTGAAAAATGAACTTCCATGAAGACGAATATAAGAAAATACACGGATGAAGATTTTGATCAACTCGTAAACTTGCTTCACGATGACGACCTGGGGAAGTCCAGAGAGTCTATTGATGAAAAATCAAATTCAAACTATCAGAATGCAATTTCAGAAATAACGACAAATGACAATTTTGAGATCTATGTAATGACTGATGAGACAAGTGACAGATTAATTGGCTGTTTTCAAATCATGTTTCTGCCACATGTCAGCTTTCAAGGAATGAGAAGATGCCAAGTTGAGAGTGTAAGAATTCATTCAGACTTAAGAGGCGAAGGTCTCGGAACTGAATTAATGAAATATGCAATTAACTTGAGCAAGGAAAAAGGTTGTGGGATTTTTCAGTTAACTTCAAATAAAAATAGAATTGAGAAAGCTCATAAGTTTTATAAGAACCTTGGGATGGATTCTACTCATGAAGGTTATAAGCTGTATTTGTATTGATCTGTAGTTCTTTTTAAAAATCAATCAATACATTAAATGGGTTAGGCGGTTAGCACGACCTTCACCAACAAAGTTCAGGAGGGTTTTCGTGCACGCAGCAGCGTCGGCCGATGTTCTCCGCTGTCCAGCACGACGATCATCTTTTCCCATACGTCGATGGCCCGGTTCAGATAATCCTCTCCCACCTGCTCAAGCAGTCCGTCATAGAGGGAACCGGCCAGATTGTCGCGCTCTATCCGGGCCTGGTTCCTGTACCAGGCATTTCGCTCGATGATCTCAATATCCACAAACCCGGCCTCTTCCAAAGCCGTTTGATAAACCTGCGCTGAGGCAAGTTCAAAGTCCAGGCCTTCGGCTTCTATGTAGGCATGCATTTGCGGTGAAGGCTCGCCTTCGTAACCGCACAACCAGTCACTTGCGACAAACCAGCCGCCCGGGGAGAGGATCGTGTGGATGTCTTTGGCCAATCGGGATTTGTCGGCAATATGGATAATGGAATCCTTGCTGAAGACAACGTCAAAACTGCCCGGATCAAACGGCAACGGGCCAGGCGCTACCTGCTTGAAGTCACAAATGGCCGAGACCTCATTCTTTTCGGCAAGTGATGCAGACAGGGTGATCAGATTTTCTTCGATATCGATTCCGGTGACGCTTCGGGGGTGGCGAGTCAGGGCGATGTGAACAGCCGCACCGCCGATACCACAGCCGATATCCAGCACACGGGCCTCCCTCAGGTCTTTGTCACCGAGTACCCGGTCAATTTCATCCGTTCCGCCAGGCGACATGAAGCCCTCCCCCCATACCGCTTCCAGCAGCGAGATCATGTCCTGGTCGTATTCGAGTTCTTCGGGGGTTTCCATATCTGTCTCCTCTTTCGGTCTCTTCAGAGCGACGCTTTGTTCTTGCGTCTTTCATCTTGATTCTTGCTTCTTGTTACCCGCTTCTTGTTGTCCCGCTGCTGAGTTCCTGATCTTTGTCGTCAATGCTGGAGTTCGTATCGGGTTCTGTTGAAGGGCACTCCATCGGGGTCGATCTCGACATCGAACTCCCGGGCATAGCGATGACCCTCATAAACCGCGGCTGCAATGATAGAGGGGCCAAAGCAGTCACCGATGCGCCGCACCGGTATTTTCCCTTTGAGCGCGTCGAAAAGTTCATCTCTCGGCAGTCGTGCCGTCACCGAGACGACGCTGCCTTCGTGCTCGCGGGTATCGCCGGTCAGCGTATCGGCCAGTCGCAACCCCGCTGCCTCGACAGCGCTCAACTCATGCCTTGTCAGGATCTCGACCCCCATATTCAGCAGCCGCTTTTCAATGTGGCGCTGTTCCAGGGTGTACTCGGTCCAACTGGCCACACACATCCCCGGTGTCGCCAGCGTGACCCGGTAACCTTCACTCGCCAACTGTTCCGCGATGACCGAGGCCATGTAGTAGTGATCATCATCGTAAACCGTGACGGCACTGCCCGGCTGATGGGGGCGTTTGCCATCCATGATGTCGTCCGGGGTCAACGCCTAACAGCCCGGGACGGGAAACCGGATGCTCCGGCCCACACCGTCATTGCGCCACATCGCACCGGTCGCCAGCGCCACCGCATCCGCGCCAAATTCCTGGATCTGCCCGGCATCCATTTCGCTCTCAAGGTACATTTGGACGTTGGACAGACGCTCAATCTGGCCAAGACGATAGTCGCGCACTCTTGCCCACTCGTTCAGGCCGGGTAGCCGGCTTTCACGGGTCACCCGGCCTCCGGTCTCGGTCCCGGCTTCAGCGAGTATGACGTCATAGCCGCGCCTACCCAATCCAAGCGCTGCCTCAAGGCCTGCAGGACCCGCACCGATAATGAGAACCGTTGAATCGGATTCCTTGGGCGCAATCGTTTCGGGATGCCAACCCTTGCGCCACTCCTCACCCATGGTGGGATTCTGTGTGCACCGACTGGGCGCCGAAAGATTGTTCCAGGCGGCGCACACATTGCATCCAATACATTCGCGGATATCTTCCGGCCGCCCTGCTTTGATCTTGGCGGGCAAAAAAGGATCAGCGATCGATGGACGGGCCGCACCGATCAGGTCGACCACACCGCGACGGATGGCCGACACCATCGTGTCGGGAGAGGTATAGCGCCCCACAGCAGCGACCGGCTTGCTGGTGACCGACTTGACGAAGGAGATGTATTCCTCCTGATAGCCCTCTTGCGCAAAGCGCGACGTCATGGAGTCGTTTTCCCAGTCACTCACGTTGACATCCCACATGTCGGGCAATTCGGCCAGCATCTCGATGGCTTCCTTGCCCTCACTGGCCCATTCCAGTCCGTCTGCCCCCATCATTTCATCAACGGCAAACCGTGCTACCACGCCCATGGTGTCGCCCACCGCCTCTTTCGTCTCCTCGATCAGTTCACGATAAAGACGCAGCCGATTCTCCAAAGAGCCGCCATACTCATCGGAGCGCTGATTGCTTTGCCGGGAAAGAAAATGGCTCGGCACTGTGCCGTCGTGTCCTGCGTAAACCACCACGATGTCGAAACCGGCCTCGCGGGCCCGAAGGGCTGCCTTGCGGTGCCAACGACGGTAATTGCGAATATCGTCCCGGCTCATTGCGCGTGCCTGGATCGGATGCTGATGCCATGTGACCGGGCGATGTTCAGGACCAATCGGCACTTCCCGCGAGTAAAGACAGCCACTGTCCTGGCCGTTGTGGACAAGTTCGATCCCTGCGAGGGCGCCATGCTCATGCACCGCATCCACCATTGCCGCAAGGTAAGGCAGATCGCCGTCATCCCACATGCTGGTTTCCGTAAAAGGCTGCACGTCACCCGTTGGATGAAAATCACATTGCTCTGTGGTGACGATTCCCCAGCCGCCTTCTGCCTTCATGCCACGCATGCTGATCATGCTGTCGGGGAACATCCGCCCCATGCCGTTGCAGTGGGGAACCTGGTAGAACCGGTTTGGCGCCGTCACCGGGCCGATTGCTACGGTGTCAAAGAGAACGTCGTAACGAGGGTCACGCTTCACACTCATCGTTTTGCTGACTCAGTTACCCGCCTGGTTATCTTCCTGAGAGGCATAGGCCTTCGCAAGGCCAACGCTCTCATCACAGCGCGTTCTCGGTAGGCCGTCATCAAAGTTGACCCAGGAAAGTTGTCCCTCCACACCGAAGTGCCAATCCGGCGACCTGATCTCAGGCTCATCCAGCGAGCCGACTGATATCCAGACCGTCTCGGGATTTGCCGTCGGTGGATCCTCAATCGATACAAGATAACGGAATGCCAGCGGACTGCCGCAACTTGGACAGAAGCTTCGCTCCATGATGGAGGAGGATTGATACCGGAGCGGCTCGTTTTTCGTAAAAGTGAGATCGGTCAGCGCAAAAGCGACAGCCGAATGAAAAGCACTGCCGGACCATCTTTGGCAATGACGACAATGACAGGTGCCCATATCAATGGGAGGCCCGTTCAGTTCGTAGCGCACCGCTCCACAAAGACAACCCCCGGTGATAACGGTTTCAGTCACGGGCGGCAGTGTCCTCGCGTAGGTGCCGATTGCACTAACTTGGCGGTTAAAGATCCGGCACCGAGGCAGGGCCATCGGCGGTCACTTCAAGATCAGTGAGCAATCCATCTGACAGGCGATAGATCCAGCCGTGCACCTGTAGCGCCTGACCGCGTTCCCAAGCGTCCTGTACGGTACCGGTATGGCAGACATTCCTCACCTGCTCTATCACATTGATCTCGCAGAGCTGATCGACGCGAGCTTGTGACCCGGTGCCCTCTCCGAAAACGGATGCTTTGCGGTCGTAGAGTTTTTTGATCGGCATCAGCCAGTTGTCGATAGGCCCCTTCGGACGTTCGCTGATCGCCGACTGGACGCCGCCACAGCCATAGTGTCCGCAGACAATAATATGCTTCACCTTAAGCGCATCGACCGCATACTGAATGACGGAAAGGCAGTTAGGATCATCCGGCACCACCAGGTTGGCCACATTGCGATGAACAAACAACTCGCCGGGTGGCAGGTTCACAATCTGGCTGGGGGGCACCCGGCTGTCCGAACACCCTATCCAAAGATATTCGGGGTTTTGCTGAAGCGATAGCGTCTCGAAGAACTGTGGGTTGTCCTTCGTTATAGCGGCCGCCCAGCGACGGTTATTTTCAAAAAGTTTTTTCACGGCACGGGATTTTATCGTTCTTTGCAAATGCCGGCTGACGTCCCGGCCATAAACGCGTCGGCGAAGCAGGCTAACCTCAGGGCGACAATGTCTCGCCTTCAATTATTTCCTGATATAGATTAGGCATCCCATTTGTGAGGTCTTAGACGGAGGAAAAGCCGGCATGACAACCCAGATGATCGATTCAGATACCCTAGCCCGTATCAGCCAGGGATATGACAAAGTCGCGTCACGCTCACATTCGCTGCATGCCGACTGTTACCAGCATCCGCGTTTTCTTGATCTCGAGCGCCAGCAGATTTTCCAAAAAAGCTGGCAGTTTCTCTGTCATGAGGAAAAACTGGCTCAGCCCGGAAGTTATGTTGCCGCCGAGGTCGAGGGCCAAAGCATCTTCGCCTGCAGGGATAAAAACGGCGAACTGAGAGCGTTCTACAACGTCTGCAAGCACCGCGGTCATCAACTGCTGCAGGGCAGCGGTCAGACAAAAGTCATTACCTGCCCCTATCACGCCTGGGTCTACGGCCTGGACGGTCGTCTCTCCCGCGCCCGGCGTTCAGAACTCATTGAGAACTTC
>JAERSQ010000207.1 GCA_016845525.1 Pseudomonadota bacterium
GAACACCATCCTGTCCGCCATGTTCAGGACATCGGTATAGTGAAAGTCGAGTTCAAACTGGGAATAAGCGCCTTCTGCCACCACGTCATGCAGGTTCCAGCCCATCTCCTCCAGGATATCAATGAGTTCACCCAGAAATCCATAGAGTCGAGCGAATATTCCACGTCATAGCCAAAGGCCTGGCGACGGGGGCGAACCCCGTCAACAGGGTCGTTGTCGAATGCCTTGACCGGCAGCCCGTTGCCATCCCATTTCATTGCAATGAATTCAGGTTCCACGCCGGCGAACATGGCGTAATCGTGTTTGCCTGCCTCACTGATGGCGCGTTTTAGTGCATGGCGGGGACACAGGTTGTAGGGTTTACCTTCCCACCAAAGGTCGGAAAAGACCCAGGCAATGGTTTTATCCCAAGGACAGATAACCAGGCTGTCGAGATCCGGCAGGGGAATCTGATCCGAGTCAGCAGGGCCGAGTTCTGGAACGAACGAGATGGAGTGAACTGCAAACTGCGGGCCTTTACCCATGCACAACAGCTCAAAGTCGCTAATCGGCACCGGCTTGGTTTTGGGAATGCCAAACATGTCAATCCAGCAGGAGAAAACATATTTGACGCCTAATGATTCAAGTCGCGCCTTCTCTTCCTGAACCCGCTGCAGATCAGGCAATGCCTCCGAGAGGCTCTCTACGTATCCATTACTCATGATGTCTCCTCGTGATAATTATCATAGGGTGTTTTTCAACACCCTGACCCCGCACAAAATCTGGCGCCTTGCTGCTAAAGCAGTCTCCCATCGTGAGTGTAAACACTATTCAGGGCCAGAAGAATAGAGCACCCGTTTAGCCCAAGGCGCCGCCCGCCATGGTCTGCGCCTGGGCGGGGTGATCTAGACGGGCCGCAAGCGTTCGAATGGTGTTATGAAATTCATCCCTGTTGACTGAGCATTGTTGCAGATGCCGCTCGCCCCTCGTGGGGTCGAATTCGGTTCTGCCGTGCAGTACCCGCTGATTATCAAAGATATGCAAATCACCAGCGACCATGGGATAGATCACCTTAAGATCGTTGTCGTTGATGATGGTCCAGAATGCTTTGATTGCCTGGTAGGTCAGCTCCACGACATCATCCGGCAGGTCCTGCGGCGGGAGAGTCCGGTCGGTGAAGCGGATGCCTTCAACATCTCCATCAATATCGAGAGAGATGATCCTTCGGTGCGACTGCATATCTTCTTCCGGCAGGGCTCTTCTTTGGAAAAAGATCGGGACCGTGGCAAGAGTCTTGAATAGAGCAGGAGCGCGTGCCCGAAGCAGCTCTGCTGCATGAAAGCCATCGACCAGGATGCTGGCTCCGCCGCCGTCGGTCGAGGCCTTGAGGCAATGAAAACAAGTGATTCCCGGTGCGGCGTGCCGATAGCTTTCATCTGTGTGAGGTCCAAGATACTTGCCGGTATTGGAACCCAGTGCCATATGGGCATCGCTTTTTACGTCAAAGACTTCACCATAGTTGTTTCGATGCACAACACCGAAGCATTGAGCCACATCTGCAACGGTGCCTGGGCGAACCGGCACGTCTTTGATTCTGGCAATCCCAACGTCCCTGATGGATAACCCGATCTGAAGCAGGGACGCTGGATCGTGCAGATCCGCATATGGATAACAGGGGATGGGATCGTTGTTATCCTGAGGCCAGAAGATCGGCGCGGGTTTTCTCTCCTGACGACTGTTCCGGCCGTACTGCATGGAGGCTAACGCTGGGATAGGGTGGAGTGTTTTTAGCGCTTGATCGTCCCACTCGATTTCGAGACATTCTCCTTTGATGGAGCACCTGGTGATCACCAATGAAGCCGGATCGTCCGGAATCAGGTCAATCTTCACGCTTGTGTCATTCGGCAGACCCTCTGGGCATCGTGCATGGTGCCTTAGCCAGACATAGTGAAACTCGGCCGAATGATTGTCCGGCCAAAGCAGGCGTATCTTGCGGTTTGACGCATCGATTTTGACTGTTACATCCTCAGCTGAATGCTTTACCGCCATGTTCAATTACCCGGTAGCTGTAACATCGTTTAGAAAGTGCAGAACAGCCTCGTTGAAGGCTTGGGGTTGTTCGATGTTAATGAGATGACCTGAGTTGGCGATCTCAAGGAATCGGCCACCAGGTGTTCGGCCTGCCATCTCCCGCCCGAGCTCAGGCGAACAAAGGGGATCGTATTGGCCATAAAGATACAAACTTGGCACCTGGATGGATTCAAGCCTGAGCGGACGGTCGTATGGAATAGCGGACTGCAGTGTCTTGATGTAACTCTCTTTGTGCAGGGCGCTGATGCTGTTTACCAACTGCGCATGATGCTCGCTGGTAGCCGCGGGGCCCAAAAGGGCGCTCGCCGCAGCGTCAGCAATATCGCGGGGCTCTTTGCCTTTTTCCTGTAGGGGCTTTAATCGCAAAGACAGGTAGTTTTCGAGCGCTGCATCACCCAAAGCGGCTCCCCAGTGCGTGAACGTGGCAGCGAGAATAAGTGATGCGACCCGCTCGGGATAGAGTCGATAAAAGCATTGTGCAATCTGTCCGCCCATGGACAGGCCGCAGAGGTGCGCGCGGTCAGCGCCGAAGTGGTCGATGACCCGAAGAAGGTCATGCGCAAAATCCTCAAAATCAAGAGGCCCCTCGTAGTCGTCGCTGTCGCCATAGCCACGCCCGTCCCAGGCCACGCAGTGAAATATCTTTGAGAAATCACGCAACTGCGCACGCCAGTTGGCTCGGTTGCCGCCGATCCCGTGAAGCAATATCAGCAGTTGTCCTTCACCTTCTCTATCAACCGCGATAGAGGGGCGGCCGGCAATCCGTTCCGTTTTGATGGGAGTCGTCCTAATCGGTCACGTCACGGAATTAAGGACGCAAGAAAAGAAGGTCAGGTGTTCTCAAGATGGGGTTTGTCGACCTTCATGTAGGCCATCTTCTTTTTGAGTTTGTCCGCTTCAAACTCAAGGATGTCTATGCCCCGAATGACAGAGACCTCGCCGTCTTTATCCAGATTGAGGCGCCAACTGGCCAGCACTTTCCCGGTATCGATCTCCACGAACACATCCTCACCGTCGAACCGGATGTTGCCCCGTGAACCGCCGACCAACGGCGTGAAGGCCGTCCGGATCGCATCATGTCCGATATGCCGGCCGCCGGTTGAGTCCTCATAGACCCCATCTTCAGCGAAAAAGCCCACGACGTCGTCCAGGTTCATTCGATTAAAGGCATCAACAAATGCATTAGTGAGTTGGATCAGTTGATCTCGGCGATTGGTCATGTTTTCGACTCCGGCGGGTGCGATTGAAATCTACCAGAACCCAATCTCAAAGAAGATGGGCCAACTGGTTTGCTTGGGTTATTGTCCAGAATATGGAATTGGAAAGAACTATAACGAATTGAAAAAACACGGAAATATCAATAAACAGGAGCCATCTTCTGTTTTTTGGTCGGTTATTCGTATCCCTTAAGGAGGGTAGTATTTAACATTATTAAATAGTGAAATACTTATACAAACAGTATTCAACTGAGGATTTCCCATGAAAAAGATCGCTTTTTCTCTCATTTTTGTTTTGGGTCTGACGGGTTTTAACATCGCGGCGATCGCCGATGAAACTCAGGCTGCCCAGGAACCATCCGCTACCGACCAGTACACCCAGATGTTAAGTCAGGCCCTGTCTTCTCTGGGCGCGGGCGGAGGCAATCTTTACTCCGGACTCGGCGGATTCAATCCGATGGCCTTCATGAACCCAATGAGCATGATGGGTTGGGGAGGGCAGCCGGTATTGGGCGCGGAGCGAATGATGAATCCAAGTAATTGGATGAACCCGCAGACCTACGCCTACATCGGGAGTCCCGAAGCCATGACGGCACGATTGAATCCGATGAACTGGATGACCATGATGAATCCGACGACGTATCTGCCTTTAATGAATCCACTGGCGTATATGTCCATGATGGGTCAGGCGATCAATCCCCAGACTTACGTGGACATGACCAAACTGATGGTGACCCCGGAGATGTACACAAAGTGGTACAACGCCACACTCGAAGTCGCTGAGAAACTGGGAAACGCTGCAGACTGAAACGCGTCATCAGGGACGCTCGTTCAGGATTTATTCTTGTCCCGCTTGTAACTGCTCCCAAGGGTTTTTGCCCTTGGGAGTGGATTGAGTTGGACCGCGTCCAAGATTATTTCGCATGCGGACAATAGATTTATTGGAAATACAATGATTAAGTCGATTCTTGCAACAATTCGTACGATTTTCGTCCCGAGCCTCGCGTTGTTGCTCTCGGTCCTGACCATGCCTGTTTCTGCACAGAGCACTTCCGATTCCGTCTCGAACGCCATCGAAACCTTGAGGAAGAGCAACGGCCTGCCATTCCCTTTGCCGATGATGTTCAGCCCAATGGATATGAGCTGGGAGCCCAATACGGTTGCCGAGCCTTTTTCTCGGGAAGCCCGCGAGGCCATGATGACGACTTCCGCCGGATCGAATCCCTGGTCCTTGCGACAGGTGTTCAACTTTATGGCGCATAAAGTCAAGGCAGAGGACGGACTGAGTTTCGACGATGTGGTTGAGGCGATGGACAGTCGCGCGGTAGAAGAAAACCTTAAAAAGACCGGCCACAGCATGATCTGGAAAGAGATCGAGGCCAAGACCGGCAAACCCACGCCGAGAGTTGAGATTCTTCAGTACTGCGATGCCATGGTGGCGCGGATGATGCTGGACTACAGTCCGGAATTTTCAGTATTCCTGCCGTGTCGAATCTCGGTGCTTGAAGATGCCCGCGGTGATATCTGGCTCATGACGCTCGATTGGGATGTATCCTGGCTGTCTTTTGCCTGGCATCCGGATTCCCAGATCAATGAGGAGCTAATGGATCACGGCCGACGTATCCGCGATGCAATGCTCAGCATCGTTCAGGCGGGGGCCACTGGCGACTGGTAAATCTTTGACTCCCGGTTTACGGGGATTCGATAAAACCTTCCGCCACCATCACGCAGCTGCCGGCAACCCAGCTTCCAATCACCGAGCCGTTTTCTTTTTCTGCCCGGACGCGAAGCCGGCTGGGCCGTCCCATCTCGAATCCCTGAAGCACCTCCCAGGAAAAATCTCCACTGGGTAATTCGGAGTGCTGTGCCAATAGCGCCGCGAGGGCGCAGTTGGCGCTCCCCGTGGCGGGATCCTCCGTTATGCCGTCCAGCGGTGCGAACATACGCGCCTGAATATCCGCCTGGCGGGTGTTTTGAGTGTAGACGAATATATAAGGCGGGCTGCCTTGGTTGAGGAGGTTATTGAAACTCTCCAGATTGACCTGAATATCGGCGAGTGCTGACGTATCGTGGACTTCGACAATAAGAAAGGGAAGCCCCACTGAGGCTGATGAGGGAGGGTGATGCTCCTCAATAATCTGA
>JAERSQ010000208.1 GCA_016845525.1 Pseudomonadota bacterium
CAGATCGATCACGCGGGCCGATTCATCCAGCACCACATTCTCCAGAATCGTACCGAAGGTGCGTGTGGTCTGGAAGATCTCCGGCTCTTGTTCAGCAGACAGTTTGATCACTTTGGCGTAGCAGCCTCCCTCAAAATTGAAGATGCCGTTTTCGCTCCAGCCATGCTCGTCATCGCCGATGAGCGTTCGAGCTGCGTCGGCCGACAGCGTCGTCTTACCCGTACCCGACAGGCCGAAGAACACCGCCGTGCTGCCATCGTCCCCGATGTTGGCCGAGGCGTGCATCGACAGCACGCCCTGACGGGGCAGCAGGTAATTCATGATGCTAAAGATCGACTTTTTGGTCTCGCCTGCGTAACTCGTACCGCCAATGATGACCAGCTTCTTGGAAAAATTAACGATAATGAAGGTTGGCGAGTTGGTCCCGTCTACCGCAGGATCCGCAGAGAAGCCGGGCGCATTGATCACGGTAAAACGCGGCTCATGGCGGGCCTGCTCTTCGTCTGACCCAACAATAAACATATTGCGCGCAAAGGCGCTGTGCCAAGCGAGTTCGTTGATGATACGAACCGGCAGACGGCGATCAGGATCCGCACCGGCGAAACAATCCTGCACGTACCATTCTCTGTCCTCAAGATAATCGGACATTCGCGCAAAAAGTGCATCGAAGTGTTCAGGGCTGTAGGGCACATTCACTTTGCCCCACCAGATCTCGTTCTCGCTGGTTTCGTCCCGCACGACGAACTTGTCATTGGCGGAACGGCCGGTATGTTGTCCGGTGTTGACGACCAGCGGCCCGAAACGGGTGAGCGCCCCCTCGCCTTTGCGGATGGCATGCTCGATGAGCGTAGCCTGGGTCAGGTTCCAGTGGACGGCCTTCGGATTACGCAGGCCGTGGTTTTCAAGGCCATAAGCACTGTGGGCTTTGGCTTCGGTCATGATGACTCCTTTGTCGTGATCCCGTCAGCTACAAACCTGATCACGATGCCAAGATATTATGGTTATAAGCGCCTGGCGGGCATACGACCGGATGGGCGCCGTATTTTCGACGGGGCAGCGCGATTGCGGGTTCGGTTCATGCCGGACCCCAAACCGCACTGACGCGGTCGAGTGGCATTGTCGTTGATTCAGGCGGGGCAGTCAGCCGGGGATAGTGCTTCGTTAAAGGTCTCAGTATAGCAACTTTTGCGGCGCTAGCCGTCTTCAGGTGCTACCCAACCCTCTGGCTCATCACCCCCATCACCAAACAAAAACGCAGTCATCTGCGCTTCGAGATAAGCACGGTGCTCCGGGTTGATCGGACTCAAGCGCTGCTCATTGATCAGCATGGTCTGCCGTGACAACCACTGCTGCCAGCCTTCTTTCGAGACCTCTCGCAGAATGCGCTGACCAAGCTCCCCGGGCCAGGGCGCACTGGCCATCGGCTCGGCCGGGCGGTTCAGCACCACGCATTGAATTTCATCACTCATCTTTTTTATCCACTCTTATCCATTCTTATCCAGTTGTTCCAGCAATTGCTTCACAGGGGCAGCCAAACCCCGTCTTCCGGGCGCGCCGGGAAAGATCCACACGCGGTCCTTACCCGCGATTCTAGCGCCCGCGGCGTCACTCACCCGCAAAGGCTGCGGATGGATCTTCAAGACATAATGGGTAAAACCGTGATGTATCACGGGCAATGCCTTAGACCCGATTGCCCGGATATGGAATCTGCGCCGACACCATTGCACCGGCGTTTCTTCCAATGAGCACTCAGGAAACCCCCACAGACCTCCCCAGATGCCTGAAGCGGGCCGGCGTTCAAGCAACACCCGTCCACTGGAATCCTGCAAAATGATGAAGTTCACCTCCCGGGTAGGTCGTACCCGCTTTCTGGGGCGGACGGGGAAAGCGGTCGGCGTGCCAAGTGCATAGGCCTGACAACTCCCAACGAGGGGACACACCCCGCATTGCGGTTTAGCGCGAGTACACACCAGCGCACCCAGATCCATCATCGCCTGATTAAACGGCGCAGCGAGTACGCCGCTTTTGGGCAGGACCGCCTCGGCGTGCTGCCACAGGGCAGCTTCGGTCTCCCCGCGTGAGACCTCTCCCGCCACCGCGAAGTACCTCGCCAACACCCGTCGGACGTTCCCATCCAGGATAGGATGGCGTTGATCACTGGCAAGACTCAGTATGGCTCCGGCAGTAGATTTGCCGATCCCCGGCAAAGCCAAGACACTCTCAAACTGATTGGGGAACACGCCGTCATATTCCTGCAGAATGATCCTGCCTGCCCGATGCAGGTTTCGGGCCCGGGCGTAGTACCCCAGCCCGGTCCAGTAACTCAATACCGTATCAACCCTGGCTCTGGCCAGCGTCACCACATCCGGAAAGCGGCGAATAAAGCGCTCATAAAATGGAATGACGGTTGTCACCTGGGTTTGCTGCAGCATGATTTCTGACACCCATACCCGGTAAGGATCGCCCTTGACCTGCCAGGGCAGGTCGTGACGGCCGTGCTGGCGGTACCAGCGCAATACGGCCCGGCTAAAGTGACGAGTCGTATCCGGTTGTTGTGCCGCATCGCCGGCAGGCGATCGCCTCATCCCCATCGAATCAGATCCCATGAAGGCACGGCAAGACCCAAAGATATAATGAGTCGATCATGAGATGGCTCCTGTTGATCTGGCTCGCCCTGAGCCCCCTGCCGGCCCTGGCCGCAGAGGTCTTGCGCGCCCATGCCATTTCCATGTTCGACTCCGAGACCCCCCGTTACCCCGCCGACTTTCGTCATTTCGATTACGTTAATCCCGACGCTCCCAAAGGGGGAAGTCTACGGCTTGCGTCCCAAGGGAGTTTTGACAGTTTTCACCCCTTCATCCCCAAGGGTAACGCGGTCAGTACCGGCGCAGTGGAAACCCTGCTGGTCACAAGTGCTGACGAACCTTTCACTGGTTACGGCTTGATTGCCGAATCCATTGAATGGCCCCGCGATCGCTCCTGGGTGATCTTCCATCTTCGTCCGCAAGCGCGCTGGCATGATGGGACCCCCATCACTGCCGAAGATGTCGCCTGGTCTTTTGAAACCCTGGTCAGTCAGGGTAATCCCCAGTACCGGTTCTATTACAGCGCGGTCGCGTCGGCCGAGGCGCTGGATGCCACGCGGGTACGGTTTACTTTCAGCGAATCGAACAACCGTGAGTTGCCCCTCATCGTGGGTCAACTGCCGATCCTGCCCAAACACTACTGGGCGACCCGGGACTTTGGCGCCACGACACTGGAACCCCCACTGGGCAGCGGGCCTTACCAGATCCGCGAATTTGAGGCGGGGCGCTTTACGGTCCGGGAGCGCGTTGAAGACTACTGGG
>JAERSQ010000209.1 GCA_016845525.1 Pseudomonadota bacterium
AGCATCCACGCGATGCCCCGGAGATTGCCTGACAGGCCTGCTGCCGAAGAGTCGCCCGGCTGCAAGCCTTCAGTCGCCGTATTGCGAGGCGGCGTCACCCAGCCTGCGATGCACGGCCCGACGCAGGCTGTCGGGCGCCAGGACCTCAACGTCGGCACCGTGGCGCATGATATCCATCACCAGCTCCGTTTCATCCGCATAAGGAATCGTCAGCGTGTAACTGCCGTCTTCACTGAATTCACCCTGCTGGCGCGAGTGCCATTTCTCACGAGCCACCCAGCGGGCTGCCTCTGGTGAGAACTTCAGCACCGCTTCTTTAGTATTCTCTCCGGCGAAAATACCGTAACCGGTACCCAGCACCTTCTCAAGCTCTGCCTCGGTGACATGCTTGGCCTTGGGCTGCTCGACAATGTCGGCCGACTGAATCGCATCGACCGCAAAACTTCTGAGCCCTTTGCGCAAGTGGCACCAGCTGTCGAGATACCAGTTATCCCGATAATGCGCGAGGCGCTGAGGTGAAACGGTACGCCGCGTGACTTCGCCGGAGCGGCGGTTGAGGTGCTCCAGTTCAAGCCGGTGACGGCGCAGCAGGGCGTGCGAGATAACGCCGAAGACCTCGCTGTCTGCCTGACGGGCCGCCATATGGAGCACGCGGATTCGACGGGTCACTTCTTCGGGTGGGTGATCACCGCTGTCGAGCAGTCGGCGGATACGGCTTCGCAGCGGCTCGATATGCGGACCCAACAGACCCGGCTGCAGACTCGAGAGCAGATGTTCCATCGTCAGCAACGCGTGCACCTCCGAGGCGTTGAACCACAACCCCGGCAGCGCATAGCGGTCTTCGTCCTCACCTTGCGCATCGCTGTCATACCGGTAGCAGCGCGTCTCGTTATCCCAGAGTATCGGCGCCGCCAGACGGTCGCGCATGTACTCGAGATCACGGCGTACCGTCGCCCGGGACACTTCCATAGCTTCCATCATGGCCCGCAGTGTCGTTCCCTGACGCGAGCGCAGCAGCCGGTCAATCGTGTAGAAACGCTCTGTGCGATCCAAAACAGTCGTCCGTTTTATGCTTTTGCCTGATAAAGTGCATCGCTGCGGGCAGCGAGGATCAGGTCATTAAGATGGATGTCGCGGATCTTATGTGTCCACCAGTCAACCGTCACCCTGCCCCACTCGGTCAACAGTGCCGGGTGATGTCCTTCGGCTTCGGCCATCTCGCCGACGGCGTTGGTGAAGGCAAGCGCTAAGGCGAAATTGCTGAAGGAGTAGACCCGCCGCAGCCTCGGCTCATCGTCAATCACCAGCCGTTGCCAGTCAGGGCTTTGCTGAAGAAAAATCTCGATTTCGCTATCGCTCGCCGGCGGCGCGCCCGCCCGGCAGGCTTCGCACGCCATCTCGGTGTAGTCCATTTATATTCTCCTTGGCATTGAGACGCCACAGTGCCCGAGCATACGCAACATCGGCGTCGCCAGGACACATCCGTGACCACCTTTGTCTGTCTTTTATTTTGCGCTAAATCGGGCAGAATATCCTGCCCATGAACCTCGAGGAACATCTGGTTGAGTGCCCCTACTGCGGTGAGGTATTTACCGCGCTGGTGGATCCCAGCGAGCATGAGGCGCAGTACGTCGAGGATTGTGAAGTCTGCTGTCAGCCGATTGTGTTTACCGTCCTCGACAACGGCCCGGAAGCGCCCTGCTCAGTACACACCCGGCGCGAGAACGATTGAGCCCTAGATTGGCTGTCCCGCAACGCGCATTAACTGACAACCGTTGATCCGCCAGTTCTGGGCCTGGTCACGCACCATCTGATAGGCCGCGATCCACGAACTGCCGTCCCGGGCATAAACCTGTACACCAAAAACAGGCCCATTCGACGTTTCCTTGGGGCCCAGAAAATCGACTCGCTGGGGCTGGATCAGTACGCCATATCCCTGGCGGACCATCGCCATGAAGATTTCTTCGCTCTCGAACTTGGCCTGAATCACCGGCGAGGCCTGGGCGAAAGCGGTGGTTGCGTCGCCCCGGGCAAACGCATCGAGCTGACGGCTGATGACACCCTGCATCAACTCGGCATCCGCGCTGGCCGGGCTATCTGCCGCCACCACGGTAACCGGCGACAGCACCAACACCAGTCCCACTGTGCGAATCAGTTTTTTCAAGATGGCTTTCTCCAGATTAGGGGTGCGCGTTGACTCTGATCCCCAGTCCGTGAAAGGGCTGTCGTCAAGATACAGGCAAGGTCAGTTCGGCCGGCGGCTTATCAGGTGTGCGTACTTGAGATCCTCAAAGCTGCCGCGATAATCATCCAGATTGCTGATCAGCATTTCGCGGTACTGCCCAACAAAGTACTCGATGGCACGATCCCGATCCTCATCGTAGGCCAGCACATCATCGGCGTGGGACGCCACGACAAAGGCATTGAAACGCGCGGTGCCGTACATCATGCCCTGGCTGACATTCTCCTTATGAAACCGCTGAGCCTGCTGATTGGCCAGGTCAATAAACTTGTCTGCCACCTCACGAAGCTGGGCATCCAGTTCCTCGTCACTTAATTCTTCTGTCGACACGTCATCGCTCATGTCTTTATCTCCCGTAGTCGTCCAATGGCTGCCGACCATTTTACGGGCACGGGGAGAGGTTCGCCATTATGCGCAGGCAAACCCGGGTCAGGTAGCCGCAGGACCCCATCCGCCCTTAGAGTAGGCCGCCACCATGGTGACACCGACTCGACACAATGCCCGGGCAGCGGGTGCCGTGGTACTCGCCATGGCCGCCATTACTGCCAGCGATGCGCTGGTCAAGGGACTGCTCGAGGAGATCAAGCCGTCACAGTTCATCTTCGTACGGGCACTGGTGATTCTGTTGATCCTGGGCATCGCCCTGGTGCTCAACAATCAGCGCATTCCCCTGCCGAGTCTCAGACAACCCTGGCCGCTCGTGCGGGGCGGCTGCGAATTACTGTCGACCAGCCTGTGGCTTTTCGGACTGCAGTTCATCGCGCTGCCTACCGCTGCCGCACTCGCCTGGACCTCACCCATCATGGTAACGCTGCTCGGCATCGTCATTCTGCGCGAAGCCAACTCACTCTGGCGCTGGGTATCGGTACTCATCGGGTTTATCGGGGTCCTGTGCGTTACCCGCCCGTGGGGAACGGAGTGGAGTCTGTTGCTGCTGCTGCCGGTCGCAACGGCAGCAGCGAGTGCGTTGCGGGAGATCTCAACCCGCTTTATCGAGCCTTCGGCTCACCCCCTGCAGATTGCCTTCATTACCGTACTGGTCGTTGCCGTCGGCGCCGGAATCGTCAGCGTCTTTGAGTGGCAGTCTTTCGGCTGGAAGATGGCGGGAGGCATGCTGGTCTCTGCCCTGCTGGTGAGTGCCGCTTTCCCGCTGATGATTATGGCCGTTCGCCTTGGGGAAATTACCTTTATCGCACCCTTTTTCTTTACGGCCATCCCGTTCGCCGTCATTCTCGGTTACGTCTTCTGGGGTGACACACTGGACGGTCTTGCCACCCTCGGCGTCATCGCCATCATCGCAGGCGGATGGCTCACCGCACAAAAGACGCGCAGGCACTCTTCTCCTGAATAATTATCTAAGCTACCCTTCACCGATGCGTTTTGATGAAAAGAAAGTCCTGGTCACGGGTGCATCCCGGGGAATCGGCCGCGCCATCGCACTTCAGTTTGCCGGTGCTGGCGCACAGGTGGCAGTGCATTACCAATCCAACCTCGAAGCGGCGCAAGCCACCCTTTCCGAACTGCCGGGGACAGGTCATACCCTCTGTGCCGGTGATGTCGCGGACCCCGACGACGCCCAACGACTCGTCGCTGAAGCCATTTCCGAACTGGGGGGTATCGATATCCTGGTAAACAACGCCGGCATCTTCGAGGCACATCCGGTAGACGAGGTGTCCTACGACGACTGGCAGCACCATTGGCAGCGCACGCTCGCGGTCAATCTTGCGGGGCCGGCGAACCTCTGCTGGCACGCGGTACAGCATATGCGTGAATCCGGCGGCGGGCGGATCGTGAACGTCAGTTCGCGCGGTGCCTTTCGCGGGGAACCGCGCTGTCCCGCCTATGGCGCCAGCAAGGCGGGTCTTAACGCGCTGACCCAATCACTTGCCCAGCAACTCGCCCCGCTGGGTATTTTTGTCGGGGCGGTGGCGCCGGGATTTGTAGAGACCGACATGGCGAGCGCAGTCCTCGATGGACCCGCGGGCGATGCCGTGCGCAACCAGAGCCCCTTGGGGCGGGTGGCAAAACCCGAAGAAGTGGCCCACGCGGTTCTGTTTCTTGCCTCTGCCGGTGCGGAGTTCTCGACCGGCACGATCATTGACGTCAACGGCGCGTCCTATCTACGGACCTGAGTACGGTTTGCGCTCATTTGCCGCGGTCAAACTGGACAAAGTTACAGGCTGTTTCAAACAGCGCTTCAGACAGGCTGCCGGTCTCTTTCAAAAACTGCTCACAGCCCCTGATCGTGCAGTCTTCATAATCTGACACCATCACCGTCCAGTTTTCTTTGCTCAGGTCATATCCCTTGCGCATCAGGCAGGCGTTGCGGAAGGTATGGATCATGCAGTAGTTCGCCTCGTCGTCCGAATCCAAACCCTGAGGTACCTTGCATTCGGGCAAACTCCACGTGAGACCCGCATAAAACATGAGGGCGAAACCCAGCGCGCAAGGTTGTCGGAATGTCCGCATAATATCCCTTGTTGATGTCGAATTACGTCGTCAGATTAGTCAAAAAGCCCGGGCACACTTCGAACCGGGCAGGCTTGCCCGTAGCCGTCCAGGATAAGAAAGCATCATGCCACCAACGGTCAAATTCTCAAAGCGATGCTCAGCCCGGGACCATCACAAAGGCATCAATACCTGCCACGTGAACAAAATGTCATCTTTGAGCCCAACCCCAGTGGTTAAACTACTGATACCAGTCGTAGTGGGAGTATTTTTGGGGGGATGCAACGCTACGGTTCCGGTTGAAAGCGGTGCCGTCTATTGTCCCGGAAACCCCAACCCCCAATCTGCCCAATGGACATGCTCAGGAAGACGCTGATATGAAAATGACCCGCCGAATAGCCAATGCTGCACTTTTGATTCTCGCTGCTTTCGCGCTCACCGGTTGTCAAACCCTGGCACAGGAGCCAAGCGGAGACTATGTCTACTGTCACGGCATAAAGCGCCCGCCCGGCTGGGTGTGTGGCGATCCCAAGTAACGCTG
>JAERSQ010000210.1 GCA_016845525.1 Pseudomonadota bacterium
AGGCGCTCGGCAAGACCGGTAGGCCGGCGGGCGCTTCGTTCAATCGCAGCGCTCAGCACTTCCCGGCTGCCCCAGACCTGAAGCGAGTCTTGAGCGCGCGTAACGCCAGTGTAAACGAGTTCACGAGAGAGAATCGGCGATGCCTTTTCAGGCAGGATCAGCGTCACTGCGCTCGACTGTGAACCCTGGGCCTTATGGACGGTAAAGGCAAACGCCGGCTCATGCTCGGGTAACCGACCGAGGCTGATTGCGCGGACCTCGCCCTTAGCATCCTGAAAAACCGCCTGCAGACGGCCCGGCGTCTCGGGATCCCGGACCACGATACCGATGTCTCCGTTATAGAGCCCCAGCACCGGGTCGTTGCGCATCACGATCATTGGCATGCCGGGAAACACCGACCCGTCTGATGATGACCTTGGCGCGCTGTGCAGACTGGCCTGGATACGCGCATTGATATCACTCACCCCCCGCGGCCCGCGTCGGTGGGCGCACAGCACCATCATCTCGTCACGCTTGGCAAAAAGCGTCTCAGCGCTCGCGCCATCAAGCGCCAACCGCTCAAGGTCTGCAAAGTGCGGAATGATCCGGGCGGCGAGCAGCGTATCGATTCCGGACGTATCCGGCATGGCAATGAGCTCCAACTCCGCAGGGTCTGCACTCTCAAGCAGTGCGGTCGCCTGAGAAAGGTCCCCATCTCTCACCGCGCCCGCAAAGGTGCCAAGAGCGCTTGTCGATGAAAAACGCCAGTTGTGCCTGAGGGTGACGAGAGTATCGGGCAAGGCACCCTGGTCCGCCGCACGGCAGATGTCACCAAGCACCGCGCCCGCCTCGACCGATGACAACTGATCCCGATCGCCCAAGAGTATCAGACGGGCCTCCTGGGGTACGGCATCAAACAGATTCGTCATCAACGACAGATCAACCATGGATGCCTCGTCAAGAATCAAAAGATCGCAGGGCAGCGGCCGCGTTGCATCATATCGGGGGCGTTGGCCGGGCCTTGCACCCAGCAGCCGATGGACGGTCACCGGTTGGGGTACCCGCTGCAGCGCTTCCGGACTCATCTCTACTGCGCTCGCGAGCACCTCGCGCAGTCGGGCTGCGGCCTTGCCGGTCGGCGCGCAGAGCAGAATCCGTTCGGGTCGTGCCAAAGTCAACTGGTGGAACAGGGCGAGAATTCTGACCACCGTCGCCGTTTTACCCGTGCCGGGTCCACCGCTGATCACCAGCAGATGCTGATCTACGGCCTTGGCGGCGGCGGCACGCTGATCGGCCGAACCCGGGTCATCAGGAAAAAGCGTGTCCAGCCCTTCAGCGAGTAAGCGCGCATCAGCTGAATGGCTCGCCGGGCGGGCATGCCTGCCAATAGCCTCCGCCAACCGGCACTCGAGCGCGTAGTAGCGATACAGATAGAGACGCCCATCGTCTGTCAGCACCAGAGGAGACAAGTGCCCGCCATTGCTGACCAGGGGGCAATTCCAAAGTGCCTGCTGCCATTTTGCAAAATCCGGCGACACCAGATCGCCGCTTGAGTCGCCTTCCAATACGATGCCGCCGGCGATACTTTCAAGGTCAACACAGACATCTCCCGAAAGAGCGCACTCAGCCGCAAGCGCACCGGCAAGCAGTACAGACCGATCCGCTTTGGGATCCAGTCTTGCCAGCAGCCCGGCGAAATGCACAGCAGTTTCTGAAAGCGTGCCCGCGCGACATGCCTGTTGCAGTGCAGTCATGACTTCGCTCATGCCCGACCTCCCACCAGCGCATCGAGATCCTCGATCAGCAAATGCTCTGGTCGGTCAAAAAAGACACCGCTGGCGGGATGTGCGGGATGCATTCCACGCAGGAAAAAGTAATACACCCCGCCAAAGTGCTGCTCATACCGGTAGCCTGATAGCCGTGTGCCGAGCCACCTGTGCAAAGCAACGCTATAGATCAGGTACTGCAGGGTATAGGCCGAGTAGTGCATGGCGGTTTCAAGCGCCTTGCTGCCATAGTCAGAAAAATCCGGGCCGAGGTAGTTGGACTTGTAGTCAGCCAGAAAAAATTTTCCGTCATGAACAAACACCAGATCGATAAAACCACGCATGAATCCTGTCAGGGCATCAAAGCCGTCACCATCCAGAGCCGCGGCAACCGCCGGATGCAGTCCTGTGGCATGCCGCGACAGGACATCGCGCCATCGAAGGCCATCGAGCTCATTGACGGGGTAACAAAAGGCCATCTCATCAACCCGGTCTTGCCTGGCCAGCGTCCCGAGTTGCAGGCCCCGGTCATCGAGCGGAACGCTGAGTACCTGGCGCAGCATGTGGGTGATCACGGGTCGCCAGTGATCATCGAAACCATACTCGCCCAATACCTGGCGAACGGTATCATCGTGTCCGTCGGCTGACTCATCCCGAAAATCGATGAGCTCAAAAATCCGGTGCAGGCAGGTGCCCGCGCGGGCACCGCGTGGAAACGAGAAGAAATTCCGCTCGCCTTCCGATGGGCCCGGCTGGACCTGCCCATCATAGTCGGGCAACGTGCTGTCGTGCCCCGTCGACAGTGAACTGAAACTGCCCATCTGCCAGCTCCGGTTGATCTGACGCGATGGCTGTCGGGCTTTGAGCCTTTCTGGTTTTGCCTGATCCGCCTTACGGGCAGCCCCCACGGACTCGGGCAGACGCTGAATATCAATTACCCCATCCGATGCCTTGGCGAGCGCTTTGAGCGTGTCATCAAGATCGTCATCCGACAGGGTTTTGAAGTGGCCCGCCAGACAACCTGCGAGACCCATCGCATCGGCCGTTTCTTTTTGCGCAGGTCGGTGAAGCAGCCAGGAGAGCGCGGAGGTGGCAGCACCATTCACCGCGCCATAAGCAAGATAGCAGCGGCTTTGTGCCCGGGTCAGCGCCACGTACAGCAGCCTCAGATTCTCGGCGAGCTCCTCTTCTTCGGCGCGGGCCTGATGGGTCTCAAATTCTTCCGAGCCAAAATCAACCCAGAGGCTGTCGTTGTCCGAGGCGTCATGGAAAAAAACGCTCGACGCCTGCTGGGCTTTCAGCGTGCCCTCCCAGGCAAAGGGGACGAACACCACCGGATATTGCAGACCCTTGCTGGCATGCATCGTCACAATCCGCACGCGGTTGTCGTCGCTTTCCAGACGCAACAGCGTCGACTCTTCCGCTCTCGAGGGGTCCTGGCGCATGGTGGAAAACCAATTCAGCACGGCCGGGATGTCCGTATGACGGGAAGCCCCGGCGGCGACACATTCGGCAAGATGCAACAGGTTGGTCAGGCGGCGCTCGCCATCAGCGAGACCTGCCACACGCGGCAGTACCTGGCACTCGGACATCAGCTCTCGAAACATCCGCATGAACCCATTTCGCCGCCAACGCTCGTGCCAATGATGAAAGCGTGCAAGCCAGACATCCCATCCGCTCGAATTCGCCTCGAGCGCAAGCAGTTGCGAGACATCCAGCCCCATCAGGTCGGTCACAAGTGCGCCGCGCAGCAAGGGCTCGCGGCGCGGCTGGGCAACCGCCTGAAGAATGCGCTCAAGCTCCATCGCTTCAAAGGTGTCGAAGACGCTTTCGTGGCCCTGGCGCACGCTGGGAATCCCGGATGCGCCAAGGGCGTGCTGCACGGTCATGCCCTCAACGTGATTGCGCACGAGCACGGCGATATCCTGCGGACGAAGTTGCTGGTCGCCAAGCGTCGCGCCCGCATCGTACAACCGCCTGATTTCGCTGGCGACGGCCGCACTGCCTTGCGCCCGGGCGACGCCTTTGGTGACGGGCCGGTCTGAATCTCGCCGCTCTATCGTCCAGATCACCATCGATGCATCACAGTGCGAATCGTTCAGGGTCGCCGCGCTGCCCGCCGACACGGCATCGGCAAATGGGATAGCGTCATAGACAAAGCTGTTTTCCCGTCCGCACAGGGAAAAAAGGGTATTGACCGCACTAACGAGATCAGCGGTGGCGCGATGATTGGTGTCCAGGGTGTAACGCTCAGTCGCGCTCTGACGCGCCGCGAGATAGGCATGAATATCCGCGCCCCGGAACGAATAAATCGCCTGCTTGGGATCTCCCACCATGAACACCGGCTGCTTGCCATCGCCATAGAGGGTGCTGAAGATCTCGTACTGCACGGGATCGGTATCCTGAAACTCATCAAGGAGCGCCGCCGGGTAGTCAGCACGCAACCGCTTGACCAGTGCGCCGGCGGCATCAGAAGAAAGCGCCGCATTCAAATTGAGCAGCAGATCATCGTAGGCCTGCACGCCCCGCTCGGCCTTAAGTTCCCGCTGTCCGGCGTCTGCCCGTAACCGCATTTCATGAAGCCAGTTGATGAAACGCGGCCGCGCAGCTTCGTCATAGGCATCCAAGCGCGACACCAGGGTGTCCAGGCGGTCGAAGAACACGTGATGGGGCGCAGATGCGCCTTTCTTGATGGCGCCCGGTTCAGACAAAGTCGTGCGGGTCAGCTTTCTCACGCCCTGAAACGTATCCAACCTGCCGATGTCGGCGAACGGCTGGGAAAAAATGGCGTCAAACTCGCGAATCCAGGCCGGCATGCTCTTCAGCCGGTACCGGTTACGGTGAAGCCCGGATTCCGGATCAATCAGCAGGGCATTGACCTCATCCCGATGCGCGGCCCAACACTCGGCCGCATCACAACAAGCGGCCGTCAGGGCGTTTTCACGCCCGGCGAGATCTTCAGCGTCAGCAGGAGTCGTTATGCCGATAAAGGGCTTGCCGACAAGCGGGCTCAGGCGTTCGCGAAGATCATCGGCGCTGCGCAACTTCTCCCGACTTGAAAGCCAGTTCACCCAGCAGGCGCTGGCCGGGTAAATGGCTTTGCGCCACAGATCATCGGTGACCTCTGCCAGCAGCGGCTCGTCGTCCGGCACGAGTTCCGTATCCAGGGCTATGCCGCTCTGAAAGGCGCTGTCACTGAGCACGCGCTCACAGAAAGCATGAATGGTGAATACCGCCGCCTGATCAAAGTCCGCAACGGCGCGGCGGAGTTTGCGGACCGCTGCCTGCTTGTCATAGCCTGCGTCAAGAAGCGGTGCAATCATCGGATCAGTACAGGACCCTGGACGGTCGAACGCCTCGAGGGCAGCCACCAGCGCATCGCGCAACCTCTGTCGCAACTCACCCGTCGCTGCCCGGGTATAGGTCACCACCAGGATGCGCGCGACTGGCAGATCCCGCTCCAGCAGCAGGCGCAGATAAAGCGCCGTAATGGTCCAGGTCTTTCCCGTACCGGCGGCCGCCTCGACCAGATTGACGCCCTGGAGCGCAACGCCAAACGGATCGAGCGGTCGGGCACTCATCCGCGTGCCTCTTGCACCATCTGTGCGGGTGTCCCGAAAACCTGCGCCGCAAGCGATTCGAATTCACTGTCGAGCGCCGTCTCGAGTCGATCACGAAACGCCAGGGCAAAAAACGGGTCAGCGGACTCCCCCACGGCAAAAGCATGGTCGGATGCCGTCCAGATTCTCCGGGCGTTGGCGAGCGGGGTTTTGGCCGCTGTCACATAAGCCCAGGCGCTTCTGGGAAAAAACGGCACCGGCCGGCACAACCCATCACGATAGAGCTCAATCAGGCCGCCCAACTTTGCAGCGGCATCTTCCTGCGGAGGGAAACGGATCACCCCAACAGCATCAACAAGATGAGTCTGGTGCGAGGGGGCAGCAGGATCGGTATTCAGCAATAGATGTGCGCACCACGCCCGCAGCATGACCCAGGGGCTCAGGGCATCGACCGACCACAGAACCTGTCCGTTCGGTCCCACATTTTCAAGCAGTCCATTCAGTCGCCAACCGTCGAGCGCCGTCTCGACCGCCAGGGTTTGTCCGGGCTCGTTGTTCAGTAACGGCCCAAGATGCGTTATCACCGGAGCGGCCTGGGTCCACGCCTGCTGGGCAGCGAGCACGCCCGGCGTTCCGGACGGCAGCGCGCCGCCAAGACGGGACCGCTCAATAAAGCACGCACACTCCTCTGCCGACAATTGCGCAACGAGCGCATCGCGCTCAAGCGCCCGTCGGCCGCGGGGATCAAGCACCATGGGCTCACGGACCGACAGCAGAGCGGCTCCCGGCTCAAGCGTGATGTTAAGACGGCCCTTCAGCAGCGCCCTGGCCGGGTTCGCCAGAAAATCCACCAGTTGATCCAGCGGGAGATCCCCCGGCTCCGGCGCTTCCAGCGCCGCTTCAAACAGCGGCGGTATGTCCTCTTCTGAGACAGTTTTGGGAGGCACCATCTCCTCGGCATAACTGAAAAGCCCTGCCGACCCGTCAAAATACCGTTTGCTGAAAGGCTGTAGCGGGTGACGCACGGTCAATGTCGCAGACCGGTTAGGGTCTCGCGTCAGAGCATCAATCTCCTCCAACAGTTCACTGACGACGACGGACGGCGGCTGTACGGTGTCGTCGCGGGCGCTTGCCCCGGTGTAGCTGATATAGAGCGCAGAGCGGGCACTGCTCAATACTTCGAGAAACGCCAGTCGATCCTCGTCGCGGCGGAGGCGATCCCCGACCCGGTGTGCAAGACTCATCTGATCGAGACCCCGGTGGCTCTCCCGACCCGGGAAATGATCGCCGTTCATCCCCAGCAGGCAGATCAGCCGCGCCGGGACGCACCGGCCGTAGGCCAACGTTGCAAACGTAACGCCGCCACTCATGAAACGCCCGCCGGGTGCGTCGCTGATACGCTGCTCTACGGCATCACGCAATACCGGCAAAGACAATGGGCCAACAAACCCCGCAATCAGGCCGTCCCCCGCGAGCCCGGCCAGGCGCTGGCGGAGCCGCACCATGTTGTCCATCTCAGTCTCGTCCGGCGCAAAGAAGCGGTCCAGAATCTGATGGCAGATCGCTATCCAGCGTGACAACGAATAGGCCCCGGATAACGTCTGGCGGAGCGTAATCACTTGTTCGAGAAATCCGCGCCAGCGTCCAGCCGTCTCGGCGAGCGACGAATCTCCGGGCAACACGGGAAGGGTTCCCTGGTACACCGAATCCGTGTCACCCAGCGCAAAACCCATCAGCAGGCGATCGGTCCCGCCGCGCCAGGTGTGCTCAGGATTGACCGAGACCGCCAGGGACTCAAGCTCTTGCGCGTCCACGCCCCAATGGATGCCGAGCGTTTCTATCCAGTTCAGGATCTGCTCCACATCGGTTTGCGAGAGGGCAAATTTTCGTTGCAGCATGGGCAGATCCAACAGTGCACTGACCTCGCGGGCATCGAGTCGGCCCTGGGGCAAACGAAGCAACGCAAGAAATCCCTGCGCCAGAGCCCCCTGATCCGCAAGAGCATGTTCGGCGAGCGCGAAAGGAATGTATCGGGCTCCGGTCGCCGAGCCGAAGACCGCCTCGATCAACGGCGCATAGTCCTTGAGCCTCGGGATGAACACCCGGACATCTGACGGCGTCAGATCAGGATCACGCTCAAAGGCATCCAGCAGCCGGTCGTGCAACACCTCGACCTCACGCATCGGGCCATGACAGACATGCACCTCGATCGAACGGTCATCCGCGGCGAGTTCTGGCGGCGGCATCGAGCGGCTGTCAACCAGTTGCGTGATATCGGACTGAATCACACCCAGCAGCGTGTGACGGCCAGGTACCTGATAGGTCTCCGACTCAATAGCGTCCAGACCAATCAACTGTGCCAGCGTTTCACGGCCCAGCCGCCCCATGGAGGCCAGCAGGCGGTTACCCTGATCCAGATAGGCATCTGCTGCTTCTCCCTGCACGGCCAGCAGCCGGGCGCGCTCGCGGTCACTCACGATCTCGGCCCAATAACCCTCGCTGAAATTGAGGTGGTACAGGTGGATCTCGGTATGCCGGGCGACAGTGGCAACAAATTCGAGAAATGCCGGTGACAGCCCTGTCAGGGCAAAGAGCGATAACCGCGCGGGCAACACCTCTTCATCGATTGATCCGGTGGCGAGGCGCTCAAACAACGCCTCGCGCCATTTCAGCCAATGACGCGTATCCCCATCATTGATAAGGCGTTGCCACAAAGCGCCCTGCCAGTGTGCGGCCTGACCCCGCTCCCAATCGAGAATCCAGTCGGGTCGAAACACCAGATACTGCTCATAAAGAAGACCCATCTGCCGAGCAAGCTGCCAACGCTGCAGCTCACTGCTATCCTGAAGGTAACGTGCCAACGCCGGATGACGCGATACGAAATCCTCCTCTTCAAGTACCGGCAGCACACGCCAGGCGAGGACATCGGCCGAGAAGGCGTTGGCGTCGGGAACCTCAGCCAGGGTGTCGCGAAAGATCTGCCAAAGGAGTCTCGCAGGCAGCAGCCATTGCATATTGGCGCTGATGCCGGTGGTTGCGGCGAGGTGAATCGTCAGCCACTCGCTCATCGCCGTACCGGGAACCGCGATGATCTCCGGTTTAAGTGCTTCGCTGAGGGGGGTTTGGAGATTGCACCGAAGTGCTTCGGCCAGATCCTCCAGACGATTGGCGTGGTGCAGATGCAGCATCGGCTGCCGCTTAGTAGAGCAACTTTAGGAGGGAAACCATCTAACCAATTATCGCCTGTGGGCGTCTCATGGGGTGAGCCCGTCAGCGGCAGTATCTGCCCCGCGTGCAGGCAGTCGGACTTCCAGTCTA
>JAERSQ010000211.1 GCA_016845525.1 Pseudomonadota bacterium
GCGGCTCATTGCCTTTGCCTCGGGCACACCCGGCCCCGAACCACGTGGATACCTGACAGCGGCGGGCCCTTCGTGCAGAAATGCACTGTAGAGCATGTTCCGGCATTCCGCCTCATCTGATGGCGCAAAGATGACCATCCCTGGTACACACCGAAGGAAACTGAGATCAAAAGCACCCTGGTGAGTCGGGCCGTCAGCACCCACTATGCCGGCCCGGTCGATAGCAAATGTGACATCCAGATGCTGAACGCTGATGTCATGTATTAACTGATCATAGGCGCGTTGCAGAAAGGTCGAATAGATCGCGACGACCGGCTTCACACCATCGCAAGCGGTACCCGCCGCAAACGTCAACGCATGCTGTTCCGCAATCCCCACATCAAAGTAGCGTTCAGGGTGCTGCTCTGAGAACGGCACCAATCCGGATCCTTCACGCATTGCAGGGGTTATGCCGATCAGTCGTTCGTCGGCTTTTGCCATATCACACAGCCAGTCGCCAAAGACCTGCGTGTAAGTCCGGCTGCTTGATTTCTTTTCGACTTTGCCGGTGTTGGGGTCAAAAGGCCCTACGCCGTGAAAAGTGATGGGCTGACCTTCAGCAGGGCGGAAACCCTTGCCTTTTTGGGTGACGATGTGCAAAAAGCGTGGGCCACTCATCGCCTTCATATTCTGCAGAGTGGTCAACAGCGTATCAATATCGTGACCATCAATCGGTCCGATGTAATTGAAGCCCAGTTCCTCGAACAACGTACTAGGCATAACCATTCCTTTGAGATGCTCCTCCCATCGTCGGGCGAAAGCCTGCACAGGCGGAGCCGTTCCCAGTACGGTTTTGCTGCCTTCGCGTACGCTGGTATATGCCCTTCCCGAGAGGATGCGGGCGAGATAGTTCGACATGGCTCCGACATTCCGGGATATCGACATCTCGTTGTCGTTCAAAACCACCAGCAGGTCCGCGTCCATATCACCCGCGTTGTAAAGTGCCTCCATCGCCTGACCCGCGGTTAACGCACCGTCGCCGATAATTGCAACCACCTCCCGGTCATCCTCATGAAGCCGCGCGGCGACAGCCATTCCCAGTGCCGCACTGATGGAGGTGCTCGAATGGCCTGCTCCAAAACTGTCGTACTCGCTTTCGGCTCTTTTCAAAAAGCCTGACAGGCCTCCCGCTTTACGGATTGTCTGCATCTCGTCACGACGGCCGGTGAGAATCTTGTGGGGATAGGCCTGATGGCCAATATCCCAGACCAGGCGATCTTTTGGGGTATCAAACACATAGTGCAGGGCCACCGTAAGTTCCACCGCGCCCAGTCCCGGGGCAAGATGACCGCCGGTTTCTGAAGTCACTTCGATCAGAAAGGCACGCACTTCTTCAGCCAGCGCCGATAACTCGTGTTGCTCGAGCTGACGCAGTGCTACAGGTGAGTTGACCCGGTCCAGTATGGGAAAGTCAGACGGTGTAGTCATGTGCTGCAAATTCAGGCGATGGGGTTAGCGCAAAACACCAACCCCTGATGATAATCCTTTTTTCGAGGTGTTGAGCTTTAGTGGGACCGGCTCACCGTGAATTGTGCCAGGTCCACGAGCAGGGCCGTGTCCATTTCAAGGTCGCCCAATGCGTCGATTGCCTGATCCTTCAGTTCCTCAGCGTACTGACGAGCAGGCGCTTCGCCGAGGATGCTGAGAAAGGTGGGTTGTCCCCGCTCTTGATCCGCGCCCGCCGGTTTGCCCAGGGTGTCTGTATCCCCAGTCCCGTCCAAAACGTCATCGATGACCTGAAAGGCAAGACCCAGTGGTTGGGCATAGCTTTTTAGACATGCCAGGGTGGCGGAATCATCAGTAGCACAAAGACCGCCCATCAGGACGGCTGCCTCTATCAGCGCTCCAGTCTTGCATCGATGCATGGCGGCCAGCGTTTCCAGTGTTGGGTCCTGTGAGGTCATATTCAGGTCTAGTACCTGGCCTCCGGCCAGCCCTACAGAGCCCGATGCGTTGGCCAGCACGTTCAGCATATTGAGTCGTACCGCTGGGGAAAGGACGTGCCAGTCGGACTCGCTCAGCACTGCAAAAGCGAGGGTTTGCAGCGCATCGCCTGCCAGAATAGCGGTGGCTTCATCGAAGGCTTTATGACACGAAGGTTTCCCCCGGCGAAGATCGTCATCATCCATTGCAGGAAGATCATCGTGCACCAGCGAGAAGGCGTGAATGAGTTCTACCGCGCAGGCCGGTCGGTCCAGAATATCCTCGGCGACACAAAGCGCATGGCCTGCTGCGTAGACGAGCGCGGCCCGGTAACGTTTGCCGGCACCGATGCCGGAATAACGCATTGCCTCATGAAGCAGCGCGGGGGAGACTGTGGTGTCCGGGATCAGATCCTCAAGACATTTGTCGATGCGCTGTCGCCATTTTGGCCAGTGGTCGTTCAGAGCCGCGGACTGATTCACGGGCCTTCGTCTTCTGAAGACGTGTCGTGAGCGTCATCGGCTTTTCCCAGCAGTTCCTGTACGCGGAGTTCGGCTTTTTGCAGGCTGTCCCGGCATTGACGGGCAAGTTCCATTCCCCGCTCGAAATCCTTTAGGGAGGTTTCCAGAGGCTGGTCGCCGGCCTCCATTTTCTCCACGATGGTCTCGAGTTCCTTCAGGGATTTCTCAAATTCCCCGACCCTCGAACGCGTTGATTTGGCCATGATGCATCCTTAGAGATCTGTGCCGCGATCGACTGGAGCGCGGGTGAACATCGACTCGGGGAATTCTATCGTAGCCCCACAGTTGTCTCCAATGATCAGTGCGCTGACGGGTGCGATTCATCCATTCCCGTCGGGGCCTTCGTGTATCATCGCCTTGCGCTTCACCCACCGGTCGATTCTTGTCATGGCTGAAAATTACGATGCCTCTGCAATTGAAGTCCTTACCGGTCTCCAGCCCGTGCGTAAACGCCCGGGAATGTACACCCAAA
>JAERSQ010000212.1 GCA_016845525.1 Pseudomonadota bacterium
TTGGAGATGGTCCAGCGCATCTACTACCCCGAGCGAAAGTGGTCCACGAGACGCTGCGCGAGATTAACACTGATTCCGTCCACTTTGACAAGTTCTTCCACCGTGGCGGTTTCAAGAGGCCTGATCCCGCCGAAATGACGCAACAAGGCCTGACGCTTCTTGGCCCCGATACCGGGAATGTCTTCGACCTTTGATCGGGTGCGCGATGTATTTCTTTTCTTTCGGTGGCCGGTGATGGCAAAGCGGTGCGCCTCATCTCGAATTTGCCGCAACAGGAGATGGGCCGGTGAATTCGGATCTAGCACCAACGGCGTCTTGCGTCCCGGCAGGAAGAGACTTTCCCGGCCGGACTTCCTGCCCGAGCCCTTGGCAACGCCAATCAACATTACGTCGGTGGCCAGGTGATCCTCAAGGGCCTTTTGCGCCCTGGCAAGTTGCCCTAGCCCTCCGTCAATCACCATGAGATCAGGCCGGATCGCGTCTCCGTTGTTTACACGGGCAATCCTTCGGCCGACGACCTGCTCCATCGCAGCAAAGTCATCGCCGGGGTTGACGTCTTTGATATTAAAGCGACGATACTCCCCGGGAACTGATCCCGAGGTATCAAACACCACGCACGACGCCACCGGATGCTCCCCCATGCTATGGCTTGTATCGAAACACTCAATGCGCTCTATCGACTCGGTTCCACCCAGCAACTTCGTCAGGGCCTGAAGGCGCTGAAGATGATCGGCATTGGAGGCCAATTGACGATTCAGGTGATCCGTGGCATTGAGCACGGCCATCTGCAACCACTGTGCCCGAATACCGCGCACACGGGACTTAACCTCTACCCCCTTCCCCGCAGTATTGGCCAGTGCGCCTGAGAGCAAGTCCGGATCTGCCGCGCCTGAGACGATAATCACTTCTTTGGGAACGGGATGGTTCTGATAATGCTGCATCAGCAGTTTTTCAAAGACTTCTTTCTCATCTTTCTCAAGCGGATTCTTGTGTGAATAGTGCCGACTGCCGAGGTTGTGCCCTCCTCGTATCTTCATCACGGAAAAGACTGAACTTCCGGATTGCTCTGTCAGCAGCACAACGTCTGCATTATGTTGGCCGCCGGAGACATATTGCCGCTCCTGAAGCTTTCGAAGCGCGAGGATTCGGTCCCGATACCGCGCGGCTGACTCATAATCCTGTCCCGCGGCCGCGTCTTCCATCTTTCGCGCAAAAGCGCTGCTAATTTGGCTCTCTTTTCCATCAAGCAGCAACATAAGCTCCTTGACGTCGTCGCCATATTCCTGCTCCGAGACCAAGCCGACACAAGGGCCTGAACATCGGCCGATCTGATACTGCAGGCACGGTCTGCTGCGATTCCTGAAAGTATTGTTGTCGCATTGCCGGATTGGGATAACTTTTTGCAGCTGCGCAAGCATCAGTCTCACTGAACCGGCGTTTGCATAAGGACCAAACAAACGGTCATCGACCTTCGTGCTGCCCCGGTAAAACGACAGCCTGGGAAACCGCTCCGTGGTCGACACCTTCAGGTAGGGATAACTCTTGTCATCGCGCAACAGAACATTAAATTTCGGCCGCAATTCCTTTATCAGGTTGCACTCCAGCAGCAATGCCTCTGTCTCTGTGCGGGTACGCTGAATCTCTATCGCCTCTACCTGATTCATCATGAGCCTTAGCCGACTGTTTTCCTGGGGTGCGTTGAAATAACTTGATACACGCGCTTTAAGGCTTCTCGCCTTTCCCACATACAGAACGTTCTGTTCTTCATTGCGCATCACGTAAACGCCAGGTCCGCGACTTAAGCCCTTGACCGCTTTTGCTTTGCTGATCGGCATGGTTAACCCAATAAAGCCCGGGCGCGCTTAAACACCCCCTCGAACATCTCGGCCGTCAAACGGCCTGTCTGCGTGTTATATCGGCTGCAGTGGTAACTGGACAGCAGCGTGCGACCACCGGAAACGGGGTACTCGCTGGCATGCCCAAAATTCAATTCACCCACACGCATTCCAAGTGTGCGGACAACACTGTCGTGCGCCACCTTGCCCAACGCCAGAATCACGCCCCCTTTAGGAACCATTTCCAGTTCATGGGTCAAGAACTTGCGACAGGTGTTGACCTCCGCGGCTATCGGTTTGTTCTCTGGCGGCAAGCACTTCACCGCGTTGGTCACCGCGCAGCCCCTCAGCACAAGGTCATCGCCCGGATTTGATTCAGGCGCCGAGGCAAATCCGAATTTATGAAGCGTCTGATAAAGGAGAATCCCTGCGTGATCTCCCGTAAAAGGGCGTCCTGTCGCGTTGGCGCCGTGCAATCCGGGCGCCAATCCTACAATGAGCAAAGCCGATCCCAGGTCGCCAAAAGACGGCACCGGACGACAGGCGTAGTCGGGATGACGCCCCCGCACCGAATCGAGGAACTGCGCCAGCCGCGGGCAAGCCCTGCAATTGGGCTGGTAATAACGCGTTGACAGTCTCTTACGCGGCCTGTCGATGAGATTCTCAAGGCTCATAAGGCGTCCAGTTCAGTTGTTGTACTTTTAGCAAAGCTTTACAATCGCGGGCGCTCAAAATTCACCCCTTAGTGTCCTCATGAAGATATCTGCTTCGGATGTGCGCGTTGGAAACCTTGTCGAATATCAGGGAAAACTCTGGCGCGTTCTGAAAAAGGCCCACGTCAAGCCCGGCAAAGGCGGCGCATTCGCCCAGCTGGAGATGAAAGCCATCTCAGATAATACCAAGTTAAACGAACGCTTTCGCTCCGAAGATAAGCTTGAGAAGGCTCACGTAGAGCCGCGGCAGATGCAGTATCTTTACCCCGAGGGTAGCGATTTCGTCTTTATGGACCTGGAATCCTTTGAGCAGATCCCGATCGGCGCGGATGACCTCGATGGGCAGTCCGAATTCCTGTTGCCCAATGAACAAGTCCAGATCAACTTCTACAATGAACAGCCCATCGGTATCGAGCTTCCGGCGAGCGTCGTTCTAGAGGTCACAGAGACTGAAACGGTCGTCAAGGGCCAGACCGCAGCGGGTTCGGGAAAGCCGGCTATCGTAGAAACAGGTCTTCGCGTCATCGTCCCGCCATTTGTCAACGTCGGAGACAAGATCCGGATCAATACGGATACGGCCGAATATATGGAACGGGCTGAGTCTTAAAGTACCGGCCCCGGCCGGCAACATCAGATATACCGGCCCATCCGCTCTCTCGCCTCACTCAACAGAGCATCATCCGCCCTGGATGCCCTGTCAGGGCGCATCGCCTCCAGTCTTCGGCGACTGGCCTCGGACTGAATAGGTAACTCACCCGAGGCAAGGACCCGATCGGTTGCGTTGTCACTGTTGCACAAAAGCACCATGTCGGCGCCCGCCTCCAACGCCATTCTCGCGAGGCCTTCAGGTTTGGCTATGCTGCCCAGCGCGCTCATCATCAAATCGTCTGAGAATATCGGCCCCTTAAAAGCAAGCCGATCTCTGAGTTCTTCAGTCAGAAATCTATAAGACAGACTGGCAGGGAGGGCATCGATCCTGGGAAAGCAGACATGGCAACTCATCACCCCCTGGATAGTTTCAGGCTTCAGATCCCGATATACCTGCATATCGTGATCGCGAAGTTCATCGATCGACCTATCATCCCGCGGGAGTTCGTCGTGAGGATCCTCTATAACACCGCTGTGGCCTGGAAAATGCTTTCCAACCGCCGGCATCCCACTCAATGCCATGCCTGCTGCAAGCCCGTGAGCGAGTGTCGTCACCACCTCCGGGGCTCGGTGAAATGCCCGCGTACCGATCGCCTTGTTTTTCGAGTGAAGATCCAACACCGGAGCAAAACTAAGATCAACACCGCACTGGCGTAACTCTCCAGCCAGTACCGTTCCGGTTGCGCGGGCGAGTGTGAGCGACGCTTTGGGATCGGTATCAAAGAGCGTGCCAATGGCTTCCATTGGCGGCAGTCGCGTGAAACCCTCCTGAAACCGTTGAACACGCCCGCCTTCCTGATCCACCGCAGTCAGTAATGGGGGATCCTTGAGTTCTTTGATCTCCCGCGTAAGGTCCGCGAGTTGTCCTGGGCTGGTGTAGTTCCTTGCAAAAAGGATGACGCCGCCGATATTCGGATGCGACAGTCTCGAGCGGCTAGCCGCATCCAGGGTCGTGCCCTCAATACTCACCATTAACGGGCCAGGCATTGGAATCGGACTATCCTGAGAAGTCGCGGATGGCCCGCTCCAGATCCGCCACTGTGTCAATCCCGGGGCCCGGAGCCTTGCGGGCCGTGGCCACCGCTATCTTGTCGCCCAGCCAGAGCACGCGCAATTGCTCAAGTGCTTCAGTGATCTCGAGAGGGCAAGGCGGGGTTTGAGAAAGGTGCTGGAGGTATCTGCACCGGTAGGCATAAATCCCGATGTGCCGCCTGACATTCCGCCAGGGCACCCGGTCAGACGAGCCGCCCTCCTGCTCGCGCGCATGGGGAATGGCCGCCCTGGAGAAATAGATTGCGTGTCCTTTGGAATCCGTAACCACTTTCACCACGGAGGGGTCTGAATATTGCTGGGGGTGATCCAATGCGGTGCAGGCCGTTGCCACCATCGCGTCGGGGTCGTCGCTCAGAAGCGCCGCGACCTGGTCAATCAGTTCGCCGGGCATATCAGGCTCATCACCCTGCACATTAACAATAATCTCTGTTGGCGCGAGTTCCAGAATGCGGGCCGCTTCAGCGACCCGATCTGTACCGCTCTGATGCGCAGAAGACGTCATGCAGGATTGACCTCCGAATTTGCGCACGGCTTGGGAGATCCCTTCATCATCAGTCGCCACAACGACATTTGACGCACCGCACAGCGCTGCCGATTCGAATGTCCGCTGAATGAGCGGCCGGCCCGCAATATCCCGAAGCGGCTTTCCCGGAAGCCTCTGGGAGCCAAATCTTGCCGGAATCACGACTGTAAAGGCTTCGGACATGTTGCTTATTTAAGCCGCGTTCGCAGTTGGGCGGATGATCCGTTCGAGTTCATCAATCAACGCCTCGGGAATCTTGGTGACTTGCGTTACCGCCCAGCACCGGTGACTTGCAAACCTAGCACATTTGACGGCATCTTTTTCGGTCATCAGAACGGTGCAATTGGCAGGAACGTCCTCTGGAACGAACTGATGATGGTCGGGAAACGGATGCTCGCTTATCGTCAACCCATACTGCTTCAGTAACTGAAAAAACCGTTCTGGACGATGGATACCGGCAACCGCTGCCAGTGTTTCGTCACGAAACGCATGAAGAGATGCTTCCTCTCCGGTTTTGAGGTTGCGTACGAGGCCCAGCGAAACATCCACCCTGTATTCGCCTGGCCCCGGCTCGCCACCACGTCGAACGCGTATGTCAACGGACTTGACCCGCGCTGCCGGCTCTCTCAGGGGTCCGGCCGGGAGCAAAAATCCGTTACCAAAGCCCTCGACTCCATCGATTATCGCAATCTCGGCACTTCGGCCCATCGAATGATGCTGAAGCCCGTCGTCAGAGATCACGACGTCAACTGACTCCTTTAGAAGTCGCTCCACCCCGTGTGCTCTGCGCCTTGAGACCGCGACCGGAAGACCTGTCTTTTGGGCCGCCAGTACGGGCTCATCGCCAAAACGGCGCGGATCCCCCCCGGCAGGTACGAGTTCGCCATCGCAGGCCTCGCCCTGATAACCCCGGCTAACGATTCCCGGGCTCCAACCTCTTTGTTTGAGTTGCTCTGCCAAAGCAATGACAAAAGGGGTTTTTCCCGTGCCACCGACCGTGAGATTCCCAACCACGACGACCGGCGCCCGAAAGCGATGGACCCGCAATAGACCGAGACGGTAGGCCGCCTGCCTTGATTTGATGACCCCCCAGTAGACAAGGCTAAGCGGTATGAGCAAAACACTCACAACACTGACGGACCGCCAGTGACGCTGAATGCGGTCAGCGAACGCCATAGGGGGTTTTATACATCCTCCGCTGAACTTGCCTGAGCCTGCTGGGTATACCACATCTTTGCGTACGCGCCATTCTGCCCCAGCAAACTATCGTGGGTACCGGATTCAATAATCTTTCCCGACGCAAATACGTGGATCCGATCCACATGCGTGACAAAACTCAACCGATGGGCAATGACCAGCACCGACCGGTCTCCCTGGAATTGAGAGATAGCATGCTTCATCGCGTCTTCCGACAGCATATCCAGGGCAGAGGTCGCCTCGTCGAGCACCAGCATGGCACCCTTGCGCGATAAGGCGCGGGCGAGCGAGACCCGTTGCCGTTGACCCCCCGACAGCCTGGATCCCAACTCGCCGACACCCTCGTTGTGAGTAGCGAAGACATCTATTCCGGTCGCATGAAAAAGGGCCCTGGTATCAATGTTTGGATCATGGCCTGCACCGTAGAAGACATTTTTCTCGATAGACCCATCAAAAAGAATGGCCTCCTGGGGCACCAACGCGATCTGTTCGCGCAGCTCCTTTTTTGAAAAAGTCTCGATGGGTTCTCCATCCAACAGGATCCGGCCCGCGGTCGGGTGGTAGAAGCCCAGGAGCAGGGAAGCGACTGTGGACTTACCGCTGCCCGATTCGCCGACCAGGGCGACGGTCTCGCCGGCTTTGACCTGGAACGATACCCCGTCAAGCGCCCTGCCCTGCCCACGCGGATACTCAAACACCACCCCCTCCAAATCCAGCCTGCCGGACAGCACCTTGCCGGAATCAGCACTGGTATCGGGTTCTTCGGGCTGATCCATCAAGTGAAAAACACTGCCTGCCGCTGCGAGACCTGCCTGAATGTACTCATTGATTCGGGCAAGGCGCTTTATGGGGCTCATCAGCAACAGAATCGCGCCCATATAGGACACAAATGTTCCCGCACTCACAAACTGGCCGATGGTGTCTGTCAGGGCAAGATAGATGATCCCAGAGACGCCTGCGCCGGAGATCAAGAGCAACATGGGAACGCTCACTGCTGCGACGACGGCTCTTCGCAATGATCGCCTTTGATTGGCCTGATTTACCTCAAGGAACGCGCTTTCTTCTTCTCCATATCCTCCGTAGGCTTTGACCACCTTCTGCCCCTGCAGCGCCTCTTTGGTGATATGGGTAATGCCCGCCATCGAATCCTGGATTCCCTCACTTGACCGCCGGAACCGGTTTGAGGCTTTACGCACCACAACAGCCACCAAGGGTGTCACCAGCAGAAAGATCAGGGTCAGATGCCAGCTCAGCATAAACATCCAGATCACCAGGCCCAGACCCAGGAGAATATCCTTGACCATGACACGCACGGCCATGGTAGAAGCCGTCGAGACCTGCTCGAGGTCATAGATAAGGCGGGAGATCAGGTCGGCAGTGGGGTTCAGATCAAAATATTGTGCCGGCAACCTCAATATCTTCGCAAAAAGTAACTCACGAAGATCAAAAATGACGCGACGGCTCACCCAGGCAACACAGTATTCGTCCGCTATGGCGCCAACCGCTCTCGCGACAAACACCCCCATCAATAAGAACGGGGTCAGCGCGATAATCTTTTGGTCACGCTCAACAAAACCCCCATCCATAATGGGTTTCAGCAAAGCGGCAAATGCGACCTCCGCAAGGGCCACGATCGCCATGCCCAAGATACTGACCAGGAAAATCCCCTTGTAGGGCCAGACATAACTCAGCAAGCGACGATAGAGCACCGTCCCCTTGACTGCGACGCGACCCTCGATCACGGCGCCGCCATCTCTGCTGCAAACTTAACTCTGGTGAGGCTTGCCTGCCGAGCCGCATCCAGCGCCAGAACCACTGCCTGGTGAGGCGTTTTCGCGTCCGCTTTGATGATGAGCGTGGTCGTGCCATTCTTTCCCGACACGCCCTTAAGCGTTTCGGATAACTTGTCCGCACTAACTGACCCGAATTCCGATAATCGGTTGCCTGTTTGGGTCCCCATCCGATAGGCGCCGGTTGCATCAATCTCAAGAATCAGCGCAGCAACTGCTGTCTCTCCGGCGGGCTCCGTGCTGGCTTCGGGAAGCGCGATCTCAAGCTCTGTCTCGCGCTGGAAAGTGGTCGAAACCATAAAGAAAATCAACAACAAAAAAACGATATCGATAAGCGGTGTCAGATTGATTGACACCTCTTCAGTCTCTGGGGTTGAGAACTTCATTGGGGTTTTCTTTGGCGCAACAGATCCAACAACCGCAAAGCCTGCTGTTCGATCTCAACGGTCAGTTCATTGATCCGACCGCGGAAATACCGATGAAACATGAGACTCGGAATTCCGATGGAAAGACCGGCCGCCGTTGTAATGAGCGCCTCATAAATACCGCCTGCGAGCACTTGCGGATCGCCCACCCCTGAGGTCGTGATTGCGGCAAAGACTTTAATCATCCCGATGACAGTCCCCAGCAACCCCAATAAGGGGGTTGTGGCCGCGATTGTGCCCAGCGCATTCAGGTACCTTTCAAAACCATGCACGACATGGCGGCCCGCTTCTTCGACTGCCTCCTGAACCCGCGAGGGATTGCTCTGCGCGGTCGCAAGCCCCGCTGCCAGTACCTGACCCAGCGCGGACCCTCGCCTCAGCGAAGCAATCCGGTCGACATCCAGTTGCCCCTCTGAAATAGCCCGATCCACATCTGCAGAGAGACCGGATGGCACCACGACGCTCCGCCGAAGAGCGAAAGAGCGCTCGATTATGATGGCGAGGGAAATAATCGAACAGGCGAGAATTGGCAGCATCAGCCACCCCCCGCTTCGAAGAAACTCAAGCACGCTGTCTACCAGTCCGAGATAAGGGATGTGGGGCCAAGAGCGATGGCCGGTCGCTAATTTTACCTTCGCTTTACATCAATTACAGACTGGATTTTGGATCTAGTGCCAAAAACCAGCCCAATCCTCGGAAAAGGTCTTTATCTGCCAACCCCCCCGCAGGCTCAGAAAGGTTACCTGACCATCCACAGCCGTATCCCAAATCCGCGCCTGCCGCCTCTCATACCGCTTCACCACCTCAGAAGCAGGATGGTTGAATCGGTTCTGTCGACCCCTGCTGAGCACCGCATGCCGCGGTGCAGTCCGGCGGAGAAAATTCTGGGTCGACGACGTCTTCGAACCGTGATGCGGGATCTGCAGCAGATCGGTTTGCAATCGGTGTCGATAGCGGCCGACCAAGACTTGTTCTGATGGGCTTTCAATATCCCCGGTCAACAGTGCGCTTGCGTACTGCCCCTGGACACTGAGGACACACGAGAGATCGTTTGCATCCCGGATCTTATTTGGCAGGGATTTCAGGAACGAAAATTGGACGCCGTCCCAGACCCAGGGCGCATCCGCACCGAGATGACAGTCAACCCCAGGCACACTCCCGGGCTCTCCGCTGAATACCTTTTTTATGGGAAACTGATCGAGGACTGCGCGGAATCCTCCTGCATGGTCATTCGCGCCATGACTGACTACTGCTACATCTATCTGCCTATGCCCTTCGCCCATAAGATAAGGCAACACCACCGCCTCACCGAGACTGAACTTCCCAAACCTTGGGCCAAAGTCATACACCAAAACACGGGTGCGGGTTGAGACAACCATTGCCAGCCCCTGCCCGACATCCAGCGTCGTAATTTCAAACTCGCCATCGCGCAGCGATGCGCTGTCTTGAAGGAGGCTGCCGCTCCAAAGAAGACCGATCCCAATCAGGAGTCCTCCAAACTGCCGAGCCTTCAACCAGAAAACTCCAACGACTCCGAAGCCGATCACGATCAAGGCTCCCGCCGCCGGGGTTAGTCGAATACTGGGAAACAGTTCTGCTGAAAGGAAATGAGCCAGCCAAAGGGTGCAGGAGATCGACTTATCCGCCGGAGTTAGCACCCACCCCACCAATTCAGGCAGTCCAGCAGCGTAAGCGCCCAGGGCGATCAATACCGAAGGTACCACCAGAACCCCAAAGATCGGAACGGCAACAAAATTGGTCAGGGGAGATGCCAAGGGGATTTCTCCGAATATAAATAACAGCAGAGGCGTCATTCCCGCCAGGAGAACCAGCTGGAGTTTCCCGATCGTAAATGAGTACCTGATTGCGGCGTTTACGAACTTGCGGGTGTTGCCGACCGGAGCGGCCAAGCCCTCAACCCGCCCGCGACTCTTCTGAGAGACAAAACGGTAGATGAGCCAGACCGCACTGAACGAAAGCCAAAAACCCGGTGACGCAACACGCAATGGAAAAGCGC
>JAERSQ010000213.1 GCA_016845525.1 Pseudomonadota bacterium
TTCCCACAGTGCGATCGAATCAGGTGAGTGCCCAGGCAGGGAGAAGACCTGGAAAGAACGGTCCCCCAGATCCAGTACATCGCCCTCATCAAGATATCCCGTGAGCGGTGCCGGGCGCACCGCATAGGACTCGAACGAAAAGCCCTCAAAAGGCAGCGCGCTGAACGTCTCAGCGCGCACAAACGCTTCGCCGCCGGTCTTTTTGAAGCACGTCATCGGATCAAGATAATTGTCACTGCAGGCTCGATGACCCAAGCGGTCATCAAATTCACACAGGCCACCAATGTGATCGAAGTGGCAATGTGTCATCACTGCGGTCAGTGCCGATCCCCCGAGCGCCAGCAAGTGCGGCTTTAGAGGCGACAGTCCCATTCCGGAATCGATAACGAGATTCCGGTCGCGGCCTTTGATGAGCCAGACGTTGCAGCGCAGCCATTTGGCTACATACTTCTCGCGGATAAGATATAAGTCATTCGACACCTTCTTGGTTTCGTACCAGTCGTGAGTCATTACTTTATGCATCGGAGTCATCTCCCCAGAGTCGCATTCACCTATCCAGCAAAGCACCGTTGAGTGATAACGAGTACGCCTTACTTGGGCCTTGTCCCACAGTCACCCTGATGCTCTGGTGTATTCTGACTGTTGCGCCAACCTGCGAAAAAACGACACTGGGTCTTCTATCGAAGGGACCGTATCGTTCAAAATAGCGTCCTGCCCCGAGCAAGTATTGATGAGCACCTCCGAGAACACAACTTTCAGCATCCGCGTGTCTTCCACCGGAGACATCTTCGAGGTACCGGCGAACCGGACCATTTTGCATGTGCTTTATGAAAATGGCTACGAAGTACCTCTTGACTGCTCCAATGGCCGCTGCGGTACCTGCCGTACGCGCTACCTCTCCGGTGAGGTCGACCATCGGGATACCGCGCTTAGTGAAAGCGAGCGATCAGAATTTCTCACCGTCTGTGTCTCTCGCGCTCACGCAGGAGAAGTCGTTCTTGATCTGCCGCCCCCACAATCCACACAACCTGTCGCACGACCTGTCGCTGTCGTCGAGGCACCGGTCTGTGTCGCCTGCCTGAACTGTGTCCGATTTTGCACCTTCGGTGCCGCCCGCATTGATGACGAGTTAACCGGCGTCGGCGGAATTCAGGGCGCTGCGGTAATTGATTCGGATACGTGTACGGGCTGCGGCCTTTGCGCGGCGGCCTGCCCAACGGGCGCCATCGAGATGAATATCAGTACTCACGACTCAGTCATCGGCACTATTCACGCACTGAATGCCGAACCGGTTTCCGTGATCAACGCCGCAGTGGCCGAGGCGGATCCCGCGGAAGATTCTCTATCGGTCATGATATTCGCCTGTCCCCAGTGCCGCGAAACCACGCATGAGGTTTGTGGTGCGAAGAACAAACAGGCCTGGCCGAACGTCCAAACCCGGGTGGTCGAGGTTCCCTGCTCGGGTCGTGTTGATACGCTGCAGTTGATGCACGCATTTGAAAGCGGAGCAGACGCGGTGATGGTGGCAGGCTGTCAGCCGGGCGAATGCTTCTTCAATACCGGCAACCTGCATGTGACTCAGCGGGTGAAGCGGATTGCTGATTGGCTGGAAGGATGCGGTCTGGAGCGTGACCGTGTCCATATGATGCACCTCACGCCCGGCGACCACGACAGCCTCACCGATGCACTCAACGACCTGACCGAAAAAACCGGGAGCTGCGGGCCTAGCCCATTGCGGCGCGCGGCCTCCCCGTCCGCCCCGGCGTCAACACCCCGTTAACACAAAGAAGAGAGAATTGTGATGACAGCCAAAGCCCATCACCGCCAAATCGCAAGAGGTTCAGCATGATCGTTGCAGAACAAAAACCGCTGAAAGACATCCAGCGGATGCTCAAGGGCAAAAAGAAAGTGCTCACTGTGGGATGCGGTACCTGTGTGTCAGTCTGTTTTGCTGGCGGCAAGAAAGAATCCAGTGCCATGGCGGCGACTTTGCGTACGGCGGCTGCAGCCGAGGGCCAAGAACTCGAAGTCGAGGAAGTCACCGTACAACGGCAATGTGTCCAGGAGTTTGTCGCACCGCTTGAAGAAAATATTGAAGAATACGATGCAGTGCTGTCGATGGCGTGCGGTGTGGGTGTACAGACCCTGGCGGAAAAATACATGGACACACCGATCCTGCCGGGTCTGGATACCAACTTCATGGGCCAGCCTACGGAACCGGGTATTTGGGAAGAGCGCTGTGTGGGCTGCGGTAACTGCGTTCTGGAATACACGGGCGGCCTGTGTCCCATTACCCGCTGTCCAAAACAATTGCAGAATGGTCCCTGCGGCGGTTCCGAGGGGGGCATGTGCGAGGTCGATCCCAGCATCCCCTGTATCTGGTCCAAAATCTGGACCACGCTCGATCGTCAGGGTATTGCCGATACGCTGATGGATATCCAGCCGCCCAAGGACTGGTCCAAGAGTCGGGGCGGCAGTATGCGCCGCGTGGTGGTGGGTGATGACCTTCGCCAGCAAGCCGCCCGCGAAGCGGGCGAGCGGGCGACATCTGTGAAGGTAGCCCCCCCGCAATCGCCGATGAAACAGGCTGCTCCGGTCCAGACACCAACAGAGGCCGTGGAACTCGATGACACTTGGCACAAAGCCTGCAGTCTCGCTGACCTGTCTGAAGGCAAGCTGCACCGAGCCAGTGTGGCGGGCATCGATGTCATCGTCACCAACCTGGGCGACTGTATCCGCGCGTTCCCGCCCACCTGTCCCCACCTTGCAGAACCCCTGGTCGATTCCGGTCTGCTGAAAGACGGTCTGCTGACCTGTACCAAACACCTTTGGCAGTGGGATCTTCGAAGCGGCGAGATGAAGGGCGCTGCGGAACGGCCTGTCGCCCTGTATGAGGCGACGCTGAAGGGTGACGACGTGATGGTCAAGGTCGAGCAGGAAATCATCTACGATTATGATGAAGAAGACGACTTCGACGAAGACGATTTCTTCGGTGCAGACTGAAACGGATTCGCTGAAGATGTCTACTGATACCGCTACTGACACCCTGCCTGATCTGAAGTCCGGGAGCAATCTTGAGAAAGTCCTGGCTGAAGGACACTTTGCCGTCACGGGCGAACTGGGTCCGCCCAAACATATGGATATCGCGGTCGTGGATCGCAAGATAGATCTTCTGAAAGGTGTCGTTGATGCAGCCAATGTGACCGATAACCAGACCGGGATTGTGCGCCTCAGCAGCATCGCCACCGGCATTTATATGGCCCAGCACGGGCTTGAGCCGGTCATCCAGATGACCTGCCGCGACCGCAACCGGCTGGCGATTCAGAGTGACTTGATGGGCGCCTATATCCACGGCATCCGTAACGTCCTGTGCCTTTCCGGCGATCACCAGTCCTTTGGCAACCATCCGGGTGCCAAGAACGTGCAGGATATCGACTCGATGCAATTGATCCGCATGCTCCAGGAGATGCGTGACAAGAACCAGTTCCAGTGCGGTGACGAGATCAAGGGCGGCGGCCCCAAACTCTTTATTGGCGGCGCCGGCAGTCCTTTTTCCGAACCGATCTCCTTTCGGCCGCTCCGAATCGCCAAGAAGATGGCAGCCGGGGTGGACTTCATCCAGACCCAGATGATTTTCGATATGGGCATCTTCCGCCAGTTCATGCGTCGGCTGGTGGATCTTGGGGTGACGGAAAAAGTCCACATCCTGGCCGGTATCGGTCCATTAAAGAGTAGCCCAATGGCCCGGTTTCTCAATGAGAAGATTCCCGGAATCATTATTCCTGATGACTTGTTAAAGCGTATGGATGGCGCGGTTCAAGGGATCAGTGAGGACGATAAGGAAGCCCGTCGTGATGCCTGGCGGGCTGAAGGTCAGGATATCTGTATTGAACAGATAGAGGAGTTACAGCAAATGGACGGGGTCGCCGGCGTACACATTATGGCAATCGAATGGGAGGCCGCCATCCGGCCAATCGTGGAGCGCGCCGGGCTACTGCCCAGGCCCGTCGTCTAAAACTACGAAAAACTTGCGATCGGTGGCCCGAAATACCCTTCGGGAATAGTAATGCCCAGTCCGGGCCCCGGGGGCACGGCAATCCTGCCGTCGACAATCCTCGGACCATTCGCCTCATCATAGTGCCCTGCCTGATAGGGATCTGATATCCACGCACCGCGGCTGAGATGAGGCCGCAAAGTGGCCCCGACGTGCACGCAGGCTGCCGCAATAATGTCTCCGCCCCAGGAATCGTCGCAGCTGGTGGGTGTGTTTGAAGCCTCGCATAGATCACGCACCGCACGCATTCCGCTGATCCCGCCAATCCGCGTCAGTTTCATGCCGAATCCATCGGCAACGCCAGTTGCGATCGCCCGGGCGATCGTAGCCAAATCGGTCGCGGATTCATCCAGTATCAGCGGGTGATGCAGATGCGTCCGGGCGGCGGCACATTCGGCATAGGTCGCACAGGGCTGCTCCATGGCAAGTTTAAGATCGCGACAGGCGCCCGAGACCTGAATTGCTTCACCGACCGTCCAACCCCGATTACAGTCCACGAAAAGATCAACGCCCGGGCGGATAACTCTCGCAACCGCATGGACCGCGTCGATATCTTCATCAATATGGCGGCCGCCGGACTTCAGCTGCAGTTTGGTATGGCCCTCGTCCTGAAGTTGCTCCGCCAGTTGGGCGGATTCGTCAGGAGTGCCGATCGGGACAACGTGATAGGTCGAGACCGGATCCATACGTGCGCCGCCTAGGAGATCGCAGACCCGCTCATTATGAGACTTACCGAGAAGATCCCAACAGGCGATATCGACTGCTGACCGGGCGCCCTGTCCACCGTCCATGGTAGCGGCCATCGTGTCGTGCACAAGACCGATTCGCAGCGGATCGGTGCCGATCAGCGCTGGGCCCAACAAATCAAGATCGGCCCGGATGCTCCCGGCATGTTCGACCTGAGGTAAAGGACCCGTTGGACAGATCTCACCCCAGCCGGTCAGATCCGAGTCGGTCCGCAGAGCCACGACTGTAGTATCCGGATCACCGACCGGTGAACTCGACATGTTGTAGCCCGACGCCATCGGCAAACGTTTCGCGAAAACATCGACCTGCGTGATTTTCATGATTTATTCTGCTGCTGACCTGGGCCTAACCGCAAACGCTCCTTCTCAGGGTTTAAGAAAGATCGCGTTGACCTCATCCAGGTTCTCAAGGGTTCTTTCTGTCGGCTGAGTGTAAACAAAAGAGCGGTGCATCAGCCTTCTGTCTGACTCATAGCAGTCGGTCGGCGTACCGCTGTGCAATAGCGCATGGTTATCCCAGATCAAAAGATCACCCGGCTGCCATTCGTGCGTATAGACATATTGCTCCTGGATCGCAACCGCCAATGCCTCCTGAAGCCACTCCTCTCCCACCGACAGGCTCACCGAGTTGAACTCAATCGGATTGAAATTCATGTAGAGCACCGTGCGGCCAGTGACGGGATGCACCTGCACAATCTTGTGCCACACAGGCGGCAACGCTCGCCGTTCCTCCTGTGTCAAAGGAATGTGCGAATCGGGATCCGCTTCCAGCAGCAGATCATTATGCGCGTGAAAACTGCACAGCATCTCGAGATCACATAACTGATCCTTCAATGCGTCAGGGATATTCTCATACGCGGCAGCGGTGCTGCATAGCAAG
>JAERSQ010000214.1 GCA_016845525.1 Pseudomonadota bacterium
AGGGAGAGCGATCCAACTTGCCTGGCTGGATCACAACCGTATGACGCCCCAGCAAGACATTGCCTTCATCCACCGGAGGGCAGGTCATCATACAGAAGGATAAATGCGACCAGTCTGGGTTATCCGGATGATTAAAACCCACTTGCTCGTTCGCTGCAGCCGTCACCTGGCGAACCACCTGGACGATGTCATAGGCTTCATCCGTCGTTGCCCCAAACCCCAATGCAGCCGCATCCACCAGCCAAAAACTGTCTCCGCCATAAGCGGTATCTACCGTGACAGTGCCGATCCCTTCGATTTCAAGTAACGCATCTAGACGATCCACAAAAGCTGGCACATTCTGAATTCTGACCTGTGTAACCGCTCCATCGGAGCAACTGGCCGTTGCCTTCACCAGGCCTCCGGGAGCTTCCAGATGAATCACCGTTTCCGGCTCCTGCATGGGCAGGATGCCGGTCTCAAGCAAAACAGTGGTGACACAGATCGCGTTTGATCCGGACATAGGGGGGAAAAATTCCGCCTCCATGATAATGAACGCCGCATCTGCGCGGGGGTTGACGGCGGGAACCAGCAGATTGGCATGCCGAAATACCCCGCCGCGCGGCTCATTCAGCAGAAAGTCCCGCAGATCTGTATCTTTTTCCAACGCGCGCGACTGAGCCCATAAAGTGTCTCCCGCCGGAGGTTGGACACCGCCCGTGATGACGTCTCCCACTTCTCCTTCAGCATGGGCGCTGACAACCTGAATATTTCGTCGACTCCTCACCGTGCTTCCTCCTGACTCCTGCCCTGATGGGCTAAATCTTTATACTGCACCCGTATTGCGGTCTTCCATTCTTCACCCCCCGGCACCTGCCGAGAAACCTTACAAAGGCGGCTCTAGCTGATGCTCAGACCACCAGGCACCGTCTGGACCTGCCCATTGAAAAGCGGCAAGGTCGACCCGGCCCCGGATGTCGAACACCACACCCTCCTGTTTTAATCTTCGATATTGCTCCTTGTCTGCGTTACCGTCGGAACGGGTGCTGATTTCTCCGCGACTATTGATAACCCGTTGCCAAGGTATCTCGTCTGAAGGCGTCGAAGCCATCGCGTATCCCACCTGACGGGCAGAACATCCGCAGAGTCGAGCAATCTGACCATAGGTTCCTACCCGACCGCTGGGGATCGCCCTAACCAGGGCATAAATCTGTTCGTAAAGCCTGCTCACTGTCGGAACACTCAGGCAGTGACGTGCAACCCATCCTCATCGAAGCGGATTTTTGCCAGCGTAATAATCGGCGTATCGAGATCAGCGAGCACGTCACGCCCTCCTTCCTCGGGTTTTTCGATTACGCAACCGATACCGCATAACTCAGCACCACTCTCACCCACCAGTTGAGACAGGGCGGTCAAGGTTGCGCCTGTCGCCAGGAAGTCATCAATAATGAGTACGCGATCCTGCGCTTTGAGAAAGCGCCGATCCACCATCAGTTCGGAAGCCGTCCCGCGCGTCCGGCTGATGGCTTCGGCAACGTAATAGGTCCCGGTCATGGTCCGCGAATGACTCTTTCGCGCATAGATCATCTGCGCTCCGAACTTCTCAGCAACCTGCAAGGCCACGGGAATGCCGCTGACCTCGGCCGTCAGTACACGGGTAACTCGGCGTACGCCCTTGGCAACAAAACCGTCATGCATGGCCTGGGCCATCCGCCAAGTCAGTTGTGGGTCGACCTGATGATTCAGAAAACTGTCCACTTTGACGATACCACCGCCGACATGCTCTCCCTCATCCAGAATTCTTTGAATCAGTTCCTGCATAATGCCTCCCGCGAATTAGATCAAATCCTAGCATGCCGTCCATGAGCGGTCACCGTGCAAGGCCCCCAAAACGATTAAGGGCCGATGCAGATGGGATCACAGAGCGCTTTAATCGGGCGCTGCTCTGGCAGACGCGGATTCGACGGTTTGGATGAGCTCAGCCAGGGTGTCGCTGATGAGCGTTAGTTGCTCGGGGCGAGACAATCGATGATCTCCGTCCTTGAGCAACTGCACGCGAACATCGGCCGCCTCTAGGCATTCAGAAAGACGCAGCGCTGTCTGCCACGGCACTTCACTGTCCTCGCACCCCTGCAAAAGCCTGACGGGAACGGTGATGTCCAATGGCGCATCGAGAAGGCAGCACGCCTCTCCGTCCTGTATAAATAGTTGGGTCAGGATATAACCGTCTGGATCGTGCTCACTGGTCACCGTGATCCGGCCTTCACGTTCAAGCCCGGCCTGCTGCTCGGCACTGAGGTCTTTTGAGATGAGATCACGGGTAAAGTCAGGGGCGGCAGCGATGCCAAGCAGGCCGTGAACACGCTTGCCCAGTGCCAGCGCCACCCGCAGCATGATCCATCCGCCCATGCTGGATCCCACAAGAATGCACGGCCCCTCGCAAAAAGTATCAATCACCTCAAGCGCATCCTGCGTCCACTGACCGATAGTGCCCTCTTCAAAGCGCCCGCCCGAGGCACCATGACCCGAGTAGTCAAACCGCAAAAAAGAGCGCCCGTTTCTTTCACACCACCGAGAGAGATATTGCGCCTTGGTGCCCTCCATATCAGAACGAAAACCGCCCAAAAAAACGATCCAAGGAGCTTCGCCCTCGGATTTCCTGGCGACCAGGGAATAGCCTCGGCGGGTGTTCAGGATCAGGTCATCGTTACTCATAGAGGTCTTCTGCCATCAGATGAAGGGGCGCTGATACAAGTGAATTTAGTTGACGTTTACGTAAACGTCAATCTAGAATCCGCTACTCAGTTTTTGGCCTTCATTGCTGCATCATTCATTAAGCGCTATGGGACTTGATTTTCATCTTGGAGAGACCGTTGATCTGCTGCGTGAAACCGTAGCCGAATTCGCCGCTCGCGAGATTGCGCCGTTGGCGGGCCAAATTGATCGCGACAATGCGTTCCCGGCTGAACTGTGGTCGCGTCTAGGAGACATGGGACTCCTCGGGGTCACGATTGACCCGTCGTTCGGGGGGGCCGGCATGGGCTACCTTGAGCACACCGTCGCCATGGAAGAAATCAGCCGGGCCTCCGGTTCGGTCGGCCTTTCCTATGGGGCGCACTCAAACCTTTGCGTCAATCAGATCTTCCGCAATGGTACCGACGCCCAAAAAGCCGAGTTTCTCCCTGATCTCATCAGCGGCGCCAAAGTCGGCGCGCTGGCGATGAGCGAACACAACTCCGGCTCGGATGTGGTCAGCATGCAACTTAAGGCTCAAAAGTCCGGGGATCACTACGTACTGAACGGCAGCAAGATGTGGATCACCAACGGACCGGACGCAGACACCCTGGTGGTTTATGCAAAGACCGATCCCGCCGCCAAGGCTCACGGCATCACTGCATTTATTGTTGAAAAGGATCTCGAGGGTTTTTCCACCGGCCCCAAGCTGGACAAACTCGGCATGCGCGGCTCCAACACCTGTGAACTTGTTTTTAAGGACTGTGCGGTAGCGAAAGAACGGGTGCTCGGAACTGAAAACAAAGGTGTCGGCGTGCTGATGAGCGGTCTCGATTACGAGCGCGTTGTGCTTTCAGGAGGACCGCTGGGCCTGATGCAGGCCTGTCTCGATATTGTGCTGCCTTACGTTCACGATCGTCAGCAATTCGGAGAACCGATCGGGTCGTTTCAACTGGTCCAGGCGAAGCTTGCGGATATGTACACCACGTTGAACGCCTGCCGGGCCTATGTGTATGCTGTAGCGCAGGCCTGTGACCGGGGTCAAACAACCCGCAAAGATGCTGCCGGCGCGATTCTGTACAGTGCTGAGTGCGCTACGCAGATGGCCCTCGATGCCATTCAACTGCTCGGGGGATCGGGATACGTCAATGAATACGCCACCGGACGGCTACTGAGAGATGCAAAACTCTACGAAATCGGTGCGGGCACCAGCGAAATCAGAAGAATGCTGATAGGCCGCGAGTTATTCAAGGAAGGGGCCTGAAGGAGACACGTCATGC
>JAERSQ010000215.1 GCA_016845525.1 Pseudomonadota bacterium
TCCAAGGACGATATCGCTGCAGCCTCGAGTTCAGGAGGGGTCACCGTTGACCTGCGGCCCGCCCACCAGTACCTTGGCATCAACAAGCATCCCAAGGCATCACGCTATGGCACTATTCCAGGCTCGGTCAATCTTCCCGAGAGTTGGCTAACTGTTAATGGCGGAAGCAAATGGAGAAGCGAGAGCGAACTGAAGCAACTCTTTGCGGCTGCGGGAGTGCCGGAAAGCGGGGAAGAATATTTCTTCTGTAATTCAGGTCACTGGGCGACCCTTGGCTGGTTTGCCAGTAGCGAGATTCTGGGTAATAAAGATGCGAAGATGTATGATGGTTCCATGATCGAGTGGACTAACGATAAATCATTGCCGATGGAGGCAACGGTTAATCTGAATTAATTGCTGAAGCAGGTTTTTATCGCAGGTTGTTTTGTGGCGGCCGGACTTTGTCCGGCCGCTGCTGTTTGTGCGGGGCTAGGCACAACCCTCGATCGGGCGCGCTTCCCCGCGGAACTCCTGATCGTGCGGGGTGACCTGCAAAGACTGATCTCTCCCAGGTCTCTGAGTTCTGCTGAAGTGACGGGCCTGGAAGGTCGAATCGAGTCCGCACTGACGGGTCTTGAGTGGCTTGCACTGGAATATGCGGCGCTGACGAAGTCCGAGATCGCCCAACCATTGCTGCAGAACCTGGATCGATCGTGGGCGCAAAGGAATCTTCTTGCGGTGCAGGGATTGGTTTCCCAGTTGTCCAGGATGTATCCACTCAACGGCACGATATTCTCGGCGGAGCGCGCAACCGCCGACGATATCAAGAGAGCTCGGGAGCTCGACTTGCAGCTCTGTCAGGGGTGTCATATAGACAGGGTCGGCACAGAAAAAATCCTGCCTGCCTACCGTCTTGAAGAGATGGCGGGAAATATGCCATCAGACGAGTTTTTGGCCCGGCTGTTGAGCGGGGTGAGAGGCACATCTGACACGGCGTTGGCCAACCCGCTCAGTTTGGGAGATATTCGGGGCTTGTTGAGGCTGTACCAGGAAGGCGCCGTCGACTGACCTTGGCTGCTGATAGCTAGTCGATCTGCTGATCAGCACGCGTCGGGAGAGGCGTAATTATCTCGAGATTGACGACTCATGCACCCGGCGCCACAAAGAAGTACAGAAACTCCCGTTTGCTGCCCGGGAAGAAAAGGCCCGGCTTCGCCGTCACGGTCAGCGGCGTCAGTTCATGCCCCGGAAACAGCGTTTTCGCATTTTGAATGCACCGGGTGTCTGATTTCAGGCAGATGACAACCATGCCGTCGCGCGCAATATCCTCTTTAGTAATCCAGGGACTCCATCGATGACTTAGATGCTGCAGAACCGACGGATGATCCGGTGAATGAAAGGCGATACTGTCAGGGGCATCATGGCCTCCACCGACAATGCGAAGCGGTGTCTGGTGAGCGTTTCGCCAAAGGGCGGTAATGTCCCGTCCGAGCTCCTTGCCGGGAAAGTGATACATCGCGTGGCCGGATGTCACGAGACCGGAGAAGAGCAGCACGGGAGGCAGCACCAGAAGCCAGCCGAACGCGGCGCGGATCAGGTGCTTTAGTGCCGGATTGTTCGCTGCCATTGGCCAATAGAGCAGCAAAGCAATGCCTGCCAAATTCAGTGTGGGCCCGCCCCAGCGGCTGGAGGCGCCGATGCCGGCAAAAAATCCGACTACCGCAGTCCCAATTAGCGGAAAAAGAAACATCCAGTATATAAAGGAGGAAAGACCTTGGCTCTGCAGAATTTGACCGGATGTATCAGATGCAGACTTTCGTCGCTGGTAGAGCAATACGGCAAAAAAGACGAGCAGCAGCGGCAGCAGATATAGAAGTTGTGCAGCGAGAAAGCGGATAGCCTTAATCCGCGACGAAAAATCCGAAGCAACATAATCACCGATATGGGTCACGGTCCCCATCTGGTGGCTGTCAACATACCAAAGATGCCATCCCATCATGATCAGGAAGATGATGAGGGACAGGTATGGCCCTGGAGTCTTGAGCGTCTCGCGGCCTTTTGCAAAGAGCAGCAGATAAAGAGCGATGCCTGGGAGCATCGCCGCAGAATAGTACTTGGTCAGCATCGCCACGCCGGAAATCACTCCAAGCGCAATCCAGTAACGGTAGTGGCCTCGCTGGATAGCGAAATAGGCGAGCAGGATGGTCAGTGCCCAGACGGAAATCAGCATTGAACTGTGATTGAGGCGCATGCTGAAAAAGCTGAAATAAGGCAGGAACTCGAGCAGACAGACCGCTGCCAGCGCGTTAACGGGGGGCAGGACCTCCCGGGCGAGTCGCCACACGCAGTAGAGCGCCAGAAGAAAGTTCAACTGTGTCAGTAGGTTATAGGTCCAGTTGCTGATCCCGACCGTCTGCAGGAAGCCGGCGACCACCCAGGGCAGCACGGGCGGATGGAGGTGGTAGGAGCCCATCCACTCCTGTCCCCAGGCGAAATGCATCATGCTGTCTGTGTCCAACTCGTGCCGGCCAAGCGTAGGCAAAAGTGTCCACAGGAGCACGTGAGCAAGGGCAAAGAGCCAGAAAATCCGGCTGCAGTTCTGGGAGGTGAGTGTCATCGAGGGCGGAGGGGGTCGGTGGAGCCGGGGATAGTAGCCCTGAAGGCTATCAAACCCAAGTATTTTGGGAGAAAATAGCCAAGAAGCGCCTAATCCTGCCGCAAAGGAAGCCGGGTTCGGCGTTTCTCTCAAACCAGCGCCCTTGGGGCTACCGTCACGCCCCGGATTCAGTTAGAATCGCGCCCCCGCGCGAATATTGGCGAATCGCAGCGGAAACCGGATCAGCAGGGAATCGGGCCCGCTATCCGAAAATCCAGGATTAATTGACCAGATTCCGAGACTTCGCGAAGTCCAGTTTTGCGCTTTTCGGAGGGGTTCCCGAGCGGTCAAAGGGGGCAGACTGTAAATCTGTTGGCTCAGCCTTCGGAGGTTCGAATCCTCCCCCCTCCACCAACTGATTGGTGGGCGCAGCAGGTGAGCACGAAACGGCAGTTCAGTGAAACCATGATGATACGCGATCATTTCGGGAACCAGAACTTTTTGGGCGGGTGTAGTTCAACGGTAGAACCTCAGCCTTCCAAGCTGATGATGTGGGTTCGATTCCCATCACCCGCTCCAGCATGGATCTGCGCCCACATAGCTCAGTCGGTAGAGCACTTCCTTGGTAAGGAAGAGGTCACCGGTTCAAATCCGGTTGTGGGCTCCAGTACAGCGTCTGTACGCTTCCAGGAGTCAGACAGCCAGTTAACCACGCACTGTTGAGGAAATCAGAAAGTGTCGAAAGAGAAATTCGAGCGCAGTAAGCCGCATGTGAACGTTGGCACCATCGGTCACGTCGACCATGGCAAAACCACCCTGACGGCCGCCCTGACCCGGGTG
>JAERSQ010000216.1 GCA_016845525.1 Pseudomonadota bacterium
ACGCCGGAAATTGAACCAGTGGTTATGATGTCGGGGATGAGCATTTAGCGAGGCGGGTCAAAGACCGGCACACATGATCCCATCGGACTCTGCACAAATAAGCGGACAACATCCATTGCAATGTCGATACTGATTACCAACACCACAGTCGTGACGGTCGACGAAACTCACCGCGTCATTGAAAACGGCGCGGTGTATGTTGAAAAGGATCGCATTGCGGCGGTGGGAGATGCGCAGGCACTGGGCGAGCAGTACTCGATGGCGGAAACCGTAGTTGATGGCAGCGGAAAAGTCGTGATGCCCGGCTTCGTGAGCGCACACAACCATGTAGGGTATGCCGTGTTTCGCGGGCGGGCCGAAGACATCGGTCATGCGCCAACACACCGCTTGTATCTTCCAATGAGCGGTGTCATCGCTCAGGAAGAGCGCCAGGTTATCGGCGCTCTCGCCGTTACCGAACTGCTCAGAGGCGGGGTAACCACGATTCTTGAGATGGAGGAGGATGCTGAGCTCTTTGCGCCGTTTATCGAGAGCAGCGGTATCCGGGCGCTTATCGGTGTGATGGTGAACGATCTGAATCTCGAGGCATTGGCGCGCGGTGAAACCGTTTTTGATGGGGCTGTGCGAGATCAGCAACTTGATCAGGCCAATGGGTTGGCAGAGCGCTGGCATGGGCGAGCTGATGGCCGGATCCAGGCGGTCATGGCGGCGACCGGGCTGTCGACATCGTCGCCCGAACTACTTCAGGGATTGCGACAGGGGGCCGACGCGAAAGGACTTCGCCTGTCTGCGCATTTGGGTTTTGGGGAGCGGGACCTCGTTCAGCGGATTCACGGCATGGCCCAGTTTGATTATGCGGGAGCACATGGCATGCTCGGCCCCGATGTGGTGGCAGTGCACTGCTATGAAGTAGACGATGACGAGGTGAATATCCTCGCGCAGTCCGGCACCCATCTTGCGCATTGCCCGCACATGAATCAGTTTCGTGGAGAGGTCGCCCCAATTCAGGCGATGCGGGCCAAAGGCATGCAGGTTGGGCTGGGCATCGACAACTACTTTTCCGACTACTTTGAAGTGTTGCGGTCCTGTCTGGCCAGCGCTCGGATTCGGGCGCATGATCCCGAAATACTGTCAGCGTCCGAAGCACTTGCCTTGGGAACGATTGATGCGGCGCGGGTTCTCGGTCTTGATCAGGAGATTGGTTCAATTGAGCCTGGTAAAAAAGCAGACCTGCAGGTCGTCAATATGCAAAGACTTGGCCTGACGCCGGTCAATGATCCGGTTACAACACTGGTGTATCACGGCCATGCTAAGGATGTGGAACTGGTCCTTATCGATGGCAAGGTGGTGGTGGCCGAGGGTGTGGTGCAGTCAGCCGACGAGGAGGATCTTATTTCGCGTGCAGGGCTTGCGGCCGATGCCGCCTGGGCGCGGTTTTCACAGCACTACGGTGGGTTTTCCGCAGCACTTCCCAACTGAAAGGCGGTATTGGACAAGGTTGGGGAAATCTAGGACTATTCACGACTGTCACACGGTTGCTGGCTGAGTCATTCGCAATCAGGGTTGCTTCTGGACCCGGGTTACAAGGGCGTTTATTCTGGCTGATCCGGCTATGGACGGATCCGCTCGCGTTGTTAAAACAGTCTCGACAATGCCGATGACCACATTGGCATAACCGGGAATGGTTACGAGTGGATTGCGCATCATCCCATCACCCGCGACGACATGATCTTGTGAAGGAGACGAAGAATGTTCAAATCAGGCGATACTGTTTCATCCAAGCCGCGCGAGCCTGAACTGGATGGGGGAAAACACTGGCGGGCAAAGATCGGCTTTATCCTGATGTCCACGGATCTTGCGGCGGAATCGGACATGACGGCCATGGCGCCGGAAGGCGTAGCCACTCACTTTACCCGGCTCAAAACCGACGACTACACCACCAATGAAACGCTTTCCCGCCATCTTGATTTCATGGCCGACGCCGCTTCGCGTATCCAGCCCGATACCCGGCCGGATGTGATCAGTTATAGCTGTACCAGTGGCTCTATCATCATTGGCGAAGATCGTGTCAAACAAGAGATCAGAAAGGGCGCCCCCTATGCCGAGCCGATGACGCTGGTAACCGGCGTGCTCGATGCCCTCAACGAACTGGGTGCAAGAAGACTGGTGGTGGGTACGCCCTATCTTGATGAAATCAATACGGCCGAAGCCGAATTTCTGGTCACCAGGGGTTTTGACCTGCTCGACATCCAGGGGCTCAACTTGGAAACGGGAACTGAATTCGGCTGTGTCACGCCTGACTACTGGAAACAGTTCGCCCTTGAAATCGACCGACCGGAGGCGGACGCCATCTTTCTAAGCTGCGGCGGTATCCGGGCGCTGGATGTAGCCGAGGAAATCGAGGAGCTGACGGGAAAACCGGTGATCACCAGCAACCAGGGTCAGATGTGGAGTTGTCTGCGTCGCGCCGGGATCCGCGACGAGATCAAGGGTTTTGGGCAGATCTTTTCACGTGCTGGTGAGTCGCTTCAACCTGCAAATGGATAACGCTCCCACTTCGTCGAGGACTTACGCCGTGTCTGTATCCAACTGAGGGGAGTATTGCAGCGGAGTCGAGGGCGAAACCGTGTCCGGAATTACTCAGTTGGCGGTCTCTATCGCGACGTCGCTTTCGAAATCGCCGGAGATCTGCTGTCCATCAATCTGCCAGTTGGGATACTCGCTCCTGAAAGTGTCGCGGATGTTTTCTATCGGGGGTTCAGCAAACTCGCCGCGTTCACGAACGTAGTCCATATGGCGACGTCCCTCGAGATCAAAAGGATGATAAAGCGAGTCTTGTCGTCCATTGAAGTCAAGCGGTTTTAGCCTGAACTTGTGACAAAGTTCGAGGTTAAAAGCAGGTGTTGCTTTGACCCACTGATCCTCCAGAAAGATGGAGGTATAACCATGCCAGTAAAAAACGTCAGTTCCCATTCTTTCGCGCATTTTCTGGGTCGACAGGTGGTTTCGCACATCGGCGTAACCCAAGCGGGCAGGGATACCCACCGAGCGGCAACAGGCTGCCAGCAGAACCGCTTTCGAAATGCACCAGCCGTGACCCAGTTCCAGATTACGTCGAGCACAGAGCCCGCCGACTGAAATATCGAGGTCATAGCCGTCGTAACGGATTTCGTCCCTTACCGCGTAGTAAAGCAGCACTGCCTGATCTACAGCCTGGGTTTCAGTGCCGATAGCCCTGCGGGCGAAGCCGACAACGGCGTCATCATCGCTTTGTACCGTAGGCCCTGCCTGCAAAAATGGTTTGAAATCTTCTGTCATCGGTAATCTGAATGCGTTTGGGTTTGAGGCTTAGCGTCTGTGCACGCAGAACGCTGGCTTAACGCTCATTTTACGTCGGGCGGCCTTACGCAGGGCGTTTGAGTTCAGTCACCACCGCCTCAGCAAGCGCACGTGCGGCGAGAGACAACGCATCGGCTCCGCGGGTAATCACGCATAAAGTGGAAGTGAGTTTCTGCTTGAGAGGCCGAGCCGTCACGCCGCCCAGAGCCACCATGGTTCTGGCGGTATACGGGTCTACGATTGCCGGTTTGCCGGTGGTGCGGGCAAGAGAGGCGACGGCAATGTTGGAGTATGCCGAGAGGCTCACCGTTGGCCAGGACAGCAGTCTCTGCCAGTTCTCATCAGCGCCTTGCAGGCGTGAATTGTCGTAGGCAATACAGTCTGTGTGCTGCAGCTGTTTGAGGTCGATCGGATTGTCTGATTGAGCAAGGGTGTGATGCTGAGGGAGGAGACAGACGTACCGGAGTTCGCGCTCATGGAAGATGGTGAGTGATTCGGGTTTGTGACGGACGTTGACTACCGCGAAGTCCAGTTGCCCCATGGTAACTGAATCGATCAACCCGGCAGAATGATTGACCCGTAGCGAGATCTTGAGGCGGGGCTTGTCCTGATGGGTTGCTCCTATGGCGTCGGGAGTGATCTGATACACCAGAACAGGGGTAACACCAATGAGCACTTCACCATCCGCGCTGGTGCGAATGGCCTGTGCGGTTTCCCTAAGTCGATCTGTACCGGTAAAGAGGTTTTCAACCGCATCCCCGAACCGCCGGCCTTCGACCGTAGACGTGATACCGCGCCCGCTGCGGACAAAAAGGGCAAATCCGACCGACCGCTCAAGTTCCTTGATCAAGCGGGTCACACTGGGTTGGGAGACGGCGAGCGCCTTGGCGGCCTCGGTAATTGAGCCCGTACGCAAAGTTGCCCGGAAGGCATCGAGTTGCCTGAGATTCATAGCGAACTAATTATATAAAAAACAAATAATTTGTTAAGAAAAATGTATTTGTCAAATGTATTGAAACCACCGATACTGGCCGTTTTCAGGCAGCAGAAATCCCATACCGGCAGATGGCCTGCATTACTTACCTCAACAGTTTTCCGGCACCCAACGCGCTGGAGATCCTTAAGCGGTTTCCAGAACATGAGGTGGTGCGTATCGCCGGTGATGCGCCTATTGAGGAGAGTTTTGGGATTCTGCGCCGTGCCCACGCCTATCAATGTGTCGGTGCGCGTGACGAGGTGCCGGTTTCCTTGCGGGTCGATGGGGAATTCCTGTCGCGGGCGCCGGAACTTCTGGTGGTGTCGGCGAGCGGCTCGGGGGTGGATGTATTTGATCTTGATGCCTGTACCAAAGCAGGGGTGCTGGCTGTCAATCAGGCGGGCGCAAACGCCCAATCGGTGGCCGAGCATGCCCTTGCGATGATCATCGGCGTGCAGCGGGCAATCGTCAGTGCAGACAGGATTCTGAGATCAGGCTGGCAGGGGTCACGCCTTGAGTTTATGGGTACCGATCTTGCCCGAAAGACGGTGGGTATCGTCGGCATCGGTAACATCGGTACGCGTCTTGCCGGAATCTGCAGTCAGGGATTCGGCTGTACCGTCCTGGCTGCGGATCCCTATCTCGAAGAGGCGGAGATCAAAACCCGTGGTGCGCGCGCCGTGACCTTGGATGAATTATTGCAGCAGGCCGACATTGTTTCTGTGCATACGCCACTCACCCGAGCAACGCGGGGTTTGTTTGATACTAAAGCTTTTGCCCAAATGAAAGCGGGTGCCGTTTTTGTCAATACGGCACGGGGTTCAATTCATGATGAAGATGCGCTGGCCGATGCCCTTGCCAGTGGCCATCTTGGGGGAGCGGGGCTGGATGTATGGGAGGTTGAGCCGCCGCAGCCGGATCATCGCCTGATGCAGATGAAAAATGTCATAGCGACACCGCATGTGGCTGGTTGCACATCAGACAGCTTGCAAAACATGGCCGCGCACGCGGCAACACAATTGCTGGATATTTTTTCCGGAAAGCCGGCAACGCGGCCCGTCAACCCCGCTGTGCTCCCAAAGTTTCGTGAGCGCTATGCGCAAATTCTGGGAGAGCCCGCGTCGAAATGACAGCATCGGGTAAGTTTCAAGCGGCTCCCGTCCAGACCGGTGATCGGTATGCAGTGTTTTAGTGTCAGTGACCTACATGCGAAAGCGAAGCGAAGGATGCCGCGAATGGTGTTCGATGCCCTGGATGGCGCTGCCGGAGAGGAAACAGCCAGTCGGCGGAATCTAACGGCATTCAAAGAAGTCTGTCTTCAGGGCAGAGTGCTTGTGAATGTTGAAGAGCGCTCTCTCAAGACACGCTTTCACGATAAAGAGTGGCAGATGCCTTTTGGCGTGGCGCCGATGGGTATGTGCAACCTGTTTTGGCCCGGCGCCGACGAGGTGCTTGCTCGAGCATCAAAATACTACGGATTTCCTCTTGGCGTTTCGACGATGTCCTCAACCTCTCTGGAGGACATGCTGGAGCAGTCGGATGGCAATGCCTGGTTTCAACTTTATGCCGGAGAGTCAGATGAGTTGACCCAAGGCCTGGTATCGCGCGCGGCTGCGGCGGGTTACGACACCCTTATCCTGACGGCAGATGTGCCGGCACTCGCGCCTCGACGGCGCGATCAGAAAAACGGCTTTAGCGTACCGTTTCGAATGACACCAAGACAGTTTGTTGATTTTTGTCTGC
>JAERSQ010000217.1 GCA_016845525.1 Pseudomonadota bacterium
GCGTATGAGCGGCTGTGCGTCGGCAGAACCTTTCGCGCTACAGGTGCTCGGCAACAGCATGGCGCCTGAATTTCATGAGGGGTGCGTGGTAATCGTGGACCCGGGTGCACCCCTCACCCATGGCGCCTTTGTGGTTGCCGAGCACGGTGACGGTGTCATTCTGCGTCAGCTGAAAATTGATAACGGGCAATGGTCTCTTAATGCGCTTGAGACCGGGCATCCCCGAATCCGGATTGCGGGCCCCGGCGTGATCCGGGGAGTCGTTACTCAGCGGGCAGGGCGACGGCGACAGAAGCGCAAAAACTACCTTTAGGATTTAAGTCCGCGGCGTTTCACTCGCGGCCGGAACGGTTGCAAACGCCCTTCTCCACCGCCATCACCGCGGCTTCAACCCGGGAATGCACTCCCAGTTTGCGCAGGATCGCCTTGACGTGCAGCTTGACCGTACCGTCGGAGATGTCCAGATGACGTGCGATCACTTTGTTGCTCTGCCCTTCAGAAAGATGGCAGAGAATCTCGTGCTCACGAGGCGTCAGACTGCTGAAAGGCGCCAGATCATCTTTTCGCTCACGCCGTTCGCCGTGCCGCACAAGATCAGCCAAGACACTGGTCAAGGCCGGCGCGACAACAATCTTCCCGGCAACGATTTCCTGAAGTGCGAGAATCAGCTCGTCCGGCTCCATATCTTTCAGCAGGTAACCCCGGGCACCATTGCGCAGTGATTCGGAGAGATCACCCTCATCAGCACTGGTGGTCAGCATAACCACGGGGGTATCGATCCCCTGTTCCACCATATGACGAAGCACTGACAGGCCGCCCAGATCAGGCATACGCAGATCCAGCAGCACGACATCGGGATTTAGCGTCTCGGCCAGGCGAAGGCCTTCCTCCCCTTCTGCCGCGGCACCCACGACCTGCAGTCCACGACGCTCGAGCAGACCCTGAAGCCCTACCCGGAAAAGCGCATGATCATCCACGATCAAGACTTTCATTCAGTCCTCTCCCCAACGGTTTGTTCGCCAGCCGCTTCATTCGCCGGCCCCAGCTGTATCACGACCCGGGTGCCGTCACCGGGTTCGCTCTCAATGGTGAGTTCCGCTCCCACGGTCCCGGCCCGCTCCTGCATGATGGCAAGCCCAAAATGCCCGTCGCTATTCTGATCGTCTGGAGCGATAACCATACCGATTCCATCATCCTCAATAATAAGGCGAAGACGTCCTATGGTGTCATAACTTAGCAAAACCCGCACCATATTTGCCCGACTGTGCTTTCGCACGTTCGCGAGGGCCTCCTGCACAATCCGCAGAATCTGCGCTTCTTCTTCGTCGGTGAGTTCGGCGTCATCCGCCTGATTCTGTAATACCGTCTCGGTGCCTGTCTCCTTGCGCAACCGCGACAAAAGTCGCCGAATACCTGGTATCAGCCCGTGCCGACTGAGGGGAGCCCTGAAGTGGGCGATTAACTCCCGCAGTTCGACGTTCGCTTCATCAACACTGCTCTCGATGCGTTCCATTTCCTGCCAGATTGCAGACTCGCTGTCCTGGCGCAGCGTGTCGTCCAGAACCCGGATCTGGAATTTCAAACTGGCCAGGGTCTGCGCGAGCGAGTCATGCAGCTCATTTGCCAGTTGTGTACGTTCATGAAGTCGCTGCTGCTGGGCCTGCAGTTCCCGCTCACGCTCTTCGGCCAACGACTCCAGCCACTCTGACAACCGGTTAATGTCATCGGCGAGTTCACCGATCTCGCTGGTGTCCGACCGTGGCAAGCGGGAAGAAAAATCCCCCTGGCGGATGTTTGACGCCCAATCGCGCAGGGCCAACAACGGATCCAATAGCCGCCTCTGAATACCCAGGAGCAGCGCGGCCAGACTGAGCAGCAGGATCGTCGTCAGCGCCAGGAGCAGTCCTTGAATGAGTGCGTGATCGTCTCTTGGCTGACCCAGCATCACCGCCAGAACGACGCACATAACGGATAACCCCAACACCCCTCCGGACCACCAGAAGAAACGTCTCGGCAGCAGAGTGTGCCAGCGTCTCGGTTCAGGATGAGAGGGGGGTGCTGAGGAGTTTTGTGAATCTGTCATGACGGGTAAGAGAGCGCCTTGAAAACGCCTTGATCCGGAAATCGTTACCTGCTGGCAAGAGACAGGGCGAACCGGATCTGTCGATGGACACGCTCTCGCATGAGTCCCAGTATAGGCTACCTGAGCGCCCTGACTCCCTACGGTTTTGGATCCGGGACCGCTTCGGGCGGAACAAAGTGGGGGTCGTTCGGATTCAAGAAAATAAATTGCGGCGCTTTTTCTTCTTCAGGTGTAACAAAATCAAGAATGGCGCCACTCAGCAGTTCCGTGCTCGTTGGTGCGATTAGCAGTTCAATACCATGCTGCTCAGAACGCGTATCGTTATCACCCGCTTCGTCAAACCCCATCGCGTAATCGATGGTTCCGTCGTCAAGGCGTCTGGCAGCTACCCTAAGCGCCATTCCCTGCATGCCGCCCTCTTCTATCGACGCCCGGATCTGGTCCGCAGCCTGCTCTGTAATTCTTAACAGCATCGTCTTTCTCCCGCCATCACCATTCGATGGGCAATGGTGTTTGCTCGAATCAGCCTTCTAGCGCCCGGACAAAGTTAACAAAGGCATTTACCCAGGGGTTTGCCGCAACCTGGCGCTGATGCGCGTAGGTGGCCAACAGATTATGCATATGGATACCGTCTCGGGCGCCATCCAGTCCGTGGCCGCGTTCTACCGCATAGGCCGTTGCTACTGGCGAGTCGATTTCCCCCAAAGAGGAGTAATGAAATTCATGAACGTTATACATGAGGCCCGCCGTCGCGCGCACATCCGGCCAGGGGTGATCGGGCGTCGCGCGAAAACGCATATAACCCCGCCCCACAGGCCGCTCCCACATTTTGGTATCTCCCGGAATCACACCGACCATAGGCAGCTTTTTGTCCTGCCAGGCAATCGATCGGCTGAGGTACATGAGCCCGCCGCATTCGGCGTAGGTTGGGCCGCCGTCTTCAATAAACGCCTTGATCTCTTCGCGCAGACGGGTATTGGCAGATAACGGCTCAAGAAAACACTCAGGAAAGCCGCCACCGATAAAAAGCCCGTCCAACTGAGGCAGGCGCTTATCCTCCAGCGTATCAAAGGGTATTAATTCAGCGCCGGCCTGCTTAAACGCTGCCAGGTCATCCGGGTAGTAGAAACCAAACGCCCGATCGCGGGCGATGCCGATCCTCACAGGCCGGTCCTTGCTCGAGGACAAAGCCGGCGGCGTGGCACTGCGGGCCACCACAGCGTCTTGGCGATGCGCTGTCAACGCCAGTACGGCATCCAGATCCACTCCTGCTTCCACTACATCGGCAATCTGGTCGATGCGGGCCAGGGCGTCCGGGTCTTCGTTACCGGGAACGAGGCCCAGGTGGCGCTCTTCAATACCCAATCCCGGCACACGGCCGATCGCGCCGAGCACCGGAAGATCAGAGTAACGTTCGATGGCAGCGCGCAGCTTACTTTCCTGCCGGGGGCCGGCGACCCGGTTCAGGATGACCCCAACAATATGCACGTCCGGATCGAAACCGGTATACCCCGCGAGAAGAGGCGCGATGCCTCTGGTGATGCCGGTGACATCAATGACGAGTATCACCGGCAGACCCAACCTCACGGCAAGGGCGGCATTGCTGTCACTCCCCTCGACATCAAGCCCATCAAAGAGTCCCTTGTTCCCTTCCACAACCGTGACATCGGCATCCTGACAGTGCTC
>JAERSQ010000218.1 GCA_016845525.1 Pseudomonadota bacterium
CTCCTGATGCTGTCGGGGATCGGATCGGCCGATACCCTGAATGCAATGAACATCACGCCTCAGATCAATCTGCCGGGCGTCGGTCAGAATCTGCAGGACCATCTCAGTATCGATAGCGCGTATTACTGCAAGAAACCGATCACGCTTCACACCCTGACGCACCCCATGAAAAAACTGAGCGTCGGCCTCAAGTGGCTGGCCACCCGCTCAGGTATCGGCGCTTCTCACATCTGGGAAATGGGCGGGTTTGTCTTTGGCAATGATCAGGTGACGCATCCCAACCTTCAGTATCACTTTACTCCGGTCTACAGCGATTGGCATAACCGGAAAATCCGGCTCCAGCAGGGCTACGTATTGACCTGTGACCAACTCCGGCCCAAGAGCCGTGGGGAGGTCAAACTTCGCTCAACCGATCCACATGACCGGCCGGCCTCTCACTTTAACTATATGAGTCATCCCGACGATACAAGAGAACTTGTAGAGGCGCTCAAGGTGATGCAGGAGCTTCTTACCCAGCCCGCCTTTGACGAATTTCGTGGCGAACGGATCAATCCGGCACCGGAAGCAAAAACCGACAGTGAACTTGAAGCCTGGGTGCGGGCATACAGTTCAACCGACTACCATCCCTGTGGTACCTGCCGCATGGGTCACGATGACCTTGCCGTGGTGGATGGGGAGCTTCGTGTGCGTGGTGTGGATCACCTTCGGGTAGTCGATGCGTCAGTGATGCCGGATATTGTGAGCGGCAACCTGAATGCGCCTACCCAGATGATCGGAGAACGGGCTGCAGACTACATCCTCGGTAAGGAACAACTGCCTGCCGAGCAGGCGAACTTTCACTTTCTCAACCCCTGACTCGGGTTCACAGATGCCCAAGATTCCGGCTGCGCTCATACTTTATATCGAGCGTCGTGAGGCGCAGTCGACTGCACAAAAAGCCCGCTAACTGCTGGTATACGTGCGTCGCCAGCAGCGGATCCGATTCCAGCAGTGTTTTCATTGCGGAATAACCGATCCTTAGAATGTCGGAGTGGGATGCCGCGATCGCGCTGGCGGATCTCGGCTGATTGTCGAGAAATCCCATTTCGCCAAAGTGACTTCCTGTACCCAATGTTGCGACTGCGATATCACCGCCGGTATCGCCTTCCCCATCAAGTTCTATCTTGACCGTGCCATGCTGGATCACATAAAGGGCGTCAGCGACATCGTTTTGACTGAAAATCAGATCGCCCGTGGAATATGACTCCAACTCTGATATCGCTTCGATCCGGGATAGGTCGTCGGCAGAAAGCCCCCTAAACATGTAAAGAGTGTCGAGCAGTTTATTCATATCCGCGTTTCCAGATTCAGTAACAGCACGTCCACTATATATTAACCGTGGATGACCATCCTCTTTTCCAGAGAATACAAATCGGGTTACGGTGGTCCATGGCGGTCCCCGGTTTGATGGACCGATAGAGACACCCGTATCCAATTTCGGCCGTTATGATCACCTCGCAGTACTTCTATCCGCGTTCTTAAGTTCCCTCCTGCTCTTCAGCCGTGCCTGGCGCTTGCCATCCAGCCAAACCACCAGTCCGCCGACGGCAATCAGCACGATACCGAAAAGCGCGAGCGCGTCGGGAAACTCGCTGAAGACCAGATAACCCCAGAGCAGCACCAACGGCAGGATCGCATACTCAAATGGCGCAAGGAATGATGCCTGCGCGCTGCGGTAGGCAAAGGAAAGCGATAGCGCGGTAATGGCCGACAATCCCCCAATGCCGGCAAGATAAACGACATCTCCCGGGGGCGGCCAGCGCCACGCGCGCAATAAGAACTCAATGCCGGGGTCAGCAAAGCCCGCGAACTGGCCATGCCCAACACCGAGGCCAATCAACCCGCTGGCGAGCAGGAAAGCACCCTGCGCCGTCACCGCCAGCAAGGGAGCTGATTCCGTTCGCCCGATATGTCGCGTTATGGTGGTAAAGCCGGCGTAGCAAAAGGCGGCAGCGAGCGGCCAAAGATAGGCCAACTCCATCTCAACACTGAACGGCTGTACCACCAGCATCATACCGGTTAAGCCCAAGAGCACGGCCAGCCATCGAAACGGACCGAATTCCTCCCCGAGAAAATACCAGGAAAACACCGTGATGATGACGGGTGCGAAAAATACAACGGCCGACGCCTGCGCCAGCGGCAAACTGGCGAGCCCGGTATAGAACGTCATGTTGGCCGTCACCAACAAGAGTCCGCGCAAAAGATGCGCGCCCGGACGCTGGGTGTTTAGCGCCATGACACCGTGACGGAGCAGGATCGGCAGCAAAATCACCATGCTGACCGCCGCACGGATAAACACCAGCTGATGCAGGGCATATCCCCCGCTCAGCATCTTGATCACGGTATCCATGATCGAGATGCAGAACATTGCGAGCAGCAGATTAAGAACGGCTTTGAGGTTCAAGTGTGGTTTCTGGTTGCGCTGATCTGATACGGAAGTCAAACACCGAGGTTCCGATGAGCGGAGAATCCGCCCGCGATACTACACCGAATACAGTAACTGCTACCTGAACCGCTGAATCGATCGGACCGAAATTTTTCAACTCATCAAGCTGATCGCTATGCTAAGTCGCAATCGAGACGCATATACTTAGTCCGTCAAGAAGAAGGCCAGGTCGAATGAACATCCTCTTTATTATGTGTGACCAGCTGCGGGCAGATTACCTGTCATGCTATGGGCATCCCTATATCCGTACGCCAAACATCGATGCCTTGGCAGCACAGGGCGTGCGGTTCAATCATGCCTACTGTCAGGATCCCTTGTGCGGACCCTCCAGAGCAAGTTTCTACACCGGCCGATATGTGTCCTCGCATGGCGTCATGGCCAACGAAGATCCTCTGCGCATCGGCGAACTGACGCTCGGAGACTACCTTCGGGAAACCGGGATGCAGGCAGTCGTTGTCGGAAAATCCGAAGGCACGTTTAATGAGGCCTCGGCACGACGGTTTGGCATAACGTCAGGCTCGGATCAACAAAAATACCTTCGCCACAACGGATTTGCACCTTATGAAATCTTCGAAGGACTCTATCCGGATCCGATCCTCCCGTCCGACCTCGGTTATAACAAATACCTCCAGAGTCACGGGTTTGATGGGGAGAACCCCTGGGAATCCTGGGCCAACAGCGCCATTGATGAGCAAGGCGAAATTGTCAGCGGCTGGCAGATGCGCAACGCCGGTCTCCCAGCCAGAGTGCCTGAGGAGCACTCGGAAACCGCTTTTGTGACTGACCGGGCGATCGATTACCTCGATGGCCTGCAAGCCAATGACCGTTGGTGCCTGCATTTAAGTTACATCAAGCCGCACTGGCCTTATCTGGCACCGGCGCCTTATCACCAACTCTATGGCGCAGAAGAAGTATTACCTGCGGTGCGCAGCATCGAAGAAAAAGAAAACGCCCATCCTGTTTTTCGGGCCTTCATGGCTGAAGACTACAGTCAAAACTTTTCTCGTGACGAGGTTCGGGAAACCGTCATCCCAACCTACATGGGGCTGATTGAGCAGTTGGATCATCATATTGGACGGGTGCTCGAAAAACTTGAGCAAAAGGGCTTAAGGGACTCCACGATGATTGTGCTGACGAGCGACCACGGCGACTATCTAGGCGATCACTGGCTTGGCGAAAAGGATCTCTATCACGATCCTTCTATCCGCATACCACTGATCATCAGCGATCCCTCACCCGAGGCCGATACTACCCGGAGTCTTGCGCAGGATCATCTGGTGGAATCGATCGATCTGGTCCCCACTTTCGTCGAAAGCGCCGGAGGCCCGCTCTCCATAAGACATCTCGAAGGTCGCTCGCTGCTTCCGCTGCTGCATGACTCGAATCCGACCCTGCCGTGGCGCGAATTTGCGATCAGTGAAATTGATTTTGGCAGCCGTGGACCCCGTCAACGCCTTGAGATGCACCCCTATGACTGTCGTGCATGGATCATCCGAACCCCCACCTGGAAATACGTGCTGCATCAGAAATTCCGGCCACAGCTCTTCAATCTTGCGGACGATCCTGACGAGATTATC
>JAERSQ010000219.1 GCA_016845525.1 Pseudomonadota bacterium
CTAAAGCGCGATCGACTCGTGTTAATCAATTCTGCGAGCCTTGATTACGTTGTGATTTTCTAGCTCGTCCTGGCGTGGGTTAGCTTGATTTGCCAGAGGACCCCCGGCTATGCCCTGCTGCTCATCGCTCTCAAGATCATCTTCTCAGTCACTTCGCCAACAATCTGATTGTCGTCATCCACTACGGCGAGCGGTCCCTCGCTATTCGTCACAAGATCGATTAGGGAGTCAATCTTTTCGTTGTGGTTTACTTTCCGTGCACCCTTGATACGCGCAGCGTCCGAGACGCTCTGCATGACTTTACCCACACTGACTACTTTATAGCGGGGCACATCCTCCGTAAATTCGCGAACGTAATCGTCGACCGGATTGGTCACGATCTCTTCGGGCGTCCCAATCTGCACGACAACGCCGTCTTTCATGATCGCGATGCGGTCTCCCATCTTGATGGCTTCAAGAAAATCGTGCGTAATGAAGATCATGGTTTTTTGCACTTCTGCCTGGATGCTGATCAGCTCATCCTGCATCTCACGCCGAATTAAAGGATCGAGGGCGCTGAACGGCTCGTCGAAGATCAGGATCTCGGGATCCACCGCCATCGCTCGCGCCAGGCCGACACGCTGCTGCATTCCGCCCGATAACTCCCGAGGAAAATGATCCGCCCAACCGTCGAGCCCAACCTTCTCCAGAACCTCGAGTGCTTTTTCCTTGCGGGCCTTTTTGTCCATGCCCCGGATCTCCAGGCCGAAGGAGATATTGTCGATGACTTTGCGGTGGGGAAAGAGCCCAAAGTGCTGGAACACCATACTCATCCGAAAACGGCGCAGTTCGGTCAACCGGGCTGCATCAAAGGACATGATGTCCTCACCATCGATCACCATCGAACCGGCAGTCGGCTCGATCAAACGTGGGATGCAGCGCACCAGTGTGGACTTCCCACTCCCCGAAAGCCCCATCACAACGAAGGTCTCGCCGGTGTTTACTTCGAAGGAGACATCCTTGACGGCGATCACATGTCCTGTCTGTGACTGAACCTCCGCACGGGACAATGAGCGATCGAGCGCATTTAGAGTCTGCTCGGGATAGGCTCCGAAGATCTTCCAGACACTATTGCAGACGATCTTGGGGGTTTCCGACATTCAATCTTCTCTTGGCGCCATTGATATCAACTACTCCGGCCCGGAGAGTTACTCTTCACTCATTGAAGCCGGTTTTCTTTAAAGATATGCTAGTGGATTGATCGAGTCCAGGCAAATTTGATGCAGGATTCCAAAGTCATTTCAGGCAGCACTTCCAGGGACGGTTTATGGTCCGAGTACCGGCACTGGTTGATCGGAGCGATCGTTCTCGTCGTATCAATTCTGATCTGGCAAGCCCAGGGTGGTGAGACCGTCTTTCCTGAGTCGTGGATCAGTGCCTTTCCTTTTGCCGATAAAGTCAATGAATTCGACCGTTGGATGCGGCCCTTTCTGCAACCGACTACCCGCGCGCTCGGCGCTGGCGTCACGTGGTTCTATGAATACATCGTCGATCTTCTGATCTTTACGCAGTGGCAGATTGTGCTGGTGGTCCTGGTCCTGCCTGCGTTCGCCTACGGAGGTCTTCGCCTAGGGCTCTTTGCTGTCGCCGCTGTCGGCTCTTGGCTTGTACTGGATATGTGGGACGAGGCCATGGAGACACTCAGTCTGATGTGTATCTCCATTGCCTTCAGCGCCGTTGTTGGCATCGGGCTCGGTATTGGCGCCTCTCAAAGCAACCGGCTCGAGACAGTTATCAAGCCGATTCTCGATACGATGCAGACGCTGCCTGCCTATATCTACCTTATTCCTGCCTTTTTCCTGTTTGGCATCGGCGCGCCGGGGGCCATTCTTGCGACCGTCATCTACGCGCTCCCGCCTATCGTACGCCTGACCAATCTCGGCATCCGACAGGTTCCCGCAGGCATTGATGAAGCGGCAACTTCCTTTGGCGCCACAACCCGTCAATCCCTGATAAAGGTCAAAATTCCCCTTGCTATTCCGGCCATAAAATTAGGCATCAATCAAACAGTGATGATGGCGCTGGCGTTGGTCGTGCTGGCCACATTTATAGGAGCCCCAGGGCTTGGTGATATCGTGCTGAGGGGGATGCAGCGCCTAAACGTTGGCAAAGCCCTTGAAGGTGGTCTCGCTATCGTTTTGATGGCGATCCTGCTCGACCGGGTGACTCACGCGATGGGTCAGGAGCAGCAACGCACTGATCAGGGGCGAACCCAGATCTTCCGACTTTTTCCGCAGTCCCTCGAATCCCTCTCGCTCATCCGATACCTTGAATTCGGTATCGACTTTGTCTGGCGACAGATTGGTCATGTGGGCCGCGGCGTCACCCACGCAGTTGCTTTTATTCCTTGCGCTCTTATTCGGACTTACGATGCAGACTGGAGTTCCAGGCTCCAGGATTTCCTGCTGCGGCATTCGTTTTTTATCGCCAGTCTTGTTTTGATCTGGGTCATGCTGTTGCTGGATACCTATGTCGATATTTTTGGCAACTTTCCAAAGGCCTGGGAGTATCGCTTCCGGACTCCCGTCAATCAGTATATGGATGTGCTCGTCACAAATGAAACGTTCTATGCAATCACCACAGGCATCAAGAAAGGGCTGTACTTCGGATTGATCAATCCTCTCAACACTTTCCTTAAAGGATTGCCCTGGTGGTACACAAGTCTCTTCTTTGTGGCTATCGCTTACCTTGTCAGTGGGCGCGCGCTTGCGGTGATTACCTTTATCGGATTTTTGTTTATCGGCGCGACCGATTTGTGGGCTTTCAGCATGATTACGCTGTCGACAGTCACTGTGTCTGTGCTGATCTGTTTCATCGTTGGTGTGCCGCTTGGCATCCTGGCGGCCTACAGTAAAACTGCGGACGGAATCCTGAAACCCATACTGGATACCATGCAGACGATGCCGGTTTTTGTGTATCTGGTTCCGGTCATTATGCTTTTCGGCGGGGGGCAGATTCCGGCCGTGATCGCAACCGTGATCTATGCCATCCCCCCATTGATTCGATGCACGACTCTCGGCATCCGCGAACTGCCTGATGAAATCGACGAGGTCTCTGATTCATTTGGTGCATCGGTCCTCCAGACTCTGATGAAAGTGAAGATTCCGATGGCGATCCCCGCCATCATGATTGGTGTAAACCAGGGCATCATGATGGCCCTTGCCATGGAGGTCATCACCCCGCTTATCGGCGGCAAGGGTCTCGGGCTTGAAGTCTTTACCGGAATGAGTACCGCCAGTATCGGCATGTCTTTGCAGGCCGGTATCGGGATCGTGCTGCTCGCCATCATCCTGGACCGAATATCCCAGGCATGGACAAAAACGCAGCGGGAGGCCATGGGTCTGTCATAGCGGTCAACGTGCCTCGGGTGGACGCAAACCTGCCGAGAATTAAGGCCGACAGCACGAGGTCGGAGAAAAACTCGCTTTTCTGCCACGATACGATCAAGTTACTCAGTAGATGCCACTAACCTGTTAGGTTATGGTAGAAATATGGGTATGCCAACATGGCATTGAGATATCTCAAACTACGAGGAGGAGAATAAAGTGAAATTCACTTTCAAAGCGGCTCTTGCCGCAGTCATCATGAGCGTTGGCCTTGGTGCCGGCTCGACAGTGCAGGCAGGCAAACGCCTGGTGCTTCCTGATCTCGACTGGACCGGCGCTATTGTTACCTGTCGGACAATCCAGTGGGTGCTTGAGAACCACATGGATTACAAAGTTAAAACAGTATCCATGCCCGGTGGGCCTGGGGTCTGGGAAGCGATTCGCGCTGGCGATATCGACTTTTACTGTGAGACCTGGCCATCATACAACCCGATCAAGTCAGAATACCTCACAGAATATGTCGGCGACGGCTCGCTGGTTCGCATTGCCGACACAGGCATTATCGGAGCCAGTGGATACTTCACGCCCCGATATGTGATTGAGGGTGATTCCTCACGCGGGATCGAAGCGGTGGCGCCCAATCTGAAGACCGTGCAGGATCTGAACCAGTACAAGGACCATTTTAAAAGCCTTGAATCCGGCGATAAGGGCAATCTCATCGCCTGCCCTGAGGTTGCCTGGCTATGTGAAGATCAGGAACGCATGGACGGACTTGGAGTAGATTTTCATGCCCAGAACATGGGTTCTGAAACTGCCCACTGGGCCGAGATGCAGGCCAAGTACAAACGTGGAGAGCCATTCGTCGCCTACGCATGGACGCCGCACTGGATTTTTGCAGCACTTGATCTAGTCGAGGTGGAACTGCCTGATTACGACGAAGCGAAGTGGCCCGCAACCAACTGGCCGAAGGATATATGCTTCAAGTTTGGAAGCCCCGCTTCTGTCGAGGCGCATCCGGAAGTCGTCGCACTGCTCGAAAAGCATCGCCTGACCAACGATCAGCAGGCAGGAATGATCTACGAAGTCGACGTCAACAAACGGGACGTGGACGAAGTAGTGGCCGAGTGGATGGAAGCCAACGAATCCGTATGGCGTACCTGGCTGCCCTAAGCCAGCAAAGACTGCTGTTCACAAAACAGGCTCCTTCGGGAGCCTGTTTTTTTTGACTCTAGGAAATTAACTCAGGAGGGAGATGGCGCGCCCGGAGAGATTCGAACTCCCGACCTCATGGTTCGTAGCCATGCACTCTATCCAACTGAGCTACGGGCGCGTACTTTGGAAGGCCCGCGATTCTACCACGCAGGTCTTTTGTTTCATCCGGGATAAGTGGCGGAGAGGGAGGGATTCGAACCCTCGATGGAGCTATTAACCCCATACTCCCTTAGCAGGGGAGCGCCTTCAGCCGCTCGGCCACCTCTCCTCGAGTTTCAACTACAGATCAGGTCTTCTAATCTTCGCTGCCTGAAATTACGGAATCGGCAAGATTCGTTCCAGGATGGCGATCCTGTGCATCGCGGTCCAGAATTTCCTCACGATGCACGGCGACATCTTTTGGAGCATTGATGCCCATCCTCACCTGGCCGCCACGCAAACCAAGCACAGTCACTTCAATATCATCGCCAATCTTCAGCGTTTCGCCAACCCGGCGAGTCAATATCAGCATCCCTGCAACCTCCGTCCCGGAATTCTACAATACCATCAGTATCCTGCAGCAATGCCTGAGTATCAGGCCTCTTCTGCCTCGAACAGCGTTTCCTCAGTCACATCGCCTTCCAGTTCAAAGGCTTTGTGCAGTGCCCGCACGGCAAGCTCGAGATACTTGTCGTTGACGCCGACGGAGATCTTGATCTCTGAAGTCGAGATCAACTCGATGTTGATACCTTCGGCCGCCAGCGTATCGAACATCTTTGCCGCCACGCCCGAATGGGAGCGCATCCCCACTCCCACGATAGCGATTTTCGCCAGCGTGTCGTCACCCACGACATCACGTGCGTTCAGCTCCTGTGCGATCTCATTCAGCAGCGTCACCGCCTGGGCATACTCATTGCGATTCACAGTGAATGTCAGGTCAGTCGTGCCGTCCTGGGCTACGTTCTGAATGATCATATCGATATTGAGATGCGCCGCCGAGATCGGCCCAAAGATCCGCGAGGCGACTCCAGGCTGATCGGGCACGCCCCGGATGGTGACCTTTGCCTCATCGCGGTTGTAGGCGATTCCGGCAATCAAAGGCTGTTCCATGTCACTTACCTCATGAGTAATCAATGTGCCTGGGCCATCCTCAAATGAAGACAGCACCCGAAGCGGCACGCGGTATTTTCCGGCAAACTCGACCGAGCGTGTCTGCAGGACTTTTGCCCCCTGACTGGCAAGCTCCAGCATCTCTTCGACGGTAATCCGGTCAAGGCGCCTTGCCTCGGGAACAATACGGGGGTCAGTGGTGTAGACCCCGTCGACATCCGTAAAGATCCGGCATTCATCAGCCTCAAGGGCTGCCGCCATCGCCACCGCGGTGGTATCCGAACCACCGCGACCGAGAGTCGTGATATTGCCGTCTTCATCGACACCCTGGAACCCTGCGACCACGACAACGCGGTTATTCTCAAGATCCTCACGAACCCGGGCGGCATCGATATCGAGAATCCTGGCTTTGCCATGGACGTTGTCGGTCAGGATCTGGACCTGGCCGCCGGTGTAGGAGCGGGCTTCAATGCCCCGCTTGTTGAGCGCCATCGACAGCAGCGCAATTGTGACCTGTTCGCCGGTCGAAACCAGCACATCCATCTCGCGGGCCTGCGCATCGGAATCAATCTCCTCCGCCAGCCCCAACAACCGGTTTGTCTCTCCCGCCATAGCCGAGACGACCACAACGAGCCGCTCGCCTTTTTGGTGGCTGGCGCTCACGCGGTCTGCGACTGCGTTTATCCTCTCAACGGAGCCCACGGACGTGCCGCCGTATTTTTCAACTGCTAAAAACATATTCTTTGCAAGACTCGAAACCGGGGCGCGCATTAAACCCCTTTTGAGGAAGTAGGTAAAGTTTTAGGGAAAAGAATCGCTTTTTATAGCGAAGACAGCCAATCGGGAACCTCCGCAAGCGCCGCATCAAGGCCATCGATGTCTGCGCCGCCGCCCTGTGCAGAGTCCGGTCGGCCGCCGCCCTTCCCGCCGACTTTGGCAGCCAGGTGTCCGACGAGTTTGCCTGCATGGCAGCGGTCAGTGAGATTCTTGCTCACACCCACCAGCAATGTTGCCTTGCCGTTTTGCACTCCTCCCAGGACCACCACCGCCGAGCCCAGTCGATCTTTCAGCCGATCCATCATCGCGCGAAGCCCTTTGATATCCACGTCGTCGTACCGCTTAACGAGCACACGTATCCCGTTAACTTCCTGAATCTCGCTTGCAGGATCATCGCCCGTGCCGCCTGCAGCCAATTGGCCCTGCAGCTGCTCGACCTTGCGCTCGAGTTCGCGAACCCGTGTCGAGAGGCTGGTGGCCCGTTCCTCAAGATCAGAGCGACCGGTTTTCAGCGCTGCGGCCAACCGGTTCAGCGTCGCGCTTTCAGTGACCCCGTGCAGATAGGCGGCTTCGCCTGTTAATGCCTCAACGCGGCGCACACCCGCTGCAATGCCACCCTCTGAGACGATCCGGAAACTGCCGATATCTCCGGTGCGCCGCACATGCGTGCCCCCGCAAAGCTCGAGTGAAAACTCTCCCATCGATACGACCCGAACATCTTCCTCATATCTTTCGCCGAAGAGCGCAGCAGCACCCTGTGCTCGAGCGTCGTCCAATTTCATGAGGCGCGTACCGACATCATCATTGGCCCTGACCTGCTGATTGACCCGCTGTTCTACTGCGTCGATCTCGGCTCCGGACATCGCCTCACCATGCGAAAAATCAAATCGCAGTCTTTCGTTGTTTACCAGCGAACCCTTCTGCTGAACATGGGAGCCCAGCACCTCCTGAAGCGCAGCGTGCAGCAGGTGCGTGGCAGAATGGTTAGCCGCGGTAGCGCTTCGGCTTTGGGCGTTTACTTCAGCATTCACTTTGGTGCCTTTTGCCAGTGATCCCGAAATCACCTTGCCGGCATGCGCAATAACCTTGTGTGCCAGAAAATTCACGTCCGACACCTCAAAGCGGCCGCCGGGCCAGGTCAGCAGACCCTTATCTCCCACCTGCCCGCCGCTCTCTGCATAAAAGGGCGTCGTATCGAGAATGACCAACCCCTCGCTGCCTTCGCTGATGCTCTCCGTCTCAGCATCTTCCACAACAAGCGACAGCACCGTCGCACTGCCATCAAGATGTTCATAGCCGGAGAAATCTGTTTTCTCCTCAATACTGACTTTGGCGAGCCCTTCCATACGGAACTGACTGGCCGCGCGCGCACGATTCCGCTGGCCGGCCATCGCCTGTTCAAAGCCTTCCATGTCGACACTCAAACCGCGCTCGCGGGCATAGTCGGCGGTGAGGTCCGCGGGAAAGCCGAAAGTGTCGTAAAGCCGAAAAGTGAGGTCCCCTGGAATCATGGTCCCCGACAGATCCGCGAGTTCCTGTTCGAGAATGCGCATGCCCTGCCCCAGGGTCTGGGCGAAGCGCTCGCCTTCAAGCGCCAACGCCTCTTCGACACGCTGTTGGGCCTCCACCAGCTCAGGACAGGCATCGCCCATCTCCTCTGCTAAAGGCGCAACCAGTTTATGCATGAAAGGTCCCGATGCGCCGGCCTGATAGCCATGGCGAATCGCCCGACGGATGATGCGGCGAAGCACGTAACCGCGCCCTTCGTTCGAAGGGACTACGCCGTCCGTAATCAGAAATGCGCTGGATCGGATATGGTCCGCAATGACCCGCAGGGATGTGCTGTTGAGGTCGCTGCAGCCCGTCACTTCGCCTGCCGCCTTGATCAGTACAACAAAAAGATCTGTCTCATAGTTACTGTGCACGCCCTGCAGCACGGCGGCGAGACGCTCAAGCCCCATCCCGGTATCCACGGACGGTTTGGGCAGCGGGCTATCGTTGCCGTCTGCATCGCGATTGAACTGCATGAAGACCAGATTCCAGATCTCCACATAGCGATCACCGTCCGCATCAGGAGACCCCGGCGGGCCGCCTGCTACCTCGGGACCGTGATCGTAGAAGATCTCACTGCAGGGGCCGCACGGGCCGGTGTCGCCCATGGCCCAGAAATTATCGCTAGCACCAATACGGGCAAAACGCTCGGCAGGGACACCCATATCGCCCAGCCAGATATCTGCAGCCTCGTCATCCTCATCAAATACGGTGACCCAGAGCTTTTCCGCTGGCAGGCCATACCCTTCGGTCAACAATGTCCAGGCATGCTCAATAGCCTGACGCTTAAAGTAGTCGCCAAAGCTGAAATTGCCCAACATCTCGAAAAAGGTGTGATGCCGGGCCGTGTAGCCGACATTATCGAGATCGTTATGCTTTCCGCCTGCGCGAACACACCGCTGGGCGGTCACCGCCCGGTTGTAAGCCCTTTTGTCCTGCCCCAGAAAAACATCCTTAAACTGCACCATACCGGCGTTGGTAAACAGCAGCGTGGGATCGTTATGGGGCACCAACGGGCTGCTGGACACGATTTCGTGCCCGTTCGCAGCGAAGTAATCAAGGAACTGCTTTCGGATGTCCCGAGTTTTCATAGTTATCCAGTCTATACGGCGGCAAAAACCGCCGTCCGCCAAGGCAGATGCCAAGGAAAACCGTGATTTTAACCGGGACTTTGCCATTCGCCGAGCACCTGGCGAATGGTTTGCATATCAAATCCTCTTCTCTGGAGATAAGAGGCCCGTCGAGCCCAGTCCTTGTAGTCCTTAATCACGGGATCAGGAAAGTGGCCGGCATGCTTGTTGGTCGCCACTTCAAGCCAGGAACACTCTGCTCCGGCAAGCGCCTCATCAATGATGAGAGGGTCGACGCTGCGCGCTCGCAGTTCCTGACGAATGTACTCCGGACCATAGCCGGTCTTTGCGCGGTGGGAAACAAGTGCCTGGGCGTAACGCACATCAGAAAGCTGGTTACCTGCGCAAAGCTCATCCAGCACCCGATCCACGAGAGGATTTTCAAAACCCCGCTGGAAGAGCTTTTGCTGCAACTCGCCGCGGCTGTGCTCACGCCGCGTGAGCAACTTCAGCGCCTTGTCACGAACCTCGCCATAAAACTCCGCATCGGGATCGCTCATGAGGCGCCGACGGTTTAGGCCTCTTTAACCTCGGCTTCGGGCGCAGCCTCGGGTTCTGACTCGGCAGCTCCCTCGGACACTCCCTCAGCCGGTTCCGGTTGTCCAAGATTATTGAGGCCCATTTTCTGTCGCACCACATTTTCGATCTCAGCTGCCGTATCAGCGTGCTCTCGTAAGAACTCGCGGACATTGTCCCTGCCCTGACCGATCCGCTCGCCGTTATAGGAGTACCAGGCGCCTGACTTCTCAACGATCTTGTGCTCAACCCCCATATCGATCAACTCTCCTTCCTTGGAGATGCCTTCGTTATAGAGGATATCGAATTCACACTTTTGAAACGGCGGTGCCACTTTATTCTTGACGACCTTGACGCGTGTCTGGTTCCCCAGAATCTCGTCGCCCTTTTTCACAGCACCGATACGCCGAATATCAAGACGAACCGAAGAGTAGAACTTAAGGGCGTTACCGCCCGTCGTGGTCTCAGGATTACCAAACATCACACCGATCTTCATTCGGATCTGGTTAATGAAGACAACCATCGTGTTCGAGCGCTTGATATTGGCGGTCAGTTTACGCAGCGCCTGAGACATGAGCCGAGCCTGCAGGCCGACATGGGTATCGCCCATTTCACCTTCGATTTCCGCTTTTGGTGTCAATGCGGCGACCGAATCCACGACAATGACGTCTACTGCCGCTGAGCGCACCAGCATGTCGGCAATCTCAAGCGCCTGCTCTCCGGTATCGGGCTGGGAGACGAGAAGATCATCGACCCGCACGCCAAGGCGTCCGGCATAAACGGGGTCCAACGCGTGTTCTGCATCGATAAAGGCGCAGGTACCGCCAGCCTTCTGGGCTTCGGCAATCACGGAGAGCGTCAGCGTCGTCTTACCGGAAGATTCCGGACCGTAGATCTCGACAACGCGGCCGCGGGGCAAGCCGCCGATTCCCAAGGCAATGTCCAATCCCAGTGAACCCGTCGAGACACTGTCAATGCTTTGGCCGGCTTGGGCATCACCGAGGCGCATCACCGAGCCTTTGCCAAACTGTCGTTCGATCTGCCCGAGCGCTGCGTCTAAAGCCTTCTGCCTGTTGTCATCCATGTGTTGCTCCGATTGCTTGCTGAATTTCTAAGTTACTAATCGCGTCGATTGTGCGCATCTAGCGCCGGGTATTTCCGGGAATCAGGGGCCATTATTTCATAATCCAAATGATCAACCCAGCGAACTGCTTCACAAAATCATCCCGGAATTGCCTGGGCAAGCCGGGCGAGCTCTGAAAGCGCTGTGGCAACGGTCTGACGGCGGACCGCCTCACGGTCGCCATGAAAATGAAAGCGCTGACTGACGGCGTTCCTGCCCGGGAACTGCCACGCAATATAGACCGTTCCCACCGGTTTTTCCTCGCTGCCCCCGTCCGGCCCGGCGATGCCGGTCACAGACACCGCAACGCTGGCATCTGTTCTCTCCAGCGCTCCGGAAACCATCGCCTCTGCAACCTCCGCGCTCACGGCCCCATACCGGGAAATAAGGGACCCTGCGACGCCCGCGAGGGATGCTTTGGAGGTGTTGCTGTAAGTCACCAGGCCACACTCGAACCAATCCGAGCTCCCCGCGAGAGAAGTCACCGTTTGGGAGATCCAGCCGCCGGTACAGGATTCGACAGTCGCGAGGCGCCAGCCGCGCTCCAGCAGGATCCCTCCGGCTTTTTCGGCAATTTGCACAAGTTCATCTGATTTGGTCATACGAAAATAGTATCCACAACTGCATCAGACCGTTCTGTCAGGCATTATCATTATCAGGTGACTCACAGCGTGAGCCCGCCGCCTGAGTGCGAACTTCATGGGGAATTGGGTTCAGCATCTATGATAATGGCCTTTGGGAGTGACCGGAACATGAAAACACTGCCGACGCTGAAACAGCCCTGTAGCGCGCCGCAGCTCTGGCTCCTGTGGCTTGCTGCGCTTTGTCTTCTGCCCATCCTGCCGGCCGATGGCGCCGATAGAGAGCGGGAAGACCGCCTTGTCGAGGAGATGGAAACCAATCTCTTTGATGGAGACGTGATCACCCTTCTACCCGACGGCGAGGCTTTTGCCGCTGTCGAGATGGAGTCCCAGACCGACACTACCCGGGGAGGCATTGTTCTGCTGCATGGTCGGGGATTTCATGCCGATTGGCCGGAAAATATCGGACCCCTGCGCGTCGGCCTTGCAGAAGCGGGATGGCATACGCTCTCCCTGCAGATGCCGGTGCTGGAAAAATCGGCCAAGTATTTCGACTATCTGCCGGTATTGCCCGAAGCAATGCCCCGAATCGATGCTGCACTGGCGCACCTTAAGGATCAGAACATCTCACCGGTTGTTTTGTTGGCTCACAGTTGCGGAGCACATATGGCGATGCTCTGGATGGAGCAGCACGGTGACTCCGGCATCGATGCCTTCGTCGGAATCGGCATGGGCGCCACAGACTACAAACAACCGATGCGCCATCCTTTCCCGTTCGCCTCGGTAGCGATACCGGTTCTCGATCTTTACGGAGAGGAAGATTACCCGGCAGTTCACCGCATGGCACCTGAGCGACTGGATCTGATCAGCAAAGGGGGTAACGCATTATCCAAACAGGTTGCCTCTGCCGGCGCGGATCACTACTTTACTGACAAGAGTGACCAACTTACCGAAGAAGTCAGCACCTGGCTGGATTCTCTGGGTTGGTAAAGCTGCTGCCGGTCAAGCCCGTGCGCTTGGCCCGTAGGCAAGGTACATCAAGTCATTTTCAGCAAAGCGCTGGTATCGAAGCGCACTGATATCAAGCGGCGGTTCACGGTCGAGCACCATCGCGGCAACGGCTTCGCCGATTCCGGGCGACAGTTTCAATCCGTGCCCTGAAAAACCCATCGCCAGATACAGCCCCTCGACACCGGGTGCCCAGCCCACAATGGGATGAAAGTCCGGTGTGACGTCATACGCTCCGCTGATATTGGAGTGCACCTGAAACTCCCGGAGTTGGGGAATCCGATCCTGGAAGGCCCGCCTCATGCGCTCGTGATGCCTGTCGTAGGCCCCCTCCTCCACAGGACCCACCGGGTCATCTATTGGAATCGCATCCGGCGGGTAGGCCGCAACCAGCATCATGCTGCCCCAGTGGGGCCGCATGACAACGTTTGAAACACCATCGGTGACACAACTTCTGATTACAGATCCCTGTCCGGTGTCAATGTAGGTCATGTCGAGCCGCGTGTTCTGCATCGGCACATCCAAATCGAGCGGACCCAGCAGATCCCGCCCCCAGGCGCCGGTGGCATTGATCACCACGGGGGCAGTCACGGTGCCTTGATCGGTGATGACTCCCGTGACCCTGCCCGACTCGGTCGTGATTGCTGTGGCTGCGAGAGGCGTAAGAAGTTCGACTCCGGAGGTCTGGGCTGCCGTCAGCCAACTGAGCACCATCCGGGTGACATCAATATAGCCCGCATTGGGTTCATAGCAGGCGCCGGTCAGGCCATTGACGGTGATGCCGGGTTCTATCTTTTGTATCTCGTCCGGTTCTACGAATCGGGTATCAACATCCAGACTCTGTCCAAGCCCGATATTGCGCTTTAAGGCATCGATCTGATTAGAGGCCACAAACAGCATGTAGCCCATCTTGACGTAGCCGGGGTCACCTACCCCTACCCGCTCCTTCCAGTTGTCCAGGGTATCGAAACCCCGGATGGAGAGCTCGACCATCAGCGCGTTGGAGTAATGCTGTCGAATCTGCCCGAAGGTGCGGCCGGACATCCCCCCGACAGGCTTGCGGGCATCGATGACCACCACCTTTTCATCGGACTGGCGGCTCAGCTGGAAAGCAATGCTGGCGCCCATGATGCCGGCGCCAAGGATAATGACATCGGCCTGGGCGAGGCGATTGGTTGCCATGTTCATCAACACAGCGTACCCCCGACAGCCTGCTCCGGCAATAGGCCGTCTTGCGCTGATGAGGAAGGTTTGGCGTCCCCAAGGGGATTCGAACCCCTGTTGCCGCCGTGAAAGGGCGGTGTCCTAGGCCAACTAGACGATGGGGACATGTATGGTGGAGCCGGACGGGATCGAACCGACGACCTCTACAATGCCATTGTAGCGCTCTCCCAACTGAGCTACGGCCCCGAGAGAACG
>JAERSQ010000220.1 GCA_016845525.1 Pseudomonadota bacterium
GACGCCGGCGGCGCCCACATCGTGGTAGCCCCAGCCTGTGACCAGCCACCCACCGGCAGACCAGCCCCAGCCGGCAGCAATGATCCAGACCACGGACCCCACCAGGACCGACAGGATGATCCAGGAACTCATCCGGATCCTTTCGATCACGGACCCCGAGACAATCGAGGCGACCGTTGCCGAGAACAGCACAAACGCTGCCCAGAAGACACCTGAAGCGTTGTCCTGCAGGTTCGGCCCCATGTACTCGCTCCACGGCACGTAGGCTTGGGCGTATTCGGCACCAACATCCGGGAGGAAGATATTTCCCGTGCCGTAGGCCCAATAGAGCCACCAGCCAAAAAGGAAGAACGTTGGAATCATGAATGCAAACGCCAGAATATTCTTGACGCCGGACGCAAGAACGTTTCTGACGCGGGATTGCCCCATTTCATACATCATGAAGCCAGCATGAATGCACACCATCAGTCCGGTGGCCCACCAATAGTAGGCCTCCGCGGCGGTGTTTGCGGTGGCGTCAATTAACGCCTTTAGCTCGTCAGGACTCATATCGCATGCTTCTCCTGTAGTTATTGAAACAAGTCGGGGAAGAATCGTGGCCGGCGCTACGAAAGCAATCGCGCCGGAAACAATACCGACCCTGACACTGGTCTCGCACCGAATAAGACGGGTGCATCCGGGCAAAAAAATGCTCAGATGGACAGTCAGTTTATCCTAAATAAAGAATATGGATACCCATTTAGAGGGTTTATATGGAGCGGTGAAATTAAGGTTATAACTAACTCTAAACCTATGATTGAAAGCAGTTTTTAGGTTATGGTTTACATGACCATTTCTGGACGAATTGGTTTTTTAGCGCTTGAATACAAGCGCGAGCCCGAATTTGAAAGCTCCGACAGTGTGAACGCGTTTAATCTTGGCGCTTCAAATAGAGAAAATACTTCCGAAGGAACAAAGAGTTTCCCCGGGGATTAATCCAAAGGAGAGGGAAGATATGTCGGATAAGCCGGCCCCAAGTGATCTGAAAGACAGGTTAATAAAAGAAGGCGTGAAGTACTGCCTGCCGAGTTATGTGGATATCCACGGGGTATCCAAATCCAAGTTCGTCCCGATTGCGCATTTTGACCGCATGATGAACGGCTCCGAACTTTGCACAGGAGCGGCGCTGGATGGCGTACCTCAGGATGTCAGTGATGAAGAAGTTTCCTCACGCCCGGATCCGAACAGTGTAATCATTTTGCCCTGGCGCAAAGATACCGCTTGGTTTGCGAGCGATCTTTGGTGCGAGGGTAAGCCGTTTGAGCCCTGCAGTCGAAACATCTTCAAGGGGGTTCTCGCGCAGGCGGCCGAAATGGGCTTTACTTTCAACTTCGGGATTGAGCCTGAGTTCTTTCTCTTAAAGGAGGATGAGAACGGCGGCTTTTCGCCCATTGGCCCCCGCGACGATCTGGCCAAGCCGGCCTACGACGTGCGTTCTACGCTCGACAGCCTGGATCTGCTCGAAGAGATCGTCTCTACCTTGAATGATCTTGGTTACGACGTGTACTCCTACGATCACGAAGATGGAAACGGCCAGTTCGAGATTGACTTTATGTACCGTGACGGCCTCACGATGGCCGATCGTTTCGTTTTCTTTAGGCACCTTATTCAGGAGCTGGCCCATCAAAAAGGGTTCTTCGCGAGCTTTATGCCAAAGCCGTTTTCAGATCGGGCAGGCAATGGCGCGCACTACAACATGTCGCTCGCAGACCTTGAGTCGGGTGAAAATCTCTTTGAGTCCGATAGTGACCCGCGGGGATGCGGCATCACGGAGCTTGGATACTGGTTTATCGGCGGTATTCTCAAGCACTTGCCGGCACTCTCGGCCGTAATTTCGCCGACTGTGAATAGTTACAAGCGCCTCATCAAGGAAGGCAGTATGTCGGGATTCACGTGGGCGCCGGTCTTCGCGTGTTTTGGGAACAACAACCGGACCAATTCGATTCGGGTCCCGCTGGGTGGCGGCCGGGTCGAGTTGAGAGCAGCCGACATATCAAACAACCCCTATTTGGGCGGTGCAATGGTCCTGGCGGCGGGGCTCGAGGGGATCCGGGAAAAGATTGACCCGGGCGCGCCGCATAAAGAAAACATGTATCTCAAATCTGAGAGCGAACTTGAGCAGCTGGGCGTCAGCTATCTGCCAAGAAGTCTAGGGGAGGCTGTCGACGCGTTCGAAGTGGACGATCTTGGGCGCAAGGTGATGGGCGACCTGATGGCCAAGACTTATGCTGATTTCAAGAGGGCTGAGTGGGATGAGTATCTCACCCATGTCAGCGACTGGGAGTTGGACCGTTATTTGAGGCTGTGGTAGGCGGTCGGCTCGCCGTAGTATCAGCGCCGCAGGTGTTTTACCTTTTTTGTCGGAAAGGATTAAAAAGACAGATTGGGCTAAAAATGGTTAGCAGGACACAACTATTTGAAAAAAGATGATATTTCTATTTTTATTCCAATAAGAAATGATAATAAGTATATTAATAAAAATATTAATGTATTAGGATTCTCCGCTGCATTGCAGGAGGCCGCGTCGGTAAGGATATTTTCGGGCCTTCTGACCAATGCGACGTACATCGTTATGGCTTCGTTATTAAGCGCAATCTTGCGGAGGAGACATTGTGGACAATGAGCTAAGCGCCCTGACGACCGTATTTACCGAGTTCTATTACTGGGTGACGGTCGTCCTGATGTTTTTGATTCACGTTGGTTTCTGTATGTATGAGGTGGGTGTTTCCCGACACAAAAATCATCTCAATACCTTAATGAAAAACACCATGCTGATCCCGCTGGTCACGGTCACCTGGTTCTTTTTCGGCTGGTGGATTTACTGGGCCTTTCCAAATGGGCCGGGCATTCTCGGCGGCCTCGTGCTGGAGGCAGATGGTTTCGGCGCCAATGAAGTGGCGCTCCCGTGGACATCGGCCATGGCAGTCAATATGGGTGATCACATCAACGGGGTGTTCTGGGCGGCATTTCTGCTCTTCTCCTGGACTGCGGCCTCTATCGTTTCGGGCGCGGTTATTGAGCGTATTCGCTCTTCTGCCTTTGGGATTCTGGCGATCGCCATCGGCTCCGTGTTTTGGACGATCGACGCCTCCTGGGGCTGGCATTACGCAGGCTGGATGGTCCAGGTGCTCGGTTATCACGATGCTTATGCTTCCGGCGTGATCCATGCCGTCGCAGGTGGATTTGGTCTCGGCGTGCTGGTGGTCCTCGGCCCACGGATCGGCAAGTTCAACAGCGATGGCTCCAGTAACAATATCGGCCCGCGCAACCCCTGGCTGGTGACCGTCGGGTTGTTTCTTATCTATACCGGCTTCTGGGGCTTTTACGCAGCGTGTAACATTCCCATCTACGACGCAGGCAGCGATTACGGCGGCGGCTCGGTCTACTTCACCGCGACCAATATCTATGTCGCCCCGACCACTTTAAGCGGCATCACACTCAACTTCCTGATGTCGCTTTCTGGCGGTCTTCTGGCTGGATATGTGGTGAGTAAAGGCGATCCGTTCTGGACTTACTCTTCCGGGCTTGCAGGCATCATCGCGGCCTCGGCGGGTAATGACCTCTATAACCCGCTGCAGTCGATGCTCATTGGCGCGGCTGCTGTGCCGGTGATGTACAAACTGCACTACTGGGTGGAGAACCGCTTCAAGATTGACGATGCCGTTGGCGCCGTCGCGGTGCACGGCTATGCCGGGGTCTTCGGTCTGGTGGTCTGCGGCTTCATGCTTTGGGGTTATCCCGCCTCTGCGTACTATGAGGCCACGGTTAATCCGATCGGAATGATCATTGGCGCCATCATCATGTTTGGTGTTCTGGGCTTCCTGCCGGGTTGGATTATCGCGAAGATCCTCAACAGCATGGGCAAGTTGCGGATTCCGCGCGAAGTAGAAATCGCTGGACTGGATTACGACGCCATGGCGGCCTCGCGTAAAGACCAGGATGCTGTCGCAGCCTTAGAGAAATAATGGGAGAAATTCAAATGGCTACAGTAGAAACATGGGCAACAGAGAAACTCTCAGAATACACGGCTATCTATCCTTTTGTAGGAACAGAATGGCTCTGGCTGACCGTGGCGGTCGTTTTCTGGCTCTGGTGGCACTTCAAGACCAGTGCTAAGGAGAACGAAGAACACGAGAGCATCAAAAGCCAGGGGCTTAGTTCCAAGAGCTATGAGGAACATAAAGCCGACTGGTAGAGTTCTTTTGTAACCCTATTAACAAGCAAAAAAGGGCGCCTTAGGGCGCCCTTTTCTTGCTGGAATCTGAAATGATAGGAAACGACAAACAAAACCGGCCTCAGCGGCCTCGGCGAATGGTAAACGTGCCTTTCCCGCCAGCAAAATATGGCCTATGGATAGCAATTGCGATCATCTGTTCCACGTTGATTTTGATGGCGCTAGATAAATAGGGTAGACAGTCTCTGCTGATCAGTGTCGTCATTTATTCTGCGTAGGGATCACGGTCATGGCCAATAAGCAGGCAGCCTGTTTCGGTTCGTGAGTTGTGAAAACTGCCGGGCGAGTAACTGATGAAATCGCCCTTTTTTAGGACAGTTCCGTCGCTTTCGATCAGTTCGCCCTCAAGGATCAGGTACTCCTCGTGCTTGGCGTGCTCATGAGGAATGGAAGCGGTTCCCGGTTCCATCCGGATGACGTACCAGCCCGTGGCACGGTCCCGGTCGTACCCGATATTCAGAAGGTGAATATTGTCCTGGACCTCGCCTTCAAGATCATAAGGTTCGTAAGGCGTGTCGTATAAATTGACGATTCGTCGAGGGCCCTGCCAGGGAACCGTGGAATTCGAACTGTCATTACTCATGGGTGTCATCTCGATTGGGTTGCTGGAAATTTGCCCGCCGACGGCGGTCAGAAGTCAGGTTTGCTATCTCAACATAATTTGACCCAATGGTGTCGCATGATTGATTTCGATCAATTACCCATGCGATGATCATGGAATATTTCGGATGCGCACTGCAGGGAAGTGGTTCAGGTCTGTAAATAGATATGGTGAGTCGAGTTGCAGGAAGAGCTGCAGCAAGAGTTGCGGGAAGAGTTGCGATAATGAAGGCAGTCGAACCGCACAGGCCAGGGATCTGAGGACAAGCCCAAGCCCCGAGGCGTAAAAAATTCAACGAGGATTATTCAAGGAGACTTTTATGGGAAAACGAGTAGCAGTCATTGGAGCGGGGCCGAGCGGGCTGGCGCAACTTCGGGCATTTCAGTCGGCCAAAGAGAAAGGCGCAGATGTTCCGGAAGTGGTCTGCTTTGAACGCCAGTCAGACTGGGGCGGAATCTGGAACTACACGTGGCGCACCGGAACTGACGAATATGGCGAGCCTGTTCACTGCAGTATGTATCGCTACTTGTGGTCCAACGGCCCAAAGGAGTGTCTCGAGTTTGCAGACTACACCTTTGAGGAGCACTTTGGCCGACCAATTGCCTCCTATCCGCCGCGCGCGGTGCTTTGGGATTACATCAAGGGCCGTGTCGAAAAAGCCGGGGTGCGTGACCAGATTCGCTTCTCAACGCCTGTTCGGCGGATCGAGTACAACGAAGAGCAGCAGAATTTCTCAGTGACGGTTCATCACCTCGCCGAAGACCGCATGTACACCGAAGACTTTGACAACGTGGTGGTGGCAACTGGACATTTTTCGACGCCCAACGTGCCGAAGTTCGACGGTCTTGAGACGTTCAACGGGCGGGTCATGCACGCGCATGATTTTCGCGATGCGCTTGAGTTCAAAGACAAGAATATTCTGATCATCGGCACCAGTTACTCCGCCGAGGATATCGGGTCACAGTGCTACAAATATGGAGCCCGGACGATTACGGTTTCGCACCGTACGGCACCGATGAGTTTCCATTGGCCGGATAACTGGGAAGAGGTGCCGTTGTTGACCCGGGTGGATAAGAATACCTGTCACTTCAAAGACGGCTCGAGCAAGGAAATCGATGCGATCATCATGTGCACAGGATACCTGCATCATTTTCCCTTCTTGCCGGATGAGTTGCGGCTCCAGACGGATAATCGGCTGTGGCCGCTAAATCTTTACAAGGGCGTATTCTGGGAAGACAACCCCCGTCTGATGTATCTGGGCATGCAGGATCAGTTCTACACCTTCAACATGTTTGATGCCCAAGCCTGGTATGCGCGTGATTACATCATGGGCAGGATCGAACTGCCTGATCTTGAGGCCATGCGCCAACATAGCCAGGCCTGGCGTGATCGGGAAGAAAAACTTGAAGATGACGAGCAGATGATCCGGTTCCAGGGCGACTACGTACAGGATCTCATCGATGAAACGGACTACCCGAGTTTCGACGTAGAAGGGGTCAATAAGACCTTCATGGAGTGGGAGCACCACAAGCACGAGAACATCATGACTTTCCGCGACAATTCCTATCCGTCGCTGATGACCGGCAACCCACAGCCTGCACATCACACGACTTGGTTGAAAGCCATGGACGACTCTATGGAGTCGTACCTGAAATCCGGTTGAGATAAACCTGAAAGACAAGAACAGCCCGGCTTCGCCCGGGCTTTTCTTTGAACAAGTGGTTTCCTGTGGGGAAACATTGTTTCCACCAGTTGAATTGTTTTAACCAAAGGCGTACGCTCGTCTGCCACCAGACAAGTCCATTACAGGAAGAGAACTTATGTGCGGTATTGCAGGGGTAATGTATCGCGGAGCGGACAAAGCGTTCAGTACGGGCGAGGCGCTGATCCGTATGCTCGATGGCTGCCAGCATCGGGGTCCTGATTCAACGGGATTTGCACTGTATGCGCCTGAAGCGTCGGGTCGGCTGAAGCTGCGCTTTTTTATTGATCCGGAGAGTGACGCAGACGATGACGTGGCGATCGCCGCGATCCGTCAGCGGCTCGTGGATCTCGGCGCAACGATCGAAGAGGAAGCCCGCGCCGGCGACAATTACCGCGTGACCGTTCTGTATGACGGAGACGTTCAGAAACTTTCCTACGAGATGGAGCATGCCGCCAAGGTCATCTCAATCGGCACAAGTCTTGAGATTGTGAAGGATGTCGGCAGTGCCCACGATGTTGATGACCGTTACCACGTGAACCAGTTTCATGGCACGCATGGTCTGGGTCATGTGCGTCTCGCTACCGAGAGCGACGTCAAGCCGGAGGCCTCCCATCCTTTCTGGGCAACAGGCTTTGCCGATGTGGCCATCGTGCATAACGGCCAGATTACCAACTACTGGAAGATGCGCCGGCGGCTGGAGCAACGGGGCTTTGAATTCACCACGGATAACGATAGTGAACTTATTGCAGTCTATCTTGCTGACAAGCTTGCACAGGGCGTAAAGCTTCAGGACGCATTGTCGACTTCGATCGATGACCTCGACGGCACGTTTTCCTTTCTCGTCTCGACGGGAGATGAGATCGGTTATGCCAAGGATCGCCTGGCTGCCAAGCCGATGATCATGTACGAGGATGACGACCTG